>PATZ01000034.1 GCA_002712575.1 Methanobacteriota archaeon
TAATATTCCGATTGAACCGGAGTTTGAGGGATAGTATGGTGACCATGATGGACGTAGAGAAGGCGCAGCGCGCTTGGGGAGAAGGTATTGTTTCGATCGCGACGGCACACAATACTGGTATGGACTATGTTGAAAGAGCAAGAACACATATCAAATCCTTGTATGCATATGGCATCAGTCCAGTCTTATTCAAGCCAACACTCGCTATTGATGTTCAATTTCGCTCAACCTTCGAAGGTGCATTATCGTATTTCGTTGCGGGTAATGATGAATACCCAGAAGACAAAGGTTTTGCAATCAAGGGTTGGACAAACGTACGATTTGAGAATGAAGGCCTTATCCTTAATGAAACAAGCGCTATAGCCATGGGTAATTATTTTTTTATGACGCCCGAAGGCGATGAAGTAAAAGTTGAATTTTCCTTTAGTTACATAGTTGATTCGGACGGTTCTCTACGTATTAATTTGCATCATTCATCTATGCCTGCGAGTTTTGAATAAAATATCGATATCGGAGGNATAGGATCACTATGATTGAAAAAGAGATAGTCAATGANTACTATAGGTTACCTAAAATAATCTTGATTCTCACAAAAATACTTCACTTAATACATCCATATCTTGCTTCTAGATTACTTCTTTTCTTCTTTACTCGACCAATATATTTCAAAACTCCAGAAAGAGAGTTAGAATTCTTGAAGCAAAGTGAATTTTCAAGAATTAAGATACCGGATATTAATAAAATTATACAAATCTATAATTTAAAAAATCAAGGAGAAAAAATTCTTTTGATCCATGGTTGGAATGGCAGAGGNAGTCAATTTTATCACATCGCAAAANAATGCCATAATGCAGGCTTTGATGTTACTGTTTTCGATCTACCTGGGCATGGAAAATCTTCTTCAAAACGATGCAACGTTTCTGAAGTAGTGTCATGTATTAACCATCTAAACCATGAAATAGGTCCTTTTAACCATTTAATATCGCACTCAGTAGGAGCTATTGCAGCACTTAATTCTGTCAAGATTAATAGAGATTTCAAAAGTATAGTAATAATCAGCCTACCATCACTAAAAATTAGGCCTATGTTCACTAATTTCGTAAATATGTTTGATTTACCAGGAAATAAATATGCTGATATGATGGTTAAATACTATGAAAAAAAGTATAGAATGAAACTATCTTCCCTAGATCCAATCGAATTTGCAAAAAAAATATCTGTTAAATCACTGATAATTCATTGTAGGGATGACAGGGATGCTGATGTGAAATCTTCTGAGAAATTACAAAAAGAAATACCGAATAGTAAAATTTTCTTGACTAAAAATCTCGGCCATNGGAGAATCTTGAGAGATACACAAGTATCTCAAAGGATAATTGATTTTTTAGAATAAAGAATTTTTAGAAAAATTTTGTATGATAACTAATTTAATATACAAATATTCCCTGTCTGCAAAAGTGGAAGTGAAAAGAACTCATACATTTTCTGCTAGGATAATTCATTGGACATTTATCCTTTTGTACNCATATGGTATATTCAAGCAACTAGATGATATATCTGAGTTAGAGAACTCAGAATTATTAGTTTTTGAAGTATTTTTCGCAATTATTTTCTTAATTATTGTTATAATGCGTTATTCTTATATGAGACGTTTTGAAACATTTCTTGGTGCCAGAGAACCCATCCCATCTGCTCATAAATATCTTGCAAAAACTATCCACATTTGCATGTATTTGTGCTTAATCATTTTACCTCTTTCCGGTTTATTGATTGCTGCTTTATTTACACAAGGAATTACTGATGGGGCGGTGCAGGATTTAGTAATTGAAATTCATGGTTTTTCCGCCGATTTAAGTTATGTTCTCATAGCAATTCATATTGGTGCTGCTCTTTATTCTAGGATTAAGGGTGAAGGTGTTTGGACATCCATGGTACCCATTTGGAAGGAAAATAAATCAGTAACTAATAAAAAAATAATTAAGATTAAAAATTTAGAGAATAATTTTTTTGAAAAAGTAGAAGATTTCTTTTCTACATCAAAGTAAATTCCACAACAACACTTGAAACATAATGCCCTTAGGAAGAGGTATGGTTTTCACTTCTTCTCGCAGAATTGATTTTCCAATGGTCGATTTGGCCGGCATAGCATATTATCCTAGATTTTGGGATTTAGCGCATCGTTTTTATGAAGAATCATGGGAATATACATGTGATATGCATTACAATGTAATATTAAATGAACACAGAATAGGATTTCCATTAATCCACAGCGAAGCAACATTTCATAATCCTCTAAAATATGGTGATACGGCTATTTGCAAATTATCAATAAAAGAAATTGGAAACACTTCCATAAAATGGTATTATGAAATTTATAATCAAAATAATGTTTTGTGTTGGTCTGCGAAACAAATAACAGTCTGTACGGATATGGATTCTATTACCAATAAACTCCCCATTCCAGATTGGATGAAAGAAAAATTGGGGAAAATTGTTGAAAAATAATTCATTCTTTTGGCCATTTTTTTGATAGTGCTTTACGCAATGAATCATCTAGGATTGCATCCCACCAGTTTGCATTCCTCCAAATTGCATATCTTCCTCTAATTCCTCTCATATCGGCACCATCTANTTTAGCACCTTGTAAATTTGATAATCCTAGTTTTGCTTTCAGAAGCCGAGCTCCTCTGAGGTCAGCCCCATCTAAAGCAGCTTTCATCAGATTTGTGCCTTGAAGAGAGGCATTTCTGAGGTCAGATCCAGATAAATTAGCCCCTTCCATATCTGAGTTATCAAATACAGCTCTCTTTAAATTAGCATTCGGTAATTCCACATTTCGTAAGTCCTTCCCAATATGAGAACTAAATGACCAATCTTTGGGCTCTTGTTCCATTATTCATATCCATTAGTTGTTATTACATAAAGTTAGGTTTTTTTAAATTAATTTAATTAAAATCCGTGAAATTAAAATGAGTCCTACCCAAGGGCTTGCTATGAGTGATGGGACTAGCGCCGGATATCCTTTGGTTTTACATTCAGGCGCAGATTCTTCAAAATTGGGAGGGGTTGCAATATGTGGATTTTCTACAGTAGGTTCTGTTGGCGTTATTGCTGCTTCACATCTTATTAGATCTCTAAATTTAGGTCCAATGGGCACTGTCATGCATCCTAAATTTCCTGCCATAGCCTTAATTCATGATTCTGTCCCAAAACATCCTGTAAGAGTATATCAAGGAGATGGAATAGGAGTATTTACTGCAGAAATTCAATTTCCAAGTGAAAATGATGTTTACTTCGGTCAGACTGTATTAGAATGGTTCACCAAAGGAGGATTCAGTAAACTAATCGTGATAGATGGAGTAGTAAGTAACGATTTGGGAATTAAAGAAGAAAGTGATCTATGGAGTGTATCATCAACAGGTGAAGGTAGAGACAGACTTGATGATGCTAATATTCAAAGGATTCAACAAGGCGTTGTATCAGGTATTGCAGGTTATTTAATAGCAGAAGGTGAAAGACAAAANCTCGATATTACAGCACTTTTATCGGAATGTAATCCAGTATATCCGGATGCAAGAGCAGCATTAATTGCTATTGAAGGACTTAGTGAATTACTAGATATGGAAATCCCAGTTAATGATTTATTAGAAGATGCACGGAAAATAGAAGACAAAGTTCGTGAAGCATTTGAAAGAGCACAATCTATAGCACTTCCTGCACCTGAGGATGATGATGAACTTCCAATGTACTAATTAGTAGAATGGGTTTGTACCAGCAGCATGATCTGTAACATCGANGACTTCCGTTATTCCTGGAACTTTCTCTTTTATCATGACTTCAACGCCCTGTTTTAATGTTACATCTGCCATCCCNCAACCTTGACAACCTCCTCCGAAGGAAATTATTGCCTTGTTTTCATCAACGCCCACCAGATCTACATGACCGCCGTGTGATGCTACAGCTGGATTAACTTCATCGGCAATTATTTCAGCCACTGCCTGAGATAATTCATCCATCCATAACGGATTAGGATTATCAAAACTAAAACCACCGCCCATTAAAGTTTCTTTGTAATCTATAGTTGTACCTTCAAGATATATTTTACTTTTTAAATCAACCAGAACAGCCATTCCATCTATTTCTAGGGCAATATCGTCTTCTTTTCCTTCACTTTTATTCACTAGTTGTAAATCATATTGAAATCCCTTAGGACCTCTGCCGATTATTTCTATTCTCAATAGTAGATTATTATCATCAGCATCTTCTGCAAATTTATCAAGCATTTCACGTGCCTTTGAACTAATCGACAGCATATCTCTCAGCACATCGTAAGAGGTCGTCTTTATTCAATCTGTCCAATATGAGTAACCCTCATCACCTCTTGCTTAACGCATATGTCATGGTATCCGACAAGTACGGTCGCCAATTACGAGACCTACGTATTTCAGTTACCGATAGGTGTAATTTTAGATGCAGATATTGCATGCCAAGAGAAAAATTTGGTTCTGATCATGCTTTCATGCCTAAGAGAGCCTTTCTTTCTTTCGATGAAATAGAAAAAGTTGTAAAATCATGTAAGGAATTGGGGCTCCAAAAAGTTAGAATTACAGGTGGTGAGCCATTATTACGTCCAAATCTTCCAGATTTAGTGAAAAAACTTTCAAAATTAGGTTTAGACATCGCATTAACAACGAATGCTTCCTTATTGCGTAAATATGCAAAAGAACTTTCAGAAGCAGGACTTAACAGAGTTACAGTAAGTTTAGATGCACTGGATCAAGATATACATTGCAAAATGACCGATAGTAATACTTCAGTAGATACAATATTAGATGGTATTCATGCAGCAATAGAATTCGGATTGACTCCAGTTAAGGTAAATTGTGTAGTTCAAAAAGGAGTTAATGAATCAGAAGTAAAAAAGTTAGTAGACCATTTTCGTAATACAGAAGTTATTGTTCGGTTCATAGAGTATATGGATGTTGGTAGAACAAATGGATGGATGTTGGGGCAAGTAATCCCTTCATTCGACATAATCAACTATTTACAGAAGTATTTCGATCTAATTCCTTTAGATTCAGAATCTTCTAGTGATGTTGCGAAGCGATGGGCTCATTCAGATGGATCTGGAGAAATAGGAGTTATTTCATCAGTTTCATCTCCTTTTTGCGGTGATTGTGTTCGGGCACGTTTATCGGCAAATGGTTATTTACATACTTGTTTATTTGCTTCTGGAGGGCATGATTTACGAGCTATAATACATAATAGTGAAGATATTCAAACCCTTACAGATGCCATAAGAGCTATCTGGACAAGAAGGGATGATAGATACAGCGAATTACGTTCCAGTGATAATTCAGCATTACCCAGAATCGAGATGTCTTATATTGGTGGTTGAGTTTCTAAAGCCAATTTAACTATCAAATCCCAAGGAGCATCCGTTCTGATTGATGGTTTTCTACCATAATTTGTCAAACTAGCACAATGTCCGGAATCAAGAATTCTCTCAACTAATTTTTTAGGACTTGGCGGTGATCCTATTTTTAGCCAACTCGATAGAGAATCAACAAGAATATGATGTGGAGTTTCAATTGCATTTGCTTCATTAGACAAATTCTTGACACTTTTTAGAATCCTTTTTTTTTCATATTCAAAATCTTTTTTTGTCCAAGATAATATATCATCTTTTATTGGATTGGGAGCACACATCTCCAATACTTTTTCTTCTGTCATAAATTTTAATACTTCTTTCTTGCCCATATTTCTTATCCACAATGGCCCAGAAACTCTNTCATCTGTTCTATTTATTGGATAATCAAATGGTAAAAAACAATGTATTGGCATTATATCTAAATTTGTTTTTGGATGAAGACCAGATTCTATTGATGCCAAAACTTCTTTACGTGTTGGAGAAAACACCCTCCATCCTAATGATTCTTCAATTTTGTTAGCACCTTCGATACTTCTAATCACACTTACTGAAACCCTAAGATGATGCGAATCCCAAATTGATAATAATGGTTCTATTTTTCTTTCATGCTTTGATGCCGCTCTTCCTACAGTAGCCAGAAGAACTCTTAATGCAGAATCATGAGCTAAACCATCATTTCTTACTCTTGCACCATACCTTCTCAGAAGTGGATTTTTAGAAGATCCCGTTAATGCAGCAGTATCTGTGGCACTAACTTCTAAAATTCCTTTTCGTGCTATTGATTGAACTGCAGTATCAAGAAAAGGAATTGGAGACCCATAAGGATCTATATCTACCCAATGCCATCCTTGATTTAGAATGGCAGATCTCAAATCACCATTTATGGCTTTTAATTCTCCTTTGGAATGAACTGGAGGGAACTCTTTATGTGTCTTTAATGCTAAATCAAGAGCAAATTGATTCATATCAATTATTGTAGCTTGAATTCTTTCTGCACTTTTTTGAGGTAATTCGTTTAACCACCTTCTTGCTCTTAAACCGGTAGCAGATAATCCATCAACAGCATATATTAGGTCTTTTCCTANTAATTCGTTTTCAATTGCATACTGCATTAGTAGCACACTTCTTGTTCTGCTCCTACTCATCGCCGGATTGTAGAAAACAGGATTTTCACCCTTTATAGCCGGNCCTATCCTATCTTCATCGGGGTTAGAAAATAATCTCATCAGAGTTTTACCTTCTCTATGTACAACATCTGGCCATTCTCCCACAGACTTATCTACCATATTATCACATATAATTAATACCCATGTAATGATATCTAACTTCAATAGTGCTCAAATATAACACTAGTATCAATATGAGTTACCTTTCTGCCATTATCAATCACTGATCCTACAATTTTTGTTCCTGGCAATCTTTCATCTAACCAATCTACGATCTTCTGAGCACTATTTGAAGAAACTGCCAGAACCATTCCCATGCCCATATTAAATGTTCTATGCATTTCTCGATTATTTATTATTCCAATTTCTGCAATCCATTTGAATTCAGGATGTATTGGCAAAGGATCAGATATATTCCAACCCAATGTATCATGTAACCTGAGAAGATTAGATAAACCACCTCCAGTAATATGNGCCAAAGCTTTCAATTCAGAAACTCTACATGGGCCTCTTTCTTCTCTACAGGACACTATCAAATCAATAATGGGATTAACATATATCCTCGTNGGGTTAAGAAGAACTTCTCCAAGTAAAATATCTTTATTACGTCCGGGAAAACGTTCTATTACTCTACCTTCATGTTTTGGATTAAAGGGCACAATATCATTCAAGGATAGCCCAGATCTTTCTAACACAGCTCTTACTAGTGTATATCCATTTGAATGAATACCACTGCTTGGAAACCCAATCAAGATATCTCCAGATTCTAAATTTTCACCAGTTATCGCCTCACCTTTTGGAAACCAACCTAATGCTGTACCTGACAAGTCTAATTCATTTACAATACCGGGTAATGTTGCAGTTTCGCCACCTGCTAATGTTATTCTAGCTCTTTTGCAAGCTTCGGAAAGAGAAGAACCTAATTTTGCATGAACATCTGGATTAGTTTCTGGAACAGCTATGTAGTCAACGAATGCTATTGGTTCAGCACCTACACATAGTAAATCATTTACATTCATTGCGACACAATCTATACCAACTCCTTCCCATCTTCCAATTTCATTAGCCAGTTGAAGTTTTGACCCTACTCCATCAGTAGCAAGTACCAAACGGGAATCTCCAAATTCTACTATTCCTCCAAAACCTCCTGGTAAATGAACAGGAGCGCCATTTTGACCGCTTTTTCTAGTTGATTCACTCAATGCATTAATCAAACTAGAAACAGCCTTTCCCTCTGCATCGATATCAACTCCACTGGAAGAATAATCCATCGGCTCTTCTGATTTCATATTCGGCCGATATAATAGTACAATTTCATCTTCTCGGTTAACAATATTCTTGATATCCATATAACAAGTATTACTCTAGGTATCAAAAGAAATAGTAAAAGTAATGATGAATTAAGAAGACAAAATAGTACTGATAGAGATAAGTAATAATAATAAGATTAAAATTTATTAATTTATATATTTTATATCTACTAATTTTTTTTAATAAAATCCTTGTTTAAATGGCATATAAGCATTATTTATCGTTTTAATATATAAAATAAATAAACAATAGAGTCTATAAGGGTTACACTTTCTCGCGGAAACCCGGAGTGTGTGTATCACGATGAATAATAGAAAAATAATAGCAATAATGATGACTACCAGTATGCTTGCTGCAGCATTTGCAGGATGCCTTGGTGGAGATGATGATGAAGAAGAATGGGCACTATCTGTAGCAAGTGATGTTGATAGTGTTATAGTGTCTACAAGTTGGGACAGCATTTTAGGGTCTATAGCTACTAATAGCTTTGACACATGTGATGCAATAATCTCATCTGTAACGATAACAGCCGAGCGTGATGAAGCAGTAGATTTCACTACAGCATATTACTCCAGCACTCAAGGAGTAATTGCAGGGCCTGGTGTTGCTGCAATTAGTGATGTATCAGAACTAAACGTTGCTGGTACAACAATATTAGTACAAACAGGAACAACATCCGACCTGTATGCCGCTAGTGATCTTCCATTAGCTACTGTAGTAGCTTTTGAGGATTTCGACTCAGTATTTACTGGTTTAGCAAATGGTGATGGTCACTATGCCCTTGGAGATGCACCTGTTCTAGCTCTAGAATCAACTTTATTGACTACATTCTCTCCTGAAAATTTTGGAATAGTAGTTGCTGATGATGCAGATAATGAGTTAGAAGATGCATTAAATGTTGCAATTGCTGCTATAATCGCATCCGGAGAATATGACGCACATCTTGAAGCATGGTTCCCAGGAACATCAGGAACATTAGAGGATACAACAACTGCTGCTACAGCAACCGCTTATCCTATGCCTACTGAGGGAAGTGCTCTAACAACTGTTCTAGAATCAGGAAATCTAAGGTTCTGTTCTGATACTACTTATCCTCCATTTGAGAACTTAGATTCTGCTGGAAATGCGGTAGGATTCTCTATGGACATTGCTGATGCTTTGGCAGATGAAATTGCAGAACACTATGCTAACATAGCAGATACAACCGTATTGGGATGCACAGATTCCCAATCTTCTGCTTACGATGCTAATGCTAATCTAGATGATGGTTCTTGTGGAGACAGAGTGAAAATAGGATTCCTATTAGATCAAACTTCTCCTGCTATTTCTTCATATGCAGCTAATTTCATGGCAGCTGCTCAGATTGCAATAGACGATCTAAATGATGATGGTGGATATTTCGAGTTAGTTGCTGCTGATACAGCATGTGATGGCGCAACTGCTGGTCAGTCTGCTACTGTTTTAGCAGCTTCTGGAGTAGTAGGAGTAGCAGGAGCAGCATGTTCCGGTGCTTCTATTGGTGCAAACAATGTACTAGGCCCACTAGGTATTCCAATGATATCTTATGCAAGTACAGCTCCATCACTCAGTGATAATAACAACCATCAAAATTTTTGGAGAGTAGTTCCAAGTGATGCCGGACAAGGTCCTGCAATGACTGGTATGATTATCGCGGTTGCTATGCAAAACGGAGCACCAGATATGGCAACAGCAATGGGATTAATGAATCCTGCTCTTCTTCACATGTCCAATGATTACGGTGTTGGATTAGGAGGAGCATTCAATGCTTCATGGCAAGCAGCTGGTGGAAGTTTGTGTATGTCACTTCCTTATGACCAAGCAGATGCTACTACTGATTACGCTGCACTTGTAGGACAAGTAGTCGCAGCAGGTTGCGGTTCTGTTGTAATGGCATCATATGCAGCAGATGGTGCTGCTATTATGGAAGCACTGAGAACAGTATCTGCCATACCCGCGTTTGGTGGTGATGGAATAGCTTCAGAAGATTGGTCTACACCTATCACAGGAACCGGAGATGATCAAACAGGAAACTTCGGAGATGTATCAGCAGCTAATTTGGTATTTGCTACAAAACCAATTGCAACAACAGGTAGTGGAACATTTGCAGATGATTGTGCTGCATCAACAGATTGTGCAGGTGGAATTTACACTGCAGAAACTTATGATGCAATCACCATCATAGGTAAAGCATACAATATGGAATCCGGTGCTAATATGGCCACTCATATCGGTATGGTTGGAACTAACTATGCAGGTGCATCAGGTACAATTAATTTTGATGCAAATGGAGATATTCCAGCAGAAAATGGATATGATATATGCGTTCATGCAATTATCTCTTCTACAGATACATACCTAAATTGTCAATGGTTTTACACAACTGCTGGCGGAGTAGAAGAATACGTATTTAGTGGAACAACAATAAAACTAGGTTTCTTACTTGATTTAACTTCTGGTGCTGTATCTCCATATGCTGCAGGATTCGTAGCAGCAAGAGAAATTGCACTTGCAGTAATGAATGCAGCAGGATACAGTAACGGCCTACAGTTCGAAGTAGTTGTACAAGATACTGCTTGTTCAAATGCAGGTGGAGTAGCTGCTGCTACTGCACTTTCCCAAGCAGGAGTAGTGGGAGTAGTAGGAGCTGCATGTTCCGGTGCTTCAACAGGCGCTAATTCTGTATTAGGACCTCTGGGTATTCCAATGATTTCCTATGCAAGTACTAGCCCTCAATTGAATTCTGATGGTGAAAATGCTAACTTCTGGAGAGTAGTCCCAAGTGACGCTCTACAGGGTCAAGCATTAGCATCTGCGATAACTGCAGGATCCAACCCTGCTATCTTAATGATGTCTAATGATTACGGTACCGGACTTGGTTCTGCAGTCAATGCTTCATGGCATGCAGCTGGCGGATCAACATGTTTCACAGCCCCAATTTCATATGATAACACAGATTTCGATGGTGCTGCAATCGCACAACAAGTTTATGATGCAGGTTGCGATAGTGTTGTTCTAGCATCATATGCTGCTGATGGTGCACAGTTGATTACAGATCTTCAGACTGCAGGATTTACTGGTGCATATTATGGTGGTGACGGAGTATCTGATACAGAATTCGATGCTCCAGAAGGTATGGTTACTACTAAACCAGGTGTAGCATCTAATCCTTCAGAGAGAGCATTAGCCTTCCAAGCACTTTGTGCAGCATCTCCTGAATGCTCGGGAGCTGGAAATGCAACAGCAATATACACTGCTGAGGTATTCGATGCAATGATTGTTATGGGTTACTCTATATTTGCTCAAGCAGGAAGCCCTACAGTTCCATTGACAAGCATGATTCAAGTTGTTGGACAGGGCTTCGTTGGTGCTACAGGTGATATTTCCTTCATGGAAAATGGAGACGTTCCTGGAAATGGCTATGAAGTATGTACCTTCGATAGTTCTAGTTCACTTACTTGTGATAGAGAATGGACTGCTACAGGCGGATTAGCTGACGTAGCACAGTCATAAATTTTTGAAAACTAGTTTACTTCAAAGATTTACATAAAGCATCACGGGGGGGAAAATCCCCGCCGTGATGCCTTCTAACTCAATATTTTTTTTGGTGACTAGATAATGATTGGACATTTGTTCCTTTTAATATCAGCAATAATATTCTTAACTCTTAAAGTTAGTAAGAAATGGATGCTAATTCCAAGGCTTTATACTCGATTGATAATATCATTTATGATATTTTTTGATGCCTATTTTGGATTATTATATAATGAAGGCTTCCTAAACATATTAAACACATTACTTGATAATAGATTACCTAATGAAAAAGGCTTCATATGGTTGTTACAATTAATACAAGCAATATGTGCCGGTTTTGGATTTGTAAAAATAATATTCGATGATTTACCAAAAAATATCTTTAGAAAAATATCTATTAGTTTAACTCCCCTATTCATAATTTTTCTTTTATGGATATGTTTTGATGCACTCATTCAAGGAAGAAACCAAACAGCAAATACTTATTTTGATCTAGTGCAAATAACTTTCTCTACCTTTAGATGGGCTGCAATTTATCTTTCAATAGCCGTTGCATTAACTCTTACTTACAAGGTTCAAAGATATGGTAATTTTGCTCAAAGTGAATATTTTATGCTCGGAATGTATATTTCTATAGCATTAATATGGACAGACTATTTTATGCCATTGACAATGTCTCCAGCAGATGGAGTTTTACTTTGGTCTGTCCTATTTTATGTCTTATTGGCGTCTTTCTTTTTGACTGGTATAGCAGGATTAATGATAGATAGACTAGTATACAAAGACTTCCGAAAAAAGAAAGCATCACCACAGGTAATGATGATAGCTTCTTTAGGGGTCGCACTAATTCTTAGGGCTATAGTTTGGTTAAGATTCAGCTCAAGAAATAGATTATTTGAACCAGATAAAGACTGGAGAATAACTACAGATTCTCCTATCGGCCAATTATGGCAAATTCCTACATATAAATTAAAATTAAATTTTGGTAAAAATTCATTAGAAGACGGTGAATATTATACATCAGCTCATTGTGAAATAAAAGATGGTGTTGCAAGTCAAAAACAATTAGATCATATTCCGTCTTTTGAATTTTATAAGCTCGATACAGATTGCACATCTCAATTAGAAACAGGTATAGCATTTTATAACGGTCCAACGCCTATAGTAATCTTTACATCTGTATTTTTGTTACTATTTTTACTGAAAAAAACTAGACTTGGACGCAGGATGAGAGCAGTTGCTGATAACCCAGAATTAGCAGCAAGTAGTGGCATAAATGTAGAAAGAATCCATAGTTATAGCGCTTTCCTATCTGCAGGATTATGTGGCGTTGGTGGAGCAGTGTTTGCAATGACCTTAAAATTCTCACCAATAACTGCTTTTACGCTTTTATTACCTTCTTTTGCAGTAATCGTTTTAGGGACAATAGGATCTATAGAAGGTGCAATTGTAGCCTCATTGATTGTTGGTTTCATTAGAGCCATGTCTTTACCAATACTTGCAGGTTTAGGACAAAATTTAGGAAGAGGAACATATGCTAATTTTGAGGTAGTTACTCCCTATCTTTTTTTAATTGCAATTTTACTTATTCTCCCTGAAGGTATAGGCAATGCCTATGAAAAATGGAAAATAGATAGATTGAGAAAACGAGCAGAAGAAAATATCAAACCTTCTAGGGACATTGGAGTGATACTTTCAGTATTCTTTGGATGGATAGGACTTCATAATTTTCAACAAAGAAAAAAATCACGCTTTTCAAATATGGCAGGTTTGACAATATTTGCATATTTNATTAATAAATTAACAGGTTTTATTGGTAATAATTCTTTTTCCAGAAATGCATCACCTATTAGAGAAGGGCTAGGATATTCATCAGATTCTAATTTTGAGATGATAACAGGTAGGACTGATTGGACATTTTTANCTTCAGATTCTCAATTAGAAATTGAGCATGTAGTAACTAATCCTCCTTCAGATGTTGCTCCATATTTACATGAAACATGGCGTCAAAATACACTTGATGAGATGCGGAATTCTTGGGCAGATTTGATGAATAATGAAATATTTTTTCTGGATGTTATTACTTCCCTGGGGGATTTATTATGGCCAACAATACCTATTTTGGTTTGGATTTTTGCTCTTATAGAAGGNTACTTTCTNTATACNGATAAANGNCAAGATCCNTTANTNATTATCAAATCNTATATTTCAAAAATTATAAATCCAATATCAGAAAAAATGAATAATAACAATTTAAAACCATCTTTAAAAACCTTTAATATCAAATTTATTAGTAAAAAAATACCAAGAATTGATATTAAAATAAATAAAAGTGCATATTTCTTATTGATTCCATTTATTTTCACTAATTCATTCTTACTTAAGTTTATACTATTTTCTTCAATAATATGGATTCTTGTTTTATCTTATAAAAAAGATCCTAAGTCAACATTGGTAAATCAATTGACAACAAAGTCAACGTATGGCAGGGAAGGAATCTTTTTATCAAATATGGTTTTTGTTACATTGATTATTTTCTTCATCTTGATTATTTTATGGATGCCTGTTGCTGAAGATGCAGCAAACGCTAAATTAATTAGAACATTTAATATTTCAAATATNTTATTATCGATTTCAATTTTNATTCTTATGGGATTCTGTCTAAATTTACATACTGGAGTTACGGGAATGGTTAATTTTGGTATTATTTTCTTTGTAGGAATAGGGGCTATATCTGTAGGTATATTAACAGGCCCTGTAAAGTATAATGGTTACGAATGGCCAATATTCTGGGCAGTATTTATCGGAGTACTGACTTCAGCAGCATTTGGGTGGATGCTTGCTTATCCAACTGCAAGACTAAGAACTGANTATTTTGCCATNGTAACAATTTCTTTAGGTGAAATACTCAGAGTAATTCTTAATTCTGAGCCATTAGTTCAGTCATACAACACAACCGCAAGTTGGTCTAGCCCAGTTCCAGGAGTTTCTTATTACCCACTACCTTTAGAAAAATGGTGGTTTTGTGGTGATTCTGTACCTCTTGATTGGGTTAGTAGTGAACCTTTGGAAAGTTATACAGCATTAGATTGTAGCACAGCAATTGGTGGAACTACGATACCTACAGATCTACACCCAGAAGGTGTTCCTCAAAATATTGATAGCATGTCAACGTACTTTATGGATATATTAAGTCTTGAGACTGGTGCTCCTTACGTAATGCTATTATCATTTATTGCCTGTCTTTCAGTTATTTCTATTTGGATAATTCTTAATGTTTTACTCAGTTCACCATGGGGTAGAATATTAAAATCAATTAGAGAAGATGAAGAAGTTGCACAACACCATGGTCATGATGTTCTTACTTACAAAGCCTCAAGCCTTGCAGTTGGAGCAGCTATTGCAGCACTTGCAGGTGCATTTTGGGCATGGCAATTACGAAGTTTCCAACCCTCTTTCATGCTTCCTGCCACAACTACATTTTTGGTATGGGCCGCTTTCATAATTGGAGGTTCAGGCAATAACAAAGGAGTAATTGTTGGATCATGTATTATTATACTTTCACAATATATTTTCAGAGTTTTAGCTACTGGGCAAGCATCCTCAGACTTACCTTTACACGACACTGCCCTTTTCATTGATGAAATTTTTAGATGGCTAGTAATTGATTTCTATGAAGTTATGATATTATTCATACTATTAATTCTACTAGGTACAATATTACAAAAACAGAATATTTCCGAAATTGGTATTTGGGGATTTATAACCTTCTTTATTTACAGCAACCTGACTAGTGACTATTCTCTATCTCAGTCATTTAGAGATGTTGATTTTGATGGTAATTATGATATTATTTCTGAGATGTCATATGTTAATGTTTTATTGGTCGGGTTTGTTTTATTGTTTTCTTTAAAATATAATCCAAAAGGCATACTTCCAGAAGTCCCTAATAGACCAGATAGGCCTGAAAAGGTGGTGATTAATAATGAGTGAAGATACTGTTTTAAGGGTACACAAATTAAAAAAGGAATTTGGTGGTTTGGTAGCAGTAAAAGACGTCTCCTTTGAAATAAAGTCAGGAGAGTTTGTAGGTCTTATTGGTCCAAATGGTTGTGGTAAATCTACAACTTTTAATTGTATTAGTGGATTATTAAGTCAAACATCGGGAGAAATTGAGGCATTTGGGACTGATATTTCACAAATGAGACCAGATCAAATTCAAAAACTTGGTTTTACCCGTACATTTCAACATACACGTTTATGGCGTCAGATGACTGTAATAGAAAATTTGATGGTTCCGCCCCGAAATCCATACTCTCCAAATGTACTAAAATCTTTATTTATGCCCAAAACACGTCCTAATGAAAAAATGAGACTATCTAATGCTTATGATGCATTAGATCAACTTGAAGTCCCACATATGGCTCATAACTTAGCAAGTGAATTATCAGGAGGTCAGAGTAAATTAGTTGATATCGGCCGTTCTTTAATGGGCGATCCACAATTGCTTCTGCTTGATGAACCAGTGGCAGGAGTCGCAGGACCTCTTGCAATGAAAATATTCAATAATCTACGTAGAATTGTGGATGAGACTGGCATATCTGTATTAATTATAGAACATAATATGGATTTTATCCTCCGCCAAGGAGTGGATCGCATTATAGTGATGAATGAAGGAGAAATTTTGATGATTGGCACTCCAGATGAAGTTAAGAAGAATAGAGAAGTAATTGAGGCCTATTTAGGGGAATGAGGAATTAATATGTCAAAAATACTTGAAGTAAATGACTTAGAAGGAGGATATGATACTGTCCAGATTTTGCATGGTATTGATTTGTTTGTCGAAGAAGGTGAATTTGTAACTATAATAGGGCCAAATGGTTGTGGAAAATCAACCTTTATCAAAGTAATTTTTGGTATTGCCACACACTACAGTGGCGATATATTGTATAACAATGAGTCAATTGCCAATTGGCGAACAGATCAGTTAGTAAATAATGGAATTGCCTACGTTCCACAAGTTGACAATGTATTCCCTTCATTATCTATTTTCGAGAATTTACAGATGGGAGGTAATAATTTACCAACTAAGGTACTAAATGAGAGAATAGAGGAAGCATTGGCCATGTTTCCAGATCTAAAAACAAGAATACATGATCTTGCTGCTTCATTATCGGGAGGTGAAAGACAAATGTTAGCAATCTCGAGAGCATTAATTTCAAAACCAAAATTTCTTCTTTTAGATGAGCCAACAGCTGCATTATCTCCATTGTATCAATCTCAAATTATTGAGAAAATAGATAAATTAAGAGATACAGGAATTACCATATTGATAGTTGAACAAAATGCCCGACTATCTCTTGCTCGTTCTGATAGAGGATATATTTTTGCAAACGGTAAAGTAGTGCATACAGGAAAAGCAGCAGATATTCTCAATGATCCCGAAATAGGTGAATACTTTTTAGGGAATAAATCAGACTAAACTATTCAGTCAACGATTTATACATGAAAGGAAATGATATATCCATTCTGTAGTCTATTGAAGAATGATTATCATCAAACTCTTCATGAATATGTTCTATCCCTAATGCTTTCAGTTTATCAGATAATTGCCTTGCTCCAAAATGAAGATTATATTGGTCTTTAAATCCACAATCAATATATATGCCCTTTAAACTCTTGAGATTTTCTTGAACATCGACACGATCAATCATGACAACAGGATCATTTTTCAACCATTCTGCCCATCTAACTTGATCTACGACACATGTTCTTAGGTCAACGGGTAGCCTGATGCCCATAGGTG
>PATZ01000035.1 GCA_002712575.1 Methanobacteriota archaeon
GATCCAAGAGATTCATGCCTCTCCCCGCGACTTATCGCAGCTTGTCACGACCTTCTTCGGCTCTCGAGCCGAGCCATCCCCCAGTCGGGTTGTAGCATCTTAGATTTCTACAATCCCACCTTATGTGAGTCCTCTGGTGTCCAGGCATATCAATTCTGGTATCTCTGATCGCTCCGTCTCCCCGCAGGGCGGAGCAATCTCAACCACTTACCCTGATACCTGATAGTATCAAAGCGCACTAAAAGCAATTCGCCGACCTGCCTTTGGTATATGAATTAAGAGGATAGATGGTAAAAATACGTATATCATTTTGTTTAATTGATTAAGTAAAAAAAGCCTCAATTTGGGGCATAATCGATACCAAAAAGAATTATTGGAGAAATGGAGTATTGCGGTGCATATTTTATATCAAATAGTATTGGTGAGAAAATAACATTAACGGGCGACTCGGAAATGTCAAAAGGTAATTTTTTTTCTGATGATTTGGTCTTATCTTGGTCATCTTCTGGAATAGTTTTTACAGAGCCCCCACAAAGTGTACATATCAAAGTATTTTCATATTCCATACCGCATATACTACATGACTGCATGACCTTGGGAAGAGGCATGGTATGTTTTATTATAACTCAAATATTTATTATTTTCAATGGTTATAGTATTACTCTGATTCAACAGAGATGTCTCTAGATAAAATTACCTTATTTGGGGGAAATGATGGATCCTTGTATACCATTGGAGAAAGAGAGAAACTAGCAATTGTTAATACTAAAATCAATGCTACAGGGATTAGGTTTGAAGACCACTCCATAGCATAACGAATTACGCAATATATAGTTGAGATGAATAATGTTAATATCATAATTGGGAATCCGGTTTTGAAAAATCTATTGAATGAAATGTCATTTCCTGATTCTTCTGCAAGACCGGCCGCAACTACATTTGCCGAGGCTCCTATTATTGTTCCATTACCTCCTAAACAAGCACCCAATGCCAAAGCCCATGCTAATGGACCCAAAGGCAATTGAAGTTCGGGATCTTGGGCCAGTTCAATCACTACTGGAACCATTGTAGCAGTGTATGGAATATTGTCAATGAATGCAGATGCAATAGCAGAGACCCAAAGAAGTAATAAAATTGCAACCATTAATCTATTTTCTTCTGAGGCTTTGGCTATTGTACTTGATATCAATTCTGCAATTTTATCTATTAACCCCATATATTCAAGTCCATGAATCATTATGAATAAACCAGCGAAGAAAATTATTGTAGTCCATTCAACAGAATCTAATTGTTCTTCTACCTTGTGAGGAGAAGTTACTAGTAACATAATTACTGCACCTGCTATTGCAATAGTTGCAACTGAGAATAACGGATGAGGATACGCAGAATGTAGGAAAAATGCTATAATCACAAATATCAATATTGTTCCAGATTTCTTCAGAAGTTCTATGTCTTTTATACCATATTTAATTCTTAATAATTCTATATTTCTTATCCTGCTACCAGAAAGTCCGTTAGCTTCTAATTTTTTTAGTAACCAAAATGCCGGTATCATAGCAATTAATACAGCGGGCGCGACATGAATAATGAAATCACTAAAGCCAATACTTTGTGATGCAAGATCAGTGCCGCTAAGGCTTTGTGAAGAGAGTTGTGCACCAATGATAATATTTGGAGGATCTCCAATTTGTGTAGCCGCACCCCCTATATTCGAAAACATCACTTCGGCAATTATGAGGGCTACTGGATCTATCTCCAAAACCTTAGATATTTGTATGGTCACAGGAACTATCAATAATATCGTCGTAACGTTATCCAGTAATGCAGAAAATATTGCAGTAATTGTGCATAAAATAAATGATAAGCGCCAAATTGATCCTCCGGATTGAGCATATGCTTGAACTGCAGCCCATTCAAACAAACCGGTTTTTGATAATATATCTACCATCACCATCATACCAATAAGAAGTCCTATGGTTTCCCAATCAATCCAAGTCATAATTGCAGATAAATCTGGACCATTACCTACCACGTGTAAAGAAATTACGGCAGCTATTCCTCCCAAAGATGCTGCAAGCGCCCTGTGAACTACCTCAAAAACAATCAAAGCATAGACTAGAATTAAGATGACAAAAGCCGCAGAAACAGACCAACTAGGCATTAGAGGAGCCTCCCAACTTCCTCCAGAGCTACCTGCAGCAGAGACCATAGGCAGGTATGATATCACAATCAATAAACATGAATAAAGAGTGAATCTTTTACCTACAGGAGTATATCGGCCATTCTTATTCATGAACATGCGTGGCGCCTAATGCCTAAATATATCACTCATATTCTATCATGCCAAGACTGATATAAATTAATTCGTTCGCCAATAAACTGCTACATTTCCCCTATGAAAAACTAAGAAAGAATTAGTAGAATTAGCTATTTCAGAAAAAACATTTTTTCTCTCCTCCGAAGAGCCTAGAATTTGTCTATTAGCTTTTAATTTTACAATATTTTTACTTTTTAATTGAGTATCCAACTCTTTAATCAAGGAATCGGTTACTCCTTCTTTGCCAATTCTGACAGAAACTAACAAATCATTACTTTTAGCATATTTAACAATATGAGAAGGTAATTTTAACATTTTTCCTCACCTATTTTTATTTATTCTAAAACGATATATGCGATGACAGGCGATACAGGTATTTAGAATAAAGCCATTAGAAATTCTGATTCTAGAGTTTTTTCCTGGGACAAGATATGCATGGCATTTTCGACAAATTTTTTGATAAATTTTAGGACTTGCCCTTACGCCATGTCTCTTACCGAGTCTTAGGATCGATTTAGCTACAGAATCGGAAAGAATAGGATTTGTGAAAGTATCTTCATCTAAAATATCAGTCAAAAATAGTAATGATTCGGAGGCATTTTTTTTTCGTTCATTTTTTCTCTTGTATCTGGAAATAGGTTTCGACATCAAAAAACCTCATTTTTTATAAGAAAATTTTCTAAATCTTTACCTACTTCTTCAATAGTACGATTACCATCCACTGCAAACAAAATTCCTTTTTCAGAATACCACTTAGATAGTGGAGAAGTTTGTTTATGATAAGCCGCTAATCTATTTCTAACAGTATCTTCATTATCGTCTTTCCGCTGAATAAGCCTATCTTTAATTTCGTTCGGAGGAGGATTGTAATCAACGTGATAAATATCACCAGTTACTGGATCCATTCTCCTCCCAACAATCCTTCCTACTATTTCTTCATCAGGAACTTCTATGGAAATTACAGCAGAAATTTTGACTATTGAGGAAAGTGCCTCCGCCTGATTAAGAGTACGTGGGAACCCGTCAAAAAGAACACCATTAACTGCATCTTTTTCTTTCAGTCTTTCTAAAATTAATTGAATTATTAATTCATCTGGTACTAATAAACCTGATTCCATGTAAGATTGAGCTTTAATTCCTAAATTTGTTTTCTCGGATACCGATTTTCTTAACATTTCCCCAGTTGATATTTGTGGTTTTCCTGTAATTTCAGATATTTTCACAGCCTGTGTTCCCTTACCTGCGCCGGGAGGCCCAAACAATATTATGGAAGTACTCATAACGTTGTCGGAAAAGACTACAGAAATAAGTAAACCGCCTATTAGGGTTTATTCTGATCCCACCACATCTGCCCATAAGCAACCCATTGTTCCATAGACCAACCTTCTGGTAAACCACTCAAAGGCAAAGGAGGTGCTCCGTCGGGTGCTTTATCTAAAGTAGGCATTGATGATGCCAGTGCGGCCTTTATTTCATCTTCTGATACGCCCCCAGAAAGAACCTCTCCAGCTGTTGAAGTATCAAGAGCAGCGTTTCTGCGTTCTGAGTCAGATCCAGACAATAATGCAGAACCTTGAGGAATTAATTCTTCGTCAGGGCGAGACAAGATGGAATTTTTACGTAAATTAATCCCAGCATAAAATATAGCTCCGACTAAAGATAAGAATAACACAGGGATTAACCATGAAGGCATGCCTAGACTTTCTAATTGGCCACTGATGCCTCCAGAATTATCTGCTCTTGCTTTGCTTACTTTGAGAGTCAGAGGTATACTAGTGACAAATAATTCGTCAGATGAAGGAGAATCGGCTATAATTGTGAATTCCATCAAACCAGTTGAAGAACTAGGAGTAGGTGAAGCACTGACTAAAATTGATACCTCTGAACCTGGACTTAAATTATCAATTGAGTCTTTGTCAGAAGTAATTTTCCAATTTTCTAAATCTGTAAAACTAATGTTAACATTTGCTTGACTATTACCTTTATTTAGTAATTTTACTGCAAAGTTGGAATTCCCATCAGATTTTATATCTTCAACTTGAGTGACTTCAGATTCCAATGTTAACCATATTGAGGGTAAAACACTGACATAAACTTCAACAGTATATGTTATTGATTCTTGATTAGGAGTACTGGCTTGTATTATAATGGGTATCGTATCTTGTAATAATCCTGGATCTATATTCTCTGGAAGAATTGCACTGACAACAATGACTGCTTCCCTGTTCATGTCCATATTGAAATAATTTCCAGAAAGAAAACCAACTTCCCAATTTGAAGAAATACTACCAATACTAAGGCTAATTACTAATGGGACATTTCCTGTGTTTTTTATGCCTATCTCTGATATACCAGGGTTACCTAAAGCAACTTCCATTTCAGCTATTTCAGATAATTCTAAAGTAGCTATTTCTCTTACAATTAATCTAGTCCCATTATTAAATAGAATATTTTCATCAGAAGTAGTCTTTATGGTTACAGTATTTATTTCGCCTTTTTGCGATGAAAGTGGAACAATAGTATTAATTATGATTGTTGATTTTTCTCCAGGAAGAATAGATATGGAGAGGTAATCAACGACTGTTACTGGGATATCTTCACTGCTCTCGTATATCTGTATTGGCCACGTGTTCAGAGAAGAATATACTTGAATATCAAAATCAACAACAACATTGCCTAAATTGTTTATAATTAAATTAGTAGAAACTGTTTCGCCATTGATTACTGGGCGATTTGGAGAGATTGCCAATGGGCCAAGTGGACTTTCTTCAGAATCAAATAACTCTGTTGAGAATAATTTACTTTCTAATACTTCAACTGTGGCAAATTCTATAGTGTATATTGACGAATCTAAAATCGACATTGTGGTACAAGTAACCTGTTCTGTGATGCCTGCTGCTGGCATTTCGTCTGTTGATTTTGGAACTTTCACATTTATGGACAGTTGTATATATTGTAATCTACTGAGAGGATCTAAGGTTAACTCTGAAGATTCAGAATTACCTATATGAATAATCCATCTATTTGGTGATTCACAATCAACAGTGTATTGTGTGGGGCCGTTTCCAATATTTCTTATGGATATGAAAAAGGTTGCAAAATCCCCAGGAATAGCTCCTAAATCACCCTCACCTGCAACTACTGTAAATAATCCTTCGACTCTATCGACAGATGTAGTTAATCTGATGGAATGTGAGATTGTGGGTGAGTTTTTATCAAATAAAAGTAAATCGGTTACATAATCACCAGGTAATGAATATTGAATTTCACCAGTATTGGTCAAATCGGCATCTAGATTAGTTATACTCAGAGAAATTATAATTCTATCTCCACTTTCTCCACTTGGATTTAATACCCATGGACCATCATCGCTAAGATCCCTAGACCATTCGTCCTCTGGTTGATTTAAAATACCTGATTCACTGATGATTTGAATTGGAGAAACGGTTAACTCAACAGTTATTTGCGAAGTCCCTTCGTTTTTAAGTTCTAATTCGTAAATTATCGATGTGTCAGTACGTGGATCAAAATCTCGAGCTTTTGCCAATGACAATTCTTCAAATGTAGATGGGAGCGAACTATCAGGCAATAGAGGAGTTACTCTAACGCCTGTCTGAGAAACATTAAATGAAAAATTGAATATATTATTATTTATACCTGAGGATTCATCGTTTAGTTCACTTACTTCAAAGAGATAATCTAATTCGAGTTGTAGAATGTGCAATCCAGTGGTTGCAAAAGAGTGTGTGAATGAAAAAGAATCAATCTGACCGCCATTCAAAGAATTTCTCTGTCTGGTTTCTATTATTGAATCATCTGCTAAATCCCTGACAGATATTGAATATTCTCCAGTAGGCAAAGATGCCCTATTTGACCACTTAGTATTAATTGAAATTAAATCACCTTGGAGAGGATTGGGATTAATTGAAGATATTGAATCAGGTATTATTGATAAGTCAGACTCCGAAGTTTCTTCAGCTATTGCTGAAATTACTAAAGAGTAGTCTTGTAAACTACCCCTGGCATTCCCAACTTCAACTATCCAAGTACCAATTTCAAGTGTTTCTAATTTCACTCTCTCGACATTATTGAGTGTATCTGAAACGTTTCCAGAGGTACTAAATCCTGAAATGAAATTATTACCATAATAAACTAAACCAGAAGGAGAGGTTATTTTCAAATCTAAATCATTGACAAGTCGAGAGATACTTTGATTCCCTGTTACAGAACCTTCCCTATCATTCCACACTAAAGTTGCATCTAAATTTGATTCTGCGGAAATATCGAATGTGTAAAGGAAACTGTGACCGGGCATGAGAGAGCGAGTATAGTCAAAATGAAGATTTGAATCTTGATTTCCATATTTAGGATAAAGACTCTGTGAGATATTAATCTGCCCCCAACCTTCCAAAGGATTAGGAATATTTGATTCTCCTAAATCAGTCGCACCATTTATTAAAATGGCTTTTATTAAATCTGAACGAGGTTCTGAAATATTAACTTCTTCCCTTAGGAACTGTCTAGCCATTGCTGCAGCACCTGCAACTACTGGAGTAGCCATTGAAGAACCGTTCAAAGTCATATATAGTGGAGTTTCACCATCACTGTGAACTTCATCAGAACAAGATTCCCCAGCAGTAAATTGTGCTTCTTGAGCCCGTGCAGAACAAATCATAACTCCTGGTGCTATCAAATCCGGCTTTATACGTCCATCGAGAGTATAACTAGATGAAGATTGGTTGTAAACTTGGCCTATTTCTTGACTAGAATAAGCCCCAGTAGTTGATGTCCCGATTGTCAATATGTTTTTCGCAGTTCCTGGAGAACTAATACCTCCCGAACCGGAATCACCAGCAGAAAATAATACTAAAAATTTTGGATGATCTTTTGTAAAGGCGTCGGCAGAATATGAATCAGAAGTATATTCGCCTAATTGATTCGTTGAACCCCAACTATTAGTCTGAATTTTCACATCTCTTTGCCATGCATGTGAGAACATAGAATACAAAGAATCCCAGCGGGCAAATGTTCCAGAGTTATCAACCTCCAGTTGATAAAATATGAATGTTGATTCAGGGATCATGCCAGTAGACTTTGAATCTCCTGAACCATCTCCCAAGAGTGTGGCAGTTACATGCGTCCCATGGCCACTATGGGCATCTGCACCGGAATTATCAGGTCCAAAATCATTGTAGACCGGATTTCTTAAACGCCCTTCAAAATCACCATGATCGGTATCAAGTCCTGTATCTGAGATAGCAAGAACTTCTCCCGTACCGTTTAGAGTGTTATCAGATAAAAATAAAGCTTCATCAATTCCTGAAATCAATCGTGCATTGTTATTATGAGGTGTCAATATTGATGCAATTTCTATTTTTAAAATTCTACCATCCTTTGCCAGTAGGGGTAAAAGTGATGGGTTTAGATCTTTTATTTGGCATAAAGAACTATCACATATTTTAGCCCTTGAAGTAGAAGATAAAAAGGACATATCGCGATTTAATTCAACTAATTTTTCAATAGATAGGTCTTTTGCAGGGATTAAATTGACATCAATAACATCAGTATTTTCAAAATAATATGAAATTAAAGATTTGGATATTTTCCATGCTATTGGCAATTCTCCTATCCATCTAACTTCTTTAAATTTAGATATTTGTAGAAATTTTTTATCTTTATCCTCGCCATCTATTCTAATTATAAGTGAATCATCAGG
Organism: Methanobacteriota archaeon; assembly: GCA_002712575.1. Lineage (GTDB taxonomy): Archaea > Thermoplasmatota > Poseidoniia > Poseidoniales > Thalassarchaeaceae > MGIIb-O3. The sequence continues at coordinate 8,034 of PATZ01000035.1, forward strand.
AATATAATCTAATATGGAAATGGTATGTTCTTCCTGTAATTTATTTGTCAACAATGTCATATCAGAAGATTTTGATTGAACAATGGCCATTCCTGATTTTGAAAATGATTCGAAATCAATAAAATTTTCAGGCCCCAATGGGACAAAGCCATCTTTAGGATCAAATGAACCCAAAGGAGAATGAATATAGCCAGATGATTCCTTCAAAGGGTAATCATTTAATGTAGCATCATTAATTACTAGCCATTCTCCATTCGATATATCTGATTCGGACATTTGAGATGCATCAAAATCCGGAATAGTGGCTTGCGAAACCGTAAATAATGGAGTAAAAAATAATAATGCGACAATGAATATTGTCGTTTTAGAAAGCGCCATTCATGGTGTGCGTGAATACTCTTCCTTTTGACTATTAACATTCTCTGGACTTAAAATGCTTCATTATATCCCATTGTATTTTGAAATCGCAGCATCAGTAATTGAAACAGAATCTTTCCAATCGGAATTAGTTCCCATTAATGCCCTAATACAGTCAATATTCTCAGGTATTACATCACTTTCTTGATGAATAGCCTGGAAATAGTATAATTTATTATCAATCAGAGAAATTGCCTCTTCCCAAACAAATATTTCATGTAAATCTCCCCATTTTCTACCAATGTCCCTAGACAGTTCCATTACTTCCGCGGTTGTAGGAATACGATTCTCTGTACCATTCATAACTATTACTCGAGGTTGTTCTTTCCAGAGTTTGATGACAGATTCAGTGGACAAATTATGATTAACTGGTAATTCAACAACTATTGAGTGAACGTGCATTAAAGTTGTAGGAACGGCTACTGCAAGGCTATTGATTTTTATTTCAGGCTTCACAGTCATCACATCAGGTCCATGGTGACTTGGTACTTTCAATACGGGTTTTATTGCATTAATCGGTCCTTTGCTAGAATCTCCAGGATCTGCGGCTCTCCTAATCATGGTGCATTCTACAGTAATATCGCCGCAGGCATCATACAGTGGAACAAGTGTCCTAGAAAGTCCCGTAGTGTTACAGGAAACCACTCGAGCGCCATTAGCGTTTAAAGCAGATTCATGATTTGCACATGAAGTATAAGACAAACCTGTCAAATCATGTTTCTCTCCTCCTTGGAAAATGTGTTTTATTCCTGATTTTTTGTATCTTTCGAGATTTATTTTGCCCATTTTACCAGGTGAACAATCAATAACAATATCGGCGATTTCTAATAATTTAGAAATACCACCGTGGCATACATAACCTTGCTCAGAAAAGGCATTTATCCTTTCTTCATCGTCACTTGTACAAAAAATTGGATATTGCTTTTTGACAGCAAGTTGACAACCGAAACTAGGGCCAGTTTTTGTAACGCCAATTACTTCCATGTCATCTTGGGCATCAACAGCATCAGCCACTCTTTTACCAATTGTTCCATAACCATTTATAGCGACTTTAATCATTTTAGATACAACCCCACGACTGACTTAATCAACTCGAATAAAACAAACTCTATCAATATAACCTCAAATAAATTATTTAATTATAGGATATCCTTTTTTCTATTGCTATTCTCGGATGGTATGCGGGAGTCAATTAAGTCAGAGGTGAATTACAAATGCGCGATATCACAAATAAAAGTGTTAAACTTAATAGACAATTGGATAAATTACTAATTGAAGCTATGAAGAAAGATTTGCTGGTAAAAATAGGATGGGGCAGGGATCAAGATGAAAAGCCAAGAAATGGAGAAATAGGAGCCATAACACATCTTCCAAACAAATCAAAGGTTTTATTGTTAGGGAATTTAGGTGAATGCGCGGGTGCAATGAATAGAGGAGGTATATTCACGCTACAAGGTTCAGCAACATCAATGCTAGGAGCTTTTCAAGATTCTGGGAAAATAATAGTAGAAAGAGATGTAGGCGATAAAATTGGTTACCACATGAAAGGTGGAAGTATAATAGTACAGGGCTCTGTAGGTAATGAAGCTGGAGGGAAAATGAGTGGAGGAAATATAATCGTCAGAGGACACGCAGGAGATAGGTTGGGTTCTAAAATGAGTGGCGGAATAGGAATAATTCTCGGATCAACCGGTTCTGAACCAGGAATTGGTATGACTGGAGGGAAATTGATAATAGCCGGTAGTTGTCCACCTCCGGGAGAAGATGTTTTGATGCGATCTGTGGAAAAAGATGAGATTGAATATTGTAATAAAGAATTAAATCCTTTGGGATTGAGTATTAATGAAGATGCTTTAGTACTAGAATCAGCAAATGAAAAAGATATGAAAGAAATAGATTATGCTCCAATATCTGAAATTACCGAAGGAATGGAGAATATAGTTTTAGTCCCAGATAATAATGAAAGGATTCCTGAACATAAAACAGTAGATAATTACACTTTAATTCTGCCTAGCGATCCAGATTCTGAAGGTATTCTTTTCAAAGTACCATGGCTTATAGAATGTGAAACTGCGAAAAAATGGAAAGGTATCTATGCATCTAAACAACCGGCTTTAGTTTCTAAAAATCCTAGAGAAATTGATTTTGTAAATATTGATTCAAAGACTTTGATTGATTCAACCAATCAAATAAGTGATTGCGCAGGAATAATTATCGATATGGCTGAAATGCCTGATATGAATGATGCAGAATTAGAAGCAATAATTGTTTCTTTGGCTAGTAGAATGAAAGAAACTTCAATGATATTCTTGAAAAATCATGTTAACAGAATAAAAGAATTATTTCGATTAGTTATTGAACTTAAACTAGATGGAGCAGTAGTTGATGCCTCGGCACCAGGAGGAAGTAGAATTGCTGCATGCTTACCAACAATAGGATTGGCAGTTAAGTCTTGGAATTTTAAAGAAAATAATCTAAAGGTATTTATTAAAATTGATAAACAACCATCTGTTAAAGAAATGCTTGTCTCTGTAGCATCCGGATGTGTATCAATAGTCGGGCCTGAAGAAAAAGGAGAAATCGATAAGAATTTGGAATTAAATGAGCTAGAATTGAAAGAATGGATGCATGAGCTTGGTGTTGATGGCTTAGAAAAAATAGGCAGAAGGAATCTAAGGGCTAGTAACTATGATACTGCAGCAATCTCCGGATTAAGATTGGTAGGTTATAATAAATCCTTACCAATGTGGCTGGGTAATTGAGGTATTAAAATGCCAACAATAACTCTAGAACATTCGATATTGGAATATATTCAAGGAATTAATTCGGTTAAACATGAGCCAAGATTGTGGGATAATTGGCTAACAGAAATTGGATGCCCTGTAGAGATTAATAACGATGACCACATAGACATAGAAGTATTCCCTGATAGGCCTGATTTGTTAAGCCATGAAACTTTAGCAAAGGCATCACGTTCATTCTTGAATTACAATATAGAAGATACATCTATGAATATCAAAAAGGGAGCAAATATAATAGATGTTGATAAAAGTCTTGAGGAAGTTCGTCCAATAATAATGTCAGCAATAGTGAGAGGAGTAAAAACTGGTAAAAATATTGCCGATAAAGAAAAATTCATACAATCATTGATGGATCATCAGGAAAAATTACACTTAACTCTAGGCAGAAAAAGGAAATTATCTTCAATCGGCGTTCATGATTTGACAAAAATAAAACCACCATTCAAAGTTAAGACAGTCAGATCTTCTTTCAAATTTGTTCCACTTTCGGAGAATTCTGAGATGAGTATTGCAGAAATCCTAAACAAACACCCCAAAGGGATTGAATATGCCCATCTAATGAAAGATTTAGAGGTTTTTCCAATAATATTGGACTCTGAAGATAATGTAATTTCTTTTCCTCCGATAATTAATGGTGAACAAACTACAGTTACAACAGAAACAAATGATTTCTTCATTGATGTCACTGGTTGGGATGAAAGGGCTTGTGAAGCATGCCTGTTGTTAATCTGTCTAGCTTTAGAAGAGAGAGGAGGTGTTATTGAAGATCTAGAAATAGTATATCCTGATAAGAATAATATTATTACACCTAATGGCGAGCCAATTAACTACAAAGTTCCTAAAAAATTAATCCAGAAAATACTTGGTGTGGAGTTAGATAATTCACAAATTAAAAACTCCATAACTAAAATGGGAGGAAGATTAATTGAGTCTAGGACTGTAACAAACGGACCAAATAAGGCTGAAAGATGGTCTGATTGCGTAATTGGAGAGATAGAATATATTATTTCTATGCCTAGATGGAGAAGTGATATAATGCACCCAATAGACATTGTAGAAGATATAGCAATAGGATTTGGATATGAAAAATTACCTGAACAAATGTCATCGATACACTTAGATTCAATACCATTGAGATCTGCTCAAATGAATAGGAGAATTAGAGCAAGTCTACGTGCGCTTGGCTTACAAGAAGTACAAAGTTTGACCCTATCAAATGAACGAGATCAATTTGAGAGAACTAGATGGAGAGAAAAGGGAAAAATCACAAAAATAGCCAATCCCATTAGCCAAGACCATACAATACTTAGACAATATATCTTACCTTGTTTATTGCAAATTTTATCTGCCAATAGGCATCAGGAGTTACCGCAACGCATTTACGAACTAGGCCATGTAGTTAATGATTCAAAGAATAATTATACATTTTCTTGGTCTTGTGCTGAAGTAGGAGGAGGATTTACCGCGGCCAAAGGTTTTGCCCAATCAATAATTAGAGATTTAGGAATAGCAATAGATGAAGTATTATTCGAACCAACAGAAGAGGGAGATGGGCCTTGGCTTCTAGGTAGAGGGGCGAAGATAATTGTTCAGGGAATTGAAATAGGGCAATTTGGAGAGATAGATCCTATTGTAAGTGAGAAATATGGATTAAAAACGCCCATCCATGGAGGAGAATTCGATATTAAAGAAATAAATAATGTGGCCTCAGACCCATTGATATGATCGTTAATTTTTTGAGTCTTTGTCTATTATTTTAAGTGCGTCCAGGAATTTTTTATTTGTCAAATGACTATTATCTTTATTTTTAGATTCTTTTTTCGAAGAGATATTTCTTTCGTATTCAACAATATTTTCTGTATAGTCATTCTTCCTAAGGGGCGATTTGCGAGGTTTTTTTTTAAAGGGCCAAAATGGAGACATGTATGTACAGACCTTATCATGGACATTAAGTCTTCGTAGTATTGAGTCATTATATAGTATAAATCAATAATTAAGACCCCAACAGATAGTCATGGACAGCGTCATTATTGGAGTTGATGAAGCTGGAAGAGGTCCAGTAATAGGGCCTTTGGTTGTATCTGCTGTAAGAATTCCTAATATAGATGTAAAAATATTAGAAGAAATGGGAGTAAAGGATTCAAAAAAGATAAATAAAATTAAGAGAAAGAAGATTTTTGAATCAATAATGGAGAATTGTAAAAATAGGAATTGGAAGATTAGCAAAATAATATGTTCTGCGTCTGAAATAGATAAATATATAGGAGAAAGTAGTTTAAATCAATTAGAAGTAAAATTATTTTCCAGCGCCATTGAAGAAATTGGTTTGTCAAAAAAAATAATACATGTCAATGTTGATGCATGTGATGTGGACGAAATAAGATTTGGAAAAAATATCGAGAAAGAATTAGGAGATAGATGGAAAAAAACTGAAATTATATCAAAGCACAAGATGGATGAAATAGACTTAGTAACTGCAGCGGCCAGTATAATAGCAAAAGTCACGAGAGATTCAGAAATACAAAAACTAAATGATAGGACAGATTTTGAAATAGGTTCAGGATATCCTTCGGATTTAATAACTAGAAGAGCAGTGAAGAAAATGATTGTAAATAAATTTCCTCATAGTGAATTAAGATGGAGTTGGAAAACGGTAAAAGATGAGTGGTTGAAGATCCATAATAGACCCTTGCCAGTCAGGGTTGAATTAGGAAAGAGTGTGGAACAAAAGTCACTTGATGAATGGACAAAATCAGAATGGTGAAATGTATGATATATACGAGAGTGTGATGTAATATGTCCGAAGAACGTCAATGGGACTCCGATGTTGAGAATATAGTTAGGAAATATGCCCTTCAAAATTCTCTTGAATATAATGGAGAAGGTAAATCTGGAAGTGTATTAGGTAGAATAATGTCTGAAAGAAAAGATCTCCGAAAACAGGCTAAAATATTAAAAAACTATGTCGAAAAAGAAGTTGAAAAGGCAAATAGTTTAGCAAGAGAGAATGGCACTGAACATATACGTAAGTTACTAGCCAAAGAAAATCCTGATGCATTGGTGAGGAAAAAACAAGTGCGTAGAGTAGGTCTTCCTGAACTAAAAAATGCCGAAAAGGGAAAAGTTGTTCTTAGATTTGCACCTAACCCAAATGGACCCTTAACAATTGGACATTCTAGAGGAATAGTAATCAATGCTAAATTTGCTGAAGAATATGAAGGTAAGATAATCTTAAGATTTGATGATACTGATACTAAAGTCAAACCTCCTCTTTTAGAAGCTTACAAATGGATAGAGGAAGATTATGAATGGATTACGGGTAAGAAGCCAGATGTTGTCATTAGGGCAAGTGATAGGATGCCAGTATATNTGAAATATGCAGAACAAATGATATCAGAAGGTTTTGGCTTTGTATGTAAATGTAGCTCAGAAGAATTCAAGAAATTAAGAGAAAGTGGTCAGGGGAGTCCTTATCGTGAAAGAAGCATTCAAGAAAATTTAGATGATTGGAATAAAATGATAAGTGGAGAAATGGATGAAGGAGGTGCAGTAGTACGCGTGAAAACATCACTAGATATTCCTAATCCTGCTTTGAGAGACTGGCCTGCATTAAGGATTCAACATAGGGTTCATCCATGTGTTGGAGATGAATACAAAGTCTGGCCATTATTAGATTTTCAAAGCGCAATCGAAGATCATAAACAAGGAGTAACACATATAATCAGGGGAAAGGATTTGATGGACAGTACAAGAAAACAAAAACTATTATACGAACATTTTGGATGGAAATATCCAGAAACCCTATACTGGGGGCGTGTTAAATTATTTGAATTTGGGGGTTTTTCAACCTCAGGTATGAGAAATTCAATATCTCTGGATGAATATTCAGGATGGGATGATATCAGATTACCAACCATAAAATCTTTCAGAAGAAGAGGTTTTAATTCTAATTCGCTCAATGAATTTTGGACTGATTTGGGACTCTCACAAAAGGATATATCAATTTCAATGCAAACAATTGAATCATTTAATATCAAAAAAATAGATTCTACGACTCCTCGCAGATCTTTTGTCAGGAATCCTGTAGAATTAGAATTAAATAACTTAGAAAAGGATTCTATGATATTAAAAATAGCAAATCATCCAGAGGGTTCAGTTGAGGGCCATAGAGAATGGGAGATAAGTAATCAAAATAGAACAATATGTATTGAAAGAATTGATTTAGAACAAAATATAAGACTAAAGGATTTTGCAAGTATAACAATAAAAAACAATAAAGCGATAATAGAGTCAAAGGAAATGATTGATAAAAGGCCCATTGTTCATTGGTTAACAAAAAATAACTCAAGAGAAGCAATATTGTATGTNCCAGATAGAGAAGAAATTATTATCTACAAAGGATTAATAGAGAAAGATGGTATTTTTGAGGATACAGTATATCAATTAGAAAGAGTTGGATTTGTAAAAATAGAGAANATACCAAATGATGGACCGGTTGAAATGGTTTGGTTACATAATTAAAAATAAAAAGTCAAAAAAGGCATTAAATTAGTTTTATGAGCGGCGCATTCAAGGACATGATATCAATCAGCAAACAAATGGTTGGCCGTGAACAGGGCAATGCTTTATTTTTGGCATTACTTTTGATTGTGATTATGTTAATGCCAATGNGAGTATATGGGCAAGATTCGGAAGAGTGTTGTTCACAGACCGAGTTCGATTTATTTCTACTAGGAGATTCTGATGATGGAATAGTATCGCCATTTTATTCTGATCTTGAAGATGAGCCAACAGAAGAGATTGTCACTTCCTCAATAGGAGGAGAGGTAAAAATTGGCACTTGGGAGGTTACTTGGAGAAGTGATGGAGAATATTTAGACGGGACATGGAACTTTGTAATACCTTATGAATTACAAGGGGCTGTTAGTTTTACATTGAATGCTACCTTGGAAGTGAAGGTTGGCGGAAATACATATCAAGGAACTCTAGGTATGCCAGATGTATTACTAACTGGACAGGGAGAATTACAAATCCCAGTCAATGTTTTACAGGGAACTATATCAGAAGGAGACGTGATTCAAATAACATTGAATGTTCAAAATTTAGTATTTACTAATCCTGGAGATGATGATACAGGAGTCAAATTCCTTTGGGGTTCTGAAGATTATAATGCACACATAACAGTAAAACTTCCTTTATTAGAAATAATTATGAAAGATGCAAGTGTTTTAGGTAATTTAGCATATTTCCCCGTACTCATTAAATCTGGCTTTGAGGATAGGATGTGGTCTGGATCAGAAGGTAATGCCAAAGTTCAAAATATAGAAATAAGTGATAGTCCTATTTCAATAACTAAAGAAGAAGGAGTAGAAGTTACCTTTGTTTGGGAAATCCCCGATGGTTCGGATGGTTTTGTTAGATTTGATTTTGCATTAATTCCTCAGCCTGGGCTGATATTGGAAGTAAATAAGACTCATGAAATTGCAATAGGAGATGATGATGGCCCCAATGATTGGTATCCAGAAAATGAGCCTTTGAGAAGCGGAGGTTCAGCCTTAAAAATTAATACAGATGCAACATTTAAAGGCAATTTGGTGGAACGTCAACTTTCAATAGAATTTGATGGTTCAATGTCACAATGGATAAGATGGGGATTAGACAATATTGGTAATAATACTTTAGATTCTAATAGTGTATGGAAAAACTTGAATCAATATTCAGATTCAATCAAAACATCGGAGAAACATAATGGAAAGGTAGACGATTCAGAAATACTAGCTTTACAAAATTATTTAATTGGATCAAAGTCTGATTTGAAGTCTTTCTTTGCAAATGGCCTATACCTAGAAATAGAATCAATAATTGGAATAGATCCACAAGAATTAGGGCCAATAAAAATAGATATTAATTTAGGAAAAACAAGAGCTTTTAGTTCAGAAGAAATAATAATCACAATTGAATCCTCATATAAAGTTCAAGATGGGCAAAGGCAACTACTAATAGAAAACTTTGTAAGGCCATCTTCAGAAAAATACTGGAACGATATCTCCTTAGATATGAATATGAAAACTAATATGTTGACCGGTCTAGGNGACATATATGCAGATGAAATGGACTATGAATTAAGAAGATGGATAATTATGGAAGTTATTTCTGTTGAAAACTCAGATATTGATGCTGAGGAAGAATTTAGAATTGAATTTACTCCTCCTAATTCTTTCTTTTTTAGTCCATTGGTTTCTGCTATGATGTCTGTATTAGCACTCTCAATTTCACTTATGATTGGCATGGCACTAACCAAAAAAAGAGCAAGAGTACCAACAATGGTAACGATTCTGGTACTAGGTTCTTTAGCATTCACAGTATATTGGATGGGTCTGCCTATGCAAATTGTTTTGGGAATTGTTTCAACCAGTATTTTGTTAGTTTTCCCTATATCATTGGTCTCTCCAACTTCAGGAACAATAGAGAAAATAGGTAAGAAAATAGGAGGGCCGCATGTAAAATGTCCTTCTTGTGGAAAATCTAATCAGGTTCAATCCAATGTCAGACCATTGAGAATACCATGTAATAACTGTAATAGCATACTAAGGATAGAGGCTTGATTTTCATACATCAAGAACCACTTGCGCCACCCATCCTGGCCCTTCGAAGGTAGGAATAACGCCTTCTATTCCCTCAACTATCTCATTATCAGATATTTCTTCAAACATCAGCTCATGCATAGTTATAGCCTTAATTTCTATTTCCCTTGAAATTAATTTAGAATCTATCCAGGATACTTGGGAATCTATTGAATTACTGGAAATTTTAAAAGAAGCGTCCATCAACCATTTATCCTCAATTGATCCTTGAAAAAGTACTTCTTCAAGCCACAGCACTAAACCCCTCTCTAAATCAGATTCAAAAAGTGGTACTGACCATTGTTCGAGATGACAATTAATATTGCTCATATGGCCATTATTTCCTGATAATTGTATTGATTGAAATCCAAGGGTTACTTCTCTTAATAAATCCGAAGGAGATGTTGAAAATGCCCTAATACCTATATCAGCAGTAGTTGGAAGTATCCACCATGACATAATATATCAACTACCCATAATTATAAAATTATAACTATTAATCATAATTATCACAAAGTTCACCTTGGGAAGGGAAACTAAGTGGATCTTTTGGATTAGTATTCCATTTATTTTCACATTTGTTTATGTAGCCATCTCCATCGGAATCTATTGCTGCATCAGATGCGTCATAAGGATCAAAGTCAAAGAAATATTCCCATCCCGACCACATTCCATCTCCATCTTGATCTTGGTGATAAACCTCTGATCCATCAGACCAACCATCTGGACACCAGGAGCCGTCTGCACATAAATCTGAATCGGTCAAAATAGGATTAGTACCATTTTGATATTCTTCATAATTTGTGAAGTTTGCTAAGTCATTGTAAAATCTTGCGCCACTTCCAAATGGATCTATGTGACACTCTGAATTCTGAGGATCTTCCCACCCTGGACAGTAGCGGTTTTTCAAATAGGTTACATTCAAACCATCTCCATCAAAATCTTCTTGTCCATCATCAATGCCATCTAAATCGGAATCCGGCATCCTAGGATCCATGGGGCCACGAGAACCTAATGCACTCAATGTATTATTATCAACCAATCCTAAAGTTAATGCCTGTTCGGTGTTTGATACTTCCCAACCATCTGGTAATAAATCTCCATCACTGTCATGGTCTACTGGATTTGTATTCCACCTATCAGGCGCTTCCAATGAGTTTTGCAAAGTATCATTATCAATGTCATAAATTGAATCTTGTAAAACACTAGATGGATTAAGGGCCCATCTACCTTGTTCAGGTACTGTAAAATCAGTAAGATTCATTTCATGAAGGAAATACTTCGGATCCATTACTCCATCACCATCTCTATCCCCAGAAGTTGAAAAACCAGTATTGAAATTTGACCAGACCCAGCCTCCAGGCCCTAATCCACATTCTAAGATAGAATCACAATTAGGAGGCAACCAAGTAGTTGTTGATATCCACAGACTATGGCTATTGGTATTCTGTTGAACAGAAAAGATTTGCATTTCCCAACCATCAGGTTGACCATCTCCATCTGTATCATTATTCAATGGGCTGGTTGGACTTTGCCATGGA
>PATZ01000036.1 GCA_002712575.1 Methanobacteriota archaeon
TAGAGGGTGGAGAATAGACTATGTCCTTGCAAATGATGCTGCATTGAAGATTTTTGAAAAAATTAGTGTACTCAGAGAAGGAGGTTTGGTGGTTTCTGATCATGCTCCTTTAATTGTTGATTTATCAATCAAAAGGCATTAATGTTTTTGAAAAAATATTAATCATAAAAACGATAGTTTTCAAGAAGATGGTTAGTAGCGCCTTGTATGTCTGAAGGTCTCGAGAGTCGTCTTGATAGAATTTTACCCGGTGGAAAGGGCGTTTGGNTTCCTCTAGATCATGGAATTTCACAGTATCCAGAAGCAGGTCTAGAGAATATGGATAAAATAATTGAGCAACTAATTGATTCTCAGGCAGATGCCATTGTAATCCATAAAGGTGTTTTGAGTCATCAGAAGAAAATTAGACCTTGGAATAACTATGTGTGTCATGTTTCTGCATCAACCTTGCATGGAGGAAATAGATCGGGAGAAAAAGTAAGTATTGCGACTGCAGAAGAGTGTTTAGATAGAGGAGCAATTGGAGTTTCTGGCCAAATAAATTTGGGAGAAGAAAATGAGGCAGAAATGATAATCGAAATGGGCAAACTTACAACAGATGCATGGGCATTAGAGATTCCGGTGCTTGGGATGATATATCCTCGAGGAAAAAATCTAATTATTTCAGATGATGATGAAACGAATGGTGTAGCACATGCAGCTAGATTGGCATGGGAAATAGGATGTGATGTAGTTAAAGTTCCTTGGACAGGTTCAATTGAAAGTTTTCAAAAGGTTACTAGATCTGTACCAATTCCAGTACTTATTGCCGGAGGTGCAAAGAATATTTCTTTTAATGAACTGCTAGTAATTGTTGAGCAATCAATTCAAGCAGGAGGAAGTGGAGTATGTATCGGAAGACAAGTTTTTGGCTGTGAAAATCCAAGTTTGAATGTTAAAGCTCTCCGTGCAATTGTGCATCAAGGAGTAAGTGCAACAGAGGCAATTAAAATAATAGAGGACTAGAAATGGAACTTTGGTTAGATTGTTCTAATGAATATTCTGAAAAGATTTCTATTCATGCCGATAGGATTTGGAAAGGTGATTTACCGGATGTTGCAGAAATTTATCTGGAAGACGATAGAAGTCAAGATGAGGCTTACTCGATTATTGGCTTATCTCCCTGGATATTAATTAGATGTGAAAACTGGAAAATGATCCCATTGGAAAATCTAATATCAAGATCTTTGGGGACTGGTACAAAAATAGCAGTTTCGATAGATGAAAAGATAGAGATTGAAGGTGCTGCATACGCACTTGAGCATGGAGTAGACGCATTACTATTGCCTAACGATGAGGAAATTTGGACCGAGGCAATAAAAATAAAAGAGAATAAATCAATTGATAATCAAAAAAAGAAAAATGAAGTAGGTAGGCTTAATGTTGCTAATGTGACTTCAATTGAATCAGGAGGTTTTGGAGAAAGAGTTTGTATAGACCTAATTGAGAGATTAAAAGAAGGAGAGGGAATAATGGTTGGTTCGACCTCGAATGCACTGTGCCTTGTCCATGGAGAGACCTTAGAATCTGAATTTGTTCCTTCTAGGTCTTTTAGAGTGAATGTAGGCGCAATACACTCTTACATACTGGTAAAGGATGATGAAACAAAATACCTTAGTGAATTAGTCTCCGGTGAAAAGGTNAAAATTATCAGTTATGATGGAAATGAGAGATATGCTTCAATAGGAAGAATAAAAATNGAAAGACGTCCCTTTTTGAAAATTTCCTATAGTAATAAACAAATAAAAGGTCAAATAATTCTCCAACAGGCAGAAACTGTAAGATTNATAGATAATTTAGGTAGAGCGGTGTCAGTAACTAATATCAAAATAGGAGATAAAATTTTAGTTATGCAGGACTCAAGAATGCGGCATATCGGCAATGCTATTGAAGGGGAGATGAGAGAGATATGAAGACCTTAGGCGAAGGAGAGGCTAGAGGCGGAGTTTCTATATTACATGCACTTGGTACAGGAAAGGGGTGCTCAGTTGGAGTAAATTTACTTACAAGAGTAAAATTAGTTGATAAAAAGTCTAAAAATTTACAAGATGAACATAAGCTTCTTGATTCCGTGATAAAATGCTGGAAAGCGGAAGGATTTCCTCTTCCTAAAGAATATGGATGGGACATCTTCAGCGAAGTACCAATAGGACAGGGGCTAAAATCAAGTTCGGCTTTAGCATGTGCTGCAATTAAATCTCTTAACTCTGCATCTTGGATGAATTTAAATGACTTTGAAATTATTGATTTAGCAGTCAAGGCTCAAAAAGAAGCAGGCTGTACAATTACTGGTAGTATTGATGATACATGGGGTGCAATGGCAGAAGGTTGGAAATTAATTGATTCAACCAAGAATGCTTCAGAATCAGTAATATCAGAAGGAGACATAGAGCATTCTTTGTGCGTTCTAATTGCAATTAGAGGAAATAGGAAAAGAGATATAAACGTAAATTCTTTTAAGGAATATAATACTCTATTTGATAAAGCATTGAAATCCATAGAAAAAAGAGAGATTTTTGAAGCACTCACTACAAATGGAATGGGTGTTGCTGCTGCAAATGATGATGATGAAGCAATAAAAATATGCAATCTATCCATTATTAATGGTGCAATAGCTGCAGGAATAACTGGCTCTGGACCAGCAATTTGTATAATCTGTTATGAAAAGGAAGTAGAGGCATTATCTGATATAATTAAGAGATATGATATGGATTTGATAAAAACTACATTTTACAATTTTTCGGAGGAGGAAATATAATGGGAATGGGATTAGGAGATAAATTGCGTATTACTTTATTTGGAGAAAGTCATGGAAAATGTGTAGGTGTACTGATAGAGGGTATGCCACCAGGGACTGAAATTGATAATGAAAAATTAGCAAATGATATCAAAAATCGAAGACCAGGAAGAAAGGGTTTGTCAACTAGGAAGGAATTGGACGAATGTGAAATATTATCAGGAGTTTATGAAGGTGTAGCAACTGGATGGCCCATATTACTGATTACAAAAAATTCAGATGTAAAGTCCTCTGATTATTCATTTTTACCTGATCAGCCTAGACCAGGACATGCAGATATGGTTGAATACATACGCTCAGGAGGCGTTAATGATCCGAGAGGGGGCGGTTCTCAATCTGCACGACTGACATTTGGGATTGTCGCTGCAGGAAGTCAAGTTAGAAGTATGTTAGAAAATATAGGATGGAAATGTGAAGCGCATTTACTAAGAGTGGGAAAACTTTCTGCAAAACAGTTACTAGAATTGAACAAGGAAAATTCTCCAGAACGAAGTATCAATATGGAAAAATTGAATTGTAAAGATAAAGAAGCAGCAGAAAAAATGTCAGATTATCTAGAAGAAATAAGGATGAGTAAAGATACTATTGGTTCTGTAGTTGAATTGTTAATTNAGGGTTTGCCGATTGGATTAGGAGAACCATGGTTTGATGGTTTAGAACCATCATTGGCACGTGGATTGATGGCAATTCCCGGCGCTAGAGCAGTTGAATTCTCTCATGGAGTAAATTCTTCCTTGATGCGCGGATCAGAGCATAATGATGAATGGATAAATGGTGAGGAAAAACCTACTCTAAAAAATTCAGGAAAGAGACTAGTAGATGGTGCTTTAGGAGGACGTTCAACAGGATCTCCTATGAGTGTCAAAATTCACTTCAAGCCACCAAGTAGCATACCCAAAGAACAATTTACTTTACATCTTCCAAGCAATGAAGTCAGGTCTTTGAAAGTTGGCGGAAGACATGACCCAGTTTTAGGCCCAAGAGCAGTCCCCGTAGTGGAGGCAGTGGCCATGCTGATAATAGCTGATTTAGGGATTATTGGAGAATATATTAGATAATTAGTTGGTTTTTTTATCTCTAAATTGTTGTATCCTGAGTGGTAGATTTACAGCAAAAGAACCTGCAATTATCATAAAAATAACCATTGTACCTAAAGCGACACCATAAACACTGGTTAATTCAACACTTTCTCTAAGTCTATTGGCTGAGACCGGATCTAACACTCCAATCATTGCAGGAATTATACGATTAATGAATAGTGTAAGTAGAGCAACAATACCAGCTATTGAGGGAGCAATCAGCAGAGATCTATGATAACGAGAGGTAATTTTCTGTATACCCATTACATATACTTCTCCGGTTCTTATTGATGTGTCGAGCATAGAAAATCTAATTATTCCACTAGAAAGTTCAATGAACATAACCAGAAATATTGCATATAAAATAAGAAGGAATTTTTGAGCTATTTCTCCTTCTGGAAGAAAACTGAGGCCGAATTCTACTTTACTTCCTGCAAATCTTATTGTTACAATTATTAGCATACAATAAGAAACCAATAGAGCTCTTTGATCTCTTTGAAATACACCATACATTCCACCAATTAGTCCTATTGCAATTATTATGAAATGTAATAGCCCTCCAACAAATCCCAATCCTATCATATTGGAAATAGCAAACCATGCTGTTCCGGTAACTGGAGTTATCATGAAAGTTAGGAAACACAATAGAACCAATGTGATTGATGAGGCCAATTGTAATGAAGTTACCATCCTATCTGGAGGGAGAAATTTCATTGAACTTATCACTGGACCTCCAAAGATTGATTCCACCCAGCCAGGTATATGAACCTCTGGAATGGCATCGACAGGAATTTCTGTATTCTGTTTTTGTCGACCAGCAGCGGCCTTCCTGCTTGGAGCTGAAGAGCGGAGCGTAGTACTATCATACAGATGTGCGGTATCACTAGTTTTGGGTTTATTTTCTTCTGCCATCAAAACACCTCAAAATCCTCTAGCGCCAGTAAGGGCAGTATTAAGCATCATATCTGGTTCCCAATCCATTACGTATGCACCCAATCCTCTTAACTCTGCCATCAAAATATCTCTCTCAGTCTTAAGGACTTCATATCCAGTCCTATCTAATCTTCTAGCATCAAATTCAAATTCTAAGCTACTAGGAGATAATACTGTAACTTCAAAATTCCTTGATCTTAAATCTCTAACAGCATCAACTATAGTTGGATCTTCTTCTAGAGGAGATAGTAATATAACCGGACTACCTCTATTAATATGCGGCATTATTCTATTAGTTACAATCTTCAATGGAGTGTTTCCTTTTGCCATTGAACCTGCTAATTTAGTTAATAAAACATACAACTGTTTTTTACCGGTGTCTCTATCTACAGAAGTTATTTCGTCTCCATATAACACTAAACCGACAGAATCCCTTCGAGCTAAAAAATATTGTGAAAGACTTGCTGCAGCTCTTGTGCTATAAACCAAAGAATTCCTACTAACTGGCCCTGTTTCGCTAATCTTCCTGCTATCAACTATTATTATAATATCACTAACAGCGTCTTTTTCAAATTCATTTACCATCATTTTTCCATCTTGCCTAGCAGTAGCTTTCCAATTTACTTTCTTCATTGGATCTCCTGGAATATATTCTCTTAGGTTGTAAAAATTTGAACCTTCTCCTGGATTTCGAATATTAACAGCACCAGTGAAAATCTTTGGAACTCTGCTCTTTATCATGGCATCTTTAATATCTTCCATTTTGGGAAAAACAAGGAAATCTTCATACAAATGTATTTCCTTTTCATTGTGAAATAATCCAAAAGCGTCCTGCACCCTTACACATACTGGGCCAATCGTATAAAATCCCCTCAATGGAGTCTCTATAGTGTAAGAAATCTCAGTTTCTCTTTGAGGGCCTAATTCCATCAACACATAATTAGCCCCCTTCTTTATCCTCATTACTTCGGGCACCCTATCTCGAACTTCCAATACTTTAGAGGTATTTGATCTATTTTGAAGTCTTAAGGATACATCTATTTCGCCATCTTCGAAAATTCTAGAAGAAGAAACTTTGCGCATGGCCAAGATATTTTGTAATTCTATTCCTTCATCACTCTGTGCATCATCTATTCTTCTACCTGATGATGAAACATCTGCGTGACTGGTACGAAACGCGGCCCATGTCAAGAAAGAAAGTAAAACTACTGCAACAGTAACTAATTGTTGATTTCGCAAAACTAAACCTAGGAGATATAGAGCCACCGCTAAAGATGCGAACATCGCGGATTTTCTACTCCATGCCATAATCCCACCAACTCCGTAGAATATTCAAACAGTTGGAACTGGAACAGTCCTCAAAATTTCTTTGATTATGTCTTCAGTGTTTACTCCTTTTATTTGATGTTCTGGTTTGAGTATTAAACGATGTGCTACTGCTAAATTAGCTATTGATTTTACATCATCGGGAGTAACAAAATCACGTCCCCTCATTGCAGCAGCCGCACGACTGGTTTTCAACAAAGCTTGTGAACCACGAGGTGATGATCCCACTAGAACTTGATTATGTTCACGTGTTTGAGTGACTATTTCAACCATATACATTCTAACTGCAGGATCAACATAAACATCTTCTATTGCTTGCTGCATTGCAACTACCCGCGCTGGATCTGTAATAGTTTCAACCTCAACTGCATCTTTCTTTCTTGCAATACGTCGTGATAATATTTCATCTTCATCGGAACGGCTAGGATAACCAACACTCATTTTGAACATGAATCTGTCAAGTTGAGCCTCTGGTAATGGATACGTACCTTCTTGTTCGACTGGGTTCTGTGTAGCCATTGTCAAGAATGGTGCTGGTAATTTATGAGTTACTGTACCAATAGTCACCTGCTTCTCTTGCATAGCTTCTAAAAGGGCTGCTTGAGTCTTGGGAGGGGCTCTATTGATCTCATCAGACAAAAGGAGATTACAAAATATAGGTCCTGGTTTAAATGTAAATTCACCTTTCTTAGCGTCATAGATATTTGTTCCTGTAATATCTGCAGGTAGTAAATCTGGAGTGAATTGAACTCTCTTAAAGTCACAACCTAGTGCATCAGCGAATGTATTGGTCATCAGAGTTTTTGCTAAACCTGGATAATCTTCGAAGAGAAGGTTTCCGTTGGACAGAATATTAACTAATACGTTATCAATAACATGTGATTTACCAATAATTACTTTCTGAACTTCTGAGCCAATTGCTTGAGCAATCGCTCCAACTGCTGTTAACTTTTCATTTGTTTTTGATGAGCCGCGAGCTTCGGCTGCCTTCTTAGCATAAGCAGCATCTGTGGTATTTGAGGGCGGTGCTGGTGGTGCATCGGTTGGTGGTGTTGCATTCATATTTATATCTCCATTTCATTAATTTTTCTTACCCCAACGACGAATTGCCTGCATCATCTGGCGTAACTCCTTGGGCGTGTATGTACGGCTTTGGCTATAAGCCAATTCCACAAGACGTGGATCTCCAATCATTGACTGGACTTCTGCCGGGGGTTTTGTTGCCATTTGATCACGAGACAAATCGTGATGGACTCTGATCTTGGTAAATAGTGCCTGTTGGACACGTGCCCTATATGTTTTAGGATCTAGCTTCTCGGGTCTTTCGGAAAATCTGGTTAAATCGAAGACGTGGCGCCAATTTTCTTTTTGTGGAACCACCATCATTGCTACTAATAATAGTAGTCCGACATTTAGAACCACTAACCATTTCAAGAAGGTATTAGAAGTTAACAAAACAATTGTACCCATAGTTTCAACAAATGGGGCCGAAATTACACCAGTGATATGACGACTTTCATCAAATACTATTTGAAAATTTGATTTATCTCCTGCAAAGTCACCGTTCTTAATTTTTGCAGATAATTCTGAATTATCAAATTCCATCATATCATAAATCAATGCATTGAAATAATTGCCATTACCTAACCAATCGCTATTGCTATTGATTTCCTGATTCCAACAGTTTTCAACGATACATGATTCTCGCAAACCTGTTTTCTTTGCTTCGTCTAAAGTCCATAAACGATTTGAAAATGCTTCTTCATCTGCGACAAAGGTGATACTTCCAGAAACGGATAATTCACCAACTCCTCCGGAGAGTGTGCTTCCACTACCGCCACTACTCACTTGATCTAACACTGTAATATTATGATAATCAAAACGCATAATTAATTTTAGATCCCCAGGTGCTGGATTCAAAGGATCACCAGGATCTCTATTCCCCTGAGTATCAATAAAAGCAGAAGTAGATGCAGTTCCAAGTGTCATTATTGCCCTATGGTCTGGATCAGTGATATCCCTAGTTGAAGGTTCAAACTTGAGTCCCGTAGGAGCCCTTAACATAACTGGCATACGACAATCTATTGGTTTATTGGTACTAAGACTAAATGCGGAACAACCTTGTCTTAATGCGGCTGTAGGCATACTATCAATATCTTGTCCGACAGAAGCAACAGTCCACACATTCCTCCATGTTACTATCTGACCACCATTAGCATCTCTTTTGACTTCTCCAGATTCATCGAATTCAACCCAATGTTGATTTTGATCAAGTAGTCCTCCGACAAATTTGCCTTTATCTTCATCGAATTTATAATCGAAGTAAGTTACTCCAAATTTATTGGATAAAAGATTTGCATTAGAATTATCAGATGCAACTATTACTTTTCCTCCTTTTTCGGTGACGAATTTGTATATCTCTTCTGCTTCTGTCTCATCGATTGGTTTTTCTGGTCCAATTATCAACAACATAGTCCTATGAGGATCTTTCCAATCATTTACCAACATAGGCGTAGACATAGTATTTGCAATGAAATAGTGCTGTTCGTCATCAAGACTGTTGCGCATGTCTGTTAATTGGGCTAATTGATATATCTCACTATCTCCCGTAGCATATGCAGAATAGGCCGTTTCCTTACCTGCAACGAATAACATTGGTAAAATCAAAAGTAAAACTACTGTGACTGTGAGTGAACTGACTACAATAGTCGAGAATCTTTCCTCATCAGTTTTTTCTTCAGTCATCTTAATCAACTCTAATTAAAATAAAATAAGTAGGTAGCACCTACAATGCCTTTGCGACAATAGAATTACAATTATATGTTATTGCCCAAAGTTTCTTGAAAAATTTCCAATTAATAATCATAAGTTTATTTTTTACATCTTCTTAGTATAACTTTTTTTTATTTTTTTTGTCTTTATTGAGTGTTATTTCTTCTAGTAAAAACAAGTGCAGTAAGAACGCAAGAAATTATTGAAAGTAGGCTTGCTGAGGGCAGGCTTGAGCCAACAACTTCGGTCGTAGTCGTAGTGTCATCTACAGAATCCACAGGCCCTGTATTATCGGATAAAGAAGGATCAATCGTAATTTGAACTTCATCGATACTAACAGCTGATGAGGCTCCTGTATTCATTGCACCATTGGAGGCTATAGAAACTTCTACCTTACAAGTTCTCTTTGGATGGCTTTCAGAGGCAGTTAATTCCAGATCTGCTTGAGTCGTTTGACCTGGATTAAGATTCTTAGTCATTAGTGAATCTAGTCCATTATTAGGAGTCAATAATGGACAATTATCAGAAATATCAACATCTCCGACTCTATCTTCGATATTTCCAATATTTACTACAGAAACTCTCAAGGGAGTCGAAGTACCTGCATTCATAGGACCAACTGGATCAGTGATTTGTAAGTCTAGAGAATATACTATTGGTATTATCAATTTTCCTTCAGCATCTTTGGAGGAGGGAGATAGTTGAGGAGTTCCTTGTAATGATACGACTTTTGCAGTTATTAGGAAATCTTCTTGAGTTTTAGCAGCAAAATCGAGAACATTGATATTTGTTACTTCGAGTTTGAATGATTCATTAGAATTGGCGGCAACTGTAGCATCGGATGGACCAGTGAAAGTACCTTGAAATGGACCTTCAAACTCAAACTCTAAATCCATTGAAAGAAATCCATTATTAGATATTATAAAAGTTACAGATGCCTTTCCATCATCAGAAATATCAAATGGTTCACTTGAGTCATCATTTTCGAAATCTATTTCAATATCCCATGGGTAAATATCTCCTTGGGACTGTACTGAGGGAATAGTATTGAGAAGAAATAAAAAAAATATCATCAAACTGGAGTATTTGATTAAAGCCGACATGTTATATCTCCAATAAGCCCTTGCTTGCACGTCTAGATAAAACTTTGACCATTTTTCTCCTGTAAGAGGGTTGAAACCAAGTATTCAAAACTGGTTTTACAGATTTTCTAATTGATTCTGCTAACTCTTCTATACTATCACTTCCAGACCATGATTTTATTATTTTCTGAGATTCTTCAGAGTGGAAACGTGGTATTGATTCTATTCCCGTAGTTGCAACACGAAGGTCGGAAGGACCTTTGTCTCCTTTCTTCCATAAAACTGCTACTCCTGCTTCTGGAAAATCCCAAGAGTCGCGTTGCGTAAGTTTTTGATAGTCCCCTTCCCATTCAAAAACATCATCTGGAAAGGTAATATGTGTTACTAATTCATCTTCCATTAGAATATTTTTTGTAATGCCATCTAATTTAAAAAAATCTTTGATTAATACTGAGCGATTACCTGTGGGCGATGCTAAGTAAATAGTTGCACCAAGACCCATTAATACAGGAGCCATATCAGCTTGATATGTCGCCACACAGAGAGTATTTTGGTTTGGAATCACTCTGCAATCGGCACCCGTACCGCAATCACATTTATGGCAATAATCAATAGATTCTCTCCATTCTTCTGATTGATTAAACCAAAAACAACGTGTATCTAGACATATATTACCTCCCAAAGTTGCTGAACGCCTAATCATAACACTAGCGACTAGACTAGCAGATTTTGCAATTAAAGGATGAATCTCGGATGATTGTGAAATATCATAAAGTCTAGCCATGGCACCAATATGATTTTTAGAGATCTTATGTAAATCTTCTATTTTTGATAATGAAATAACATCAGATTTAGTATTAATATGCCATTTATAATTGGGTATTAAATCTGTCCCTCCTGCAATCCAATCATACTCTAAGTTCTGTCTCCTGAGTTCTTTCACGATCTCGAATGCTTCATCTAATGATGAGGGTGTGTGTAATTTGAATGGAGGCATTTTCATAATTAATCATTCCTTTTTCTTCTTTCTACGTGCCTCCAGGCACTTCCTGCTAATCTAGGATTAGCGAGATATTGATCATCAGGAATGACACGTATTTCCCATCTAGAATCTTGTTCATCTCCCGGTATTTCTGGATTCATACCGAATAATGCACCATTGTGATATGGGGTTTTTTCTTCCGATAAAATCCTTTGTAAGTCTCTTTCAGAGTGTTGAGACGCCCTACTTTCCAATAGTGTTTGTAAATCGGAATGAATTAGGGAAGGATTAGGTAATTTGAGAGGGTTAGATATTTTTAGATTTCTACATTTCTTCTCTATCTCTTTGTATAATCTATCGCCTGTTATAGGCAATTCATTTACTCTTATTCCGGATGCGTCATAAACAGCATTACAAACCGCAGGAAGTATTGGCAGCAAAGGACCTTCTCCTGCCTCTTTAGCACCGAAAGGCCCTTCCAAATCGTTGGATTCAACTATTATTGGATTTACCTTTGGCATTTCATGGATACTTGGTATTTTGTAATCTAATAAATCTGGATTTAGTAAGTCTCCCCCCCGGCTGTATTTCATTTCTTCACTAAGTACTTGTCCCAGACCCATATGACAAGAGCCTATTATCTGCCCCTTAACAGACAGAGGATTTAGGGCTTTTCCGCAATCATGTGCTGCCCAGACTTCAAGAACTTTAGTTTGTCCAGTTTCCATATCCACTTTTACTTCAGCGACATAAGCAGAAAAAGAGTAAGCAGGCGCTAATCCTGCAGCAGCTCCTTTGTGTGCCCTACCCATAGGAGGAGTACGATATGAGCCTGAAGAAGTAAGTGCCCCTCTATCTTCTTGGGCTTTATGTAAAGCTTCAAGATATGAAACTCCTATTGCAGGATCTTGTTTATCAAAAATTCTCCTATCTCCAATGACAAGTTTCTTAATTTCAGTGTCTGTTATGATGGAGGCTGCCTTGAGAAGGTCTTTCCTTATTTCCAGTGCTGCAGAAATTGCTGCATTAGCATTCATGAATGTAACTCGTGAAGAATAAGATCCTAAATCTACAGGAGATGTATCAGTTTCCCTACTTCTTACACGTATCATATCCAAAGGTAGCCCAAGAACTTCGGCAACAGATTGAGCAACAACTGTGTCGGAGCCTTGTCCTATATCTGCAGCACCTGTGTGGATTGTAACGCCTCCATCCATATCGATTTTCAAATGGACAGTTGCATGTGGAAATTTATTGGGATCCCAATGAATTGGTAGACCACTGCCAGATATGAAAAATCCACAACCTATGCCAATACCGTGCCCTAATGGTAATTGGCGAAATTTTTTATCCCAATCTGATGCTATTTTGACCTTTTCTAAACATTCCCTCATACCAATACTAGTTATTCTAAATCCAGTAATTGTTGCAGAAAAAGGAGGTAGTAGATTGGCTAAACGAAGTGTAATTGGATCTACAGATAATTGCTCAGCAATATCATCTAGCCCCACTTCAACAGCACATCTAGAATTTACAGCCCCATGACCTCTCATAGCACCACTTGCAGGTTTATTTGTCCAAAC
Source organism: Methanobacteriota archaeon (assembly GCA_002712575.1). Taxonomy (GTDB): domain Archaea; phylum Thermoplasmatota; class Poseidoniia; order Poseidoniales; family Thalassarchaeaceae; genus MGIIb-O3. The sequence continues at coordinate 12,594 of PATZ01000036.1, forward strand.
TCTAGCACCCGTATAATGGAAGGCTCCTAATTCATATGGCGCAGTATGTAAGACTCCATTGTAATAAGTAGTTACATGACCAAAGGATGCAAAAGCTCCTCCATCGATCAAAGCATCGGTTTGAACACCACATAGACGGCCAGCAGAATCTGCATGTATGTCCATTTCGATTCTAGAAGGATGCCTTCCTCTATTTACCCAAAATACTTCTTCTCTATCAAAGGTAATTCTTACTGGCCTTCCTGATTTTCTAGCTAATATAGCAGCACACATTTCATGAGGGAATGGATCGGATTTACCTCCGAAACCACCACCTACGAAAGTTCGGTAAACATTAATTTGATGCATTGGGATTTCTAAGACATCTGCCAATGCACGGTGAACGTAATGAGGCACTTGTTGAGGAGTATATAATGTCAATCTACCAGATGGATCCCAATCAGCAACAACAGCATGAGGTTCTGTGAAACCATGATTAACTCCAGCAAATAACCAATTCGATTTATGATTTGCCACAGAGTTAGGAATCATTTCACCAATATTGCCAAATTCCTGAAAGACTCTTTTTTGTACATTTGATTCTCCGATGTGATATTGTCCTCTATCATGTATTGGATATTTAGAATCATCCAACCCTTTACGCATATCATGAATACTATCTAAAACCTCATATTCAACTTCAATTAACCTGACTGCTTCTAAGGCTGTACTTTCATCAATAGCTGCAACACAAGCAACCAAATCTCCTTTATGACGAGTTTTTTCAATTGCCATTGCATGTTCGTCTTTGGTCACTGGTAAAACTCCAAATGAATTTTGAGCATCTGCACCAGTTGCTATTGCTATGACACCTTCTAACTCTATGGCTTTACTAATATCAATCGAAAGTACACGCGCATAATGATGTGGAGAACGAACGATTTTGCCAATTAATTCATTACTTAACCTTATATCATCTCCATAATTAGCCTTTCCAGTAACTTTCCATTTACTATCTACGAGTGCAGTGGACTTACCTATGGAAATTCCACTAATTAGTTCATCATGCCTATGGCCGCCCCTAGGTTGGAGTTTTTTACCACCTTGACTTTCGGGTATTAATTGGATATTGCGTAATTCACTGAATTGATTTTTACCGCCAGAGCCAGGTCTTGAGAAAGGCAACTTACCCGGTTGTTGTCTGTAGCCAACCATTTCATCATCATTAGACATAAAACCACCTTTAATTATTGAATCCGGGATGAGGGTCACTTTTTGGAGAAGTTGAGTCTTCAATTTTTACATTATTTACCATTATTTCTGAAGCTGCTTTTACAGAATCAATGATTTGTTGATAACCGGTACACCTACACAGATTTCCTTCTATAGCTGTTTTTATTTCCTGATCGTTTGGATTGTTATTTTCATTCAATAATGCTGAAATTACTACTAAAAATCCTGGTGTACAAAAACCGCACTGACTTCCTCCGTACTCTGCAAAAGTTTCCTGAATTGGATGAAGATGGTGTCCCAAAGATAGACCCTCGACTGTAGTTATTTCAGAACCTTCAACTTCCTTGGCCATAGTTAAACATGATAATTTTGGTATGCCGTCGACTAAAACTGTACAACAGCCACATGTACCTAAATCGCATCCCCTCTTTGTCCCAAGGCTTCCTCCTTTATTTCTTAAAACATCTAATAAAATAGAATTACTTGCTATCGTAGTTGAAAAATCAACATTATTTATCCTTGATGTCCAAGATACTTCATCCGAGGAAGGAATCATTGGAAGCCTAAATCGTGACATATATGTTAATTCCCATCTATCATAGTTCTTTGAGTATTTGGTTTTAAATTATCATTTTGTGTCTTTAGATCCTCAATAGCTTTACGTAAAATCGTTGATTCTGCTCTTTGAATATGTTCTCCAAGAGTACTCCTAGCCATACCAAGTTCGTCGGCCAAATCTTTTAGAGTAGTTTTAGATTCTGTGCCATAATAGCCCCTGTAAGCAGCATAAGAAATTATTTCTTTTTGCCTACTTGTTAATTCATCCGTCCAGCCATTTCCGATATCTCCTTTTATTGATTGGACACTGATTTTGTCAGGAGGCATCAATTCTCTTACTACTGAAACAAACTTCCTTACTGAATCAGAAATTCCAGATATTCGTAATTCCATGCCCATTTCTGAGCACAATTTATACGGAGTTTGTAAATGAATATTTGCCATTTCTATTCCCATAATTGCTAATGGATGTGTGCATAGTAAACTAACTAAAATACCATCTTCATCTTCTTCATATTTGTCAATAACTTCGAAATATGCTAGTTTTGAAATATCTTCAAGAGAGGCGTTTTGACGTAATTTTATTTCGCATAATTGAGTTATTCCTCTATTTGTAACTGAAAGATGGCCAAGAATTTCAATGCTATGAACAAGACTGATAATTTGAGAAATTTCATCTGAACCATGAAGTGAATTAATGTTCCACCTTATGGAGACCTTACGCATATACATTGCAAACAGGGAATATGTATTGAATCCTGCGGAGATTATGACCAGTAAGACTCACGGATAGCCTGATTAGTTTGCATACATAGAACTACATCGGATGGCCTATTAGGAATTTCAGCGGTTCCATTAAGATGTTCGATGATCGGTAAAACATTGCTCTCATTCACGACACCCCAACCAACTTGTGTACAAGGAGCAATGGGGGATATAGGAGTTGTACCCGAGAGAGGATCCCATGACGAAAATGAAGGATACCACGCTGAAAGATTAAGGGCATCTCTTAAATCATCATTTGAAAATTTTATTTCAGAACCATTGATTATGTTTTTATCTCTTTTTTCTGGATTTGCACCAGATGAGAAATCACCAAATTCATGCCTTAAACTAGTGATTATTTTTGAAAGTAACCCGGCAGTTCTCGGAGTTGCGAATGATGTCCCAGAAGTTTCATGATAACCATCCACATCATCATGATTCGGTAGTATTTGTGTCCAATCCGCTGCTACATCGGGATATGAGCCGCTCATAGTTTCTTTCTGATCATCTCCTTCTTCGGCATAACCAGAAATACCAATACTCCAAGGAGGTCCGGCTGTCGAATCTTGTACTGCTGGAGAGGGAGAATTATCTGCAGCACCTGTGTGTATTTTCCCTTTTTCAACAACTGCGACTTTTGTTGCATCTTCGATTCCTGGAACTGGAATTGAACCTATTGGACCAAAACTAGTAGTAATTATATCAACAAGTGGTTGGTTTGCTGCTGCCAAAACGGCAGCGTCACTAAAACCTTCTACAAAGAATATTACAGCATTGGGATTAGCATTCAATACTGCTCCTGTAACTGCAGTACCGTGACCATCTTGAGGGTCATCTAGAATTGGAATGTCTGTATTATCGTCGGGAGTTGTACCAATTATCCTTGTACCTTTGAACCAAACAATATCTGTGGAGACAATTGTATCCCAACAGGATTCTCTATCTGAAGAATATCTTTCTTCCCATGACCCATTTTTAGTTATATCACATACTTTAGTCACTCCCAACCCATTCAATAGCCATTGAGGATAGTCTTCTTCCATAACAAAATGATCATGATAGACATTTATGCCAGTGTCTATTGGCGCAACTACACTAAAAGCCCCAAAATCATCTGATGAAGAATTATCTTGAATACTAGATATTGTTGCATTACCAAAACAACCACCAAAGGAAGATAGTAAAAGTATCGTTAAAGTGGAAAAAACGAAATTTCTTGCCATTTTTTATTTCTCCATTTATTTCTTTTCTAAAGATTGTTGTGCATCTAGAGATATTATCTCAGCGCAAATAGCGATTGCGATTTCTTCTGGGGTGTGTGCACCTATGGGTAAACCAATAGGACATCTAGTCGAGTCGACAATAGCAACTGGAATATTTGCATCTAATGCTGCTTTCCTAAATGCCGACCATTTAGTCTTAGAGCCTATGCAACCAACCCTCGGCCTTTGATTTGAATCGATTTTGGATAAAATACCAATTAAAATTTCCTGGTCTAGACTCCAATCATGACCTAATAGGAAAATATCTGAGAATCTAGAGAATGATTTTTGATTTTCTGAATCCAGAAATTCGGAAACAGAAGAGGTGTATATTTCTTCGGCATTCGGAAATCTTTCTTTATTCGAGAATTCCTCTCGAACATCGAAAATACTGTAAGTCCAGCCTATCGAATCACAAACAAATGCCAATGATTTTCCAACATGTCCTCCTCCAATAATTAAAACATTAGGAGAAGTATTTATTACTTCCAAAGACACTGTCAACTGACCTCCACAAAGACTGTCCAAGGCAGTTACTTCTTTGCCTTTTCCATCCTTATATAGTAAAAAATTCTCTATTCTTCCTCCCTGTAAAGACATTCTATATGGGCTTTTAATTAATTCATAAAGTGCTTCCTCGATTTTTAGTTCTAATCCAGCCCCTCCGATTGTACCGAATTTTTCACCGTTTTTTATCATGGCTAATTTAGCACCTGGTTTGCCTGGTATACTTCCTTTTGAATCGATTACAGTAGCCAAGGCTACATCGTAACCTTCTGCTAGCTTTTCTAAAATCCAAGAATGGACTCTACGAGTCATGCACATCTCAGGAGAATCTTATATTTGTCATTAATCTATGAATTAGTCGAAAGCGCCATCTAAAACTATCATAACTGTAACCTTTTCGAATCGGTTGGTTAATGCATTAGGACTCTCTCGTCGATATATGCGAGATGTCTCCGAACTATTCAGTGACGAAACCAACTCGGTTCAGAATCGATATGCGATTCTCTCACAATTCCTGAAATTTTGAAGGAGTAAATTCGATGGTTAGTTTTAATGAAATTATTGAGATAATTGTTGTTAGCATGCGTGACGCTTTTCTTGCAGTCACTGTTTTTGTTGCTGCAATGGTTTTGTTTTTTAGTTGGTTACAGTATATTACTGCAGGAAGATTTGTCGATACAATTCGATCAAATACTAGATGGCAGCCAATAATTGGCGCACTCATGGGCATAACGCCAGGGTGTGGTGGAGCTATTGTAATGATGCCTATGTATGCGCGTGGTTATGTTACTTATGGCACTGTAATAGCAACACTGATTGCAACATTAGGAGATGCAGCATTTGTATTAATTGGTGCAGCAGTTACTGATTCATCATTTATACTACCTGTTATTGCTGTACATCTAATATCATTATTTGTTGGAATTTTTTGGGGATATCTTGTTGATATCTTGAAAATTACTCCTCGTAATCCCTTAGGGAAATTTAGTCTGAATTTTCGAGACGATTTGGTATTAGAGGTTCTTGTTGATGGAAAAAATCAAGACTCTAGAGAGGTATTCGAAGATCTAGGAAGAGAAGAAGAAAATGGTTGGAGATACATCCTTCTTCACAAAGGATATACTGTTTGGTGGATCATAACCACTCTAGGACTAATATTCGCAATTATGTTGTTGTTTTGGAGTGCCCAAGATGCAAATTTCGCACTAGAAATAGATTATAATCCATTGACTTTACATGGGTTTATTACTTGGATAGGTTTGATTGGAACTTCCTTATCCATTATTCTTTATATTTCACAGAAAAATTGGATCGGTGATGATACAGAAGCATCTATCGGCGATAAATTATATTCAATGCGTGAAACACTGATTCATTCTGCGAGTGAAACTGCATTCGTTACATTTTGGGTGATGTCTGCATATCTAATTTTTGAATTTTCCATGTTATTTTCAGATATGGATCAGACTGAACTAGCATCATATGGAGATGGTTTGATTGCAGTAATTATTGCATCATTAATTGGATTAATACCCGGTTGTGGCCCTCAAATAATTGCTGTAACAGCATATACAAAGGATGCCATCTCATTTCCGGCACTTGTAGCAAATGCCATCAGTCAAGATGGAGATGCGCTTTTCCCATTGCTAGCAAGACATCGATTAGCGAGTCTATGGGCAACTGTTCACACCACTATCCCTGCCTTAATTGTCGGTGTTGGGTTGATGTTGTTTGATATTAGCTTCTAAATTGCCCTCATTTTCTAAAGAAGAGATGAATTGGATAAGGATTGGAATGTCTTTTTCTGTATCTACATTAAGATGTAAATAATCATCCATTACTTCAAATTTTTTTGGCTTTATTATATCTCGTAAAGGTGTTGAAGGATTTTGATTTAGGATTTTTTTAACATCTAATTTTGATAACAATAAAGGATGTCCTCCTTTACCATCTTTTTCAGGACAAGCAGTGTAATCCAAGGATATTAATTTTGATAGTGTTGAAGAAGAAAATCCTGGCCTGTCAACTGGGACCACTAAGGCTTTGAACTCATTCGAATGATTTTCAAGAATAAAATTTAGGCCAACTTGAAGTGAACCCGTCCTGCCGGATTCAGGATTGTTGTTAGATATAATTTCTACATCTCCTGTATGGTTTTTTATTTCAGAGATTAATTCTTCCCTAGTTACAATTATAATCGTGGTATTATGATTTTTGAGTCTTTTAACTAAAAAATTAATTAAAATATCATTATTTATTTTTAATAATGATTTGGGTTTACCCAATCTCCGACTTTTACCAGCAGCCAGTATGACTGAAAAAAGTGTTTTATCCCCTGAAAATGACATAAAATCACCTATTATCTATATTTAACTAAATAATAAAGCTATATATGCTATGTATCCAAAAACCATACTAAAACCTAACACTTTACTTATTCCTCTGTTATTAAGTAACAAGCCACATACCAATGCAGTTGAAAATAATAACAACCAAATATCTCCATCAGCATATGTCGACGAAACTACGATTCCTCCACTCACAATTGAAGCGAATCCTAGGATTCCTAAAATATTCATAACATTNGAACCNAACACATTNCCAANCGCNACNCCNNCATGTCCTCTTAAAGCNGAAATTACAGTGACTNCGAACTCAGGAAGTGATGTGCCAAGTGCNACTATAGTTANTCCAACTACNGATTCAGAAATACCATATTTNTCCATTACACCAGTTACTCCNNTCATCAATAAGTCTGCACCCAACCATATCATTATTCCCCCCCCAAACAATACTAAAATAGCAGTAGAAAGTTTCTGAGAAATGATTGAGTCTTCATCTTCTTGAATTATATCGTGATCTTTAGCTTGAGTATATGAATAAGCATAAAAACTAACTAAGAGAATAAGCATTAATATGCCTAAAAATTGGGGAATTGATCCAAATAGTGTTGCTCCAACTAGAACTAATGAAGCGGACAATACTGCTACTGCATCTCTTTTTATTCCCTCTCCGGGATATTCTGACGCACCCAGTAGTGCTGCTGAACCCAATACCAACATCACATTTGAGATATTAGAGCCAATTATCCCTCCAATGGCGATATCATCTCCACCTTCCGTATTTAGTGCTTCTAAGACAACGGCTAATTCTGGCAATGAAGTGCCCAGTGCAACAATAGTAAATCCTATTAAAAGTGGAGGTACTCGAAATTTATTAGCTAATGAGACTGCTGCTTCGACAAATTTATCTGCACCCACAATCAAAAGAGTAAATCCAATGACCACATATAGTTCATCCATACAGACGCATGCGCGAAGGCATCATTCAAGACTATTTGCTAATTATCATTACATAGTTGCTTAATATGCCTGACAACTAAATCTGAGGTCGGAATAGTATAATCCTCCAAAGGAGGGGAAAAAGGAACGGGAGTATCTAGTGCACCTATCACTACAGGAGGATTTTCTAAATTCCAAAATGCTTCTTCAATGATTCTACTAGAAATTGTATGTGCTAGACCGCCCATCCATTGTGATTCTTGTAGTATTATTAACCTAGAAGTTCTGTTAACAGATTTGATACAAGTTTCGGCATCAAATGGGAGTAATGTACGAAGGTCAATAACCTCCACTTCCAAACCATTTTGAGAAGCTTTTTCGGCTGCATCAAGGGCAACATGAACCATAGCACCCCATGTCACTATTGTTATTTCCCTTCCTCCTCTGATTACTTTAGCCTTACCAATTGAATTTTTACCCTCTGAAATTCTTTTGTGGACAGATTTTGTATCTACTAGTTGATTTATGTTATTCCCCCAACCAGTAGTTCCCCCCCTTAGCCCATAAAGTCCTAAATGCTCTAGAAAAATCACAGGATCTGGCAAAGAGTGGCTTTCAATTAACATATCAAAGGCGTCCTGAGGAGTACTGGGAAATAATACAATTAAACCAGGATCGTTGATGAACCATGATTCAATTATATTCGCATGAAATGGACCACTACGGGTTTTCCCACCTAATGGGATTCGAATTGTAAGAGGGACATTAGCACCCCATCTCCACCTTAATTGGGCTGTGTTGTTAACTAAAGCATTCATAGCCAATGCGGCGAAACCGCCGAATTGTATTTCGGCTACAGGGCGCATGCCCCCTAACGCAGCACCGGTCGCTGAATTGATAATTATAGATTCAGAAAGAGGCATATCGAGTAATTTATCGGAATGTCCTTTTGCTTTTAATAATAAATTCATCCCGAAAGCGCCAGCAATTTCCATATCTTCGCCCATAAATACGATTTTATCGCCGTATTCGTCAGCCAATACTACCATAGCATTCTGAATCGCCTTACTAAATGTCCATGAATTAGGTGCATTTGAGAATTGTAAAGCTTGTTCTCCTGGTTTCAGAGGTTGATCAGAAGCAATATTACTTGAGTTGATCCTATTTATTTGCTGAGAATGAGTTGTAGCGTCATGTAAAGATGTTATTCCTTTAGTTACACTGTTCCCTTCTGGCCACGGCATTTCTTCCATAATCTTTCTAGAAGAATCTACATATTCTTTCTCCTCTTCCTGTATCTTTGAAAGGGTTTTATTACTAACTCCTAATTCTATTAATTTATCATTATGAGTTGATAATGGATCTTTTGAAGCCCAATAAGTTAGAAGTTCTCTGGAAACATACCCAGGAGGATTTCCCGAAGCTGCTCCTAAATACAAATCATCATGATGGTGTGCATGACCACAACCACGCATTGTTTCAACATGTATCAGAGTCGCACCGCCACCATTCAATGAAAACTCTCTTGCAACAGCAGTTGAAGCAAAAAAGGCAGAAGGATCAGAACCATCAATTGACCAAGATGGGATGCCCATTGCATGGCCTTTGTCACCATAAGTCTCAGCACCGGACTGACCCGCAGTAAAGGTATCAAGTGCAATTTGATTATTCTGTATCATGTAAGATATTGGCAATCCTCTGGCTCCTGCAAAATTCATGGCTTCCCAAAATTCACCGCTACTACTGCAACCTTCTCCTACCGGAGCTAAGTGGAAACGATTTTTTTTCAAACGTGCAGAAGCTAGTGCTATTCCGGTTGTAGTGGCACTTGCAATTGGCAAAGGAGCAGTTGGCGGCAAAATTCCTTTTTCCCAATTTCCTATGTGTAAATCACGCCCTCCAGCACCTGAAATACCGCCATCCATATTAGATTCTGATTTGCCCATTTGTGCTGCAAAAATCTCGGAAGGAGTCTGTCCCATAGCTAAAGCCAATCCAGTATCTCGTATCATAGGGGCGATTACGTCTGGTTCGCCAGAATTATTTGGATCTAAAGAGTCGTTGCCTCTGAGTGCAGAGGCGCAAGCAACAACTGCTTCTTGCCAAGTTGACCGGAAGCCTTTCCCAGTGAAACTATTTCCATCAGGAGTAGAAACTCCTTTTGTATAGAGATCTTTGAGATGTTCGTCAAGAATACGAGTCCTTATCATCCATCTTTGCCAATCAAGTCTTTGATCTAAAGTTACAGATTGTGAATATGCAATTCGCCTTAAACAAAGCGAGATATCGATTAATAACCTTGAAGCGCGTCTACCAAGGAAGAGTTCTCCGTCCCTTCGAGGAATTATTTCGGCTTGACTTAAATGAGAAAGGTCTGGAGAAAATAATCTCTCTTTAAGTGAAATATCAATTGAGTTTACAAATGATTTGGAAAAAACATGAAAGGAATGGCCATCAAATATTGAAGGAATTTTCTGAGAGTCCCATAATGAAGAAATAAATATCAGATGACCATCGTGCCTTTCCGCGATAAATCGTAACAATTCACGTCTTACATCTATTGATTTCAGATTTTTTGAAAAAACTAAAGGAGCAGGAGGAGACCAATATCTACCCCAAAGAATTGGCAGATTAGTTTGTACCGGTTCATCAGAATAATCTAAATCCTTCTTAACATGTTTACTATTTCGACGGGATACTTCACCAATCAATTCATTTACAGGTACATCGATTGGTCTTTCCCATATTTTTACAGTTCTATTTCTTCCTTGTCCAGTGTTTGATCTGTCTAAAGTCACCCTAGCTCTTTTCCCACATTCTTCGCATTGTCTATCAAGCCTAGTAGTATTGTAATTACGTGTTTTCCATATCTGGTGATGCATGCAATTGGGACATCTCCAAACTCCGTGCCTTGCTATTGCCATATTCGTTCGGAAAGGGTAATCATACAACAAATGTTCGGTAAACTAGGCACTATAATACCGTATATTTGATATATTTATATGAAAATGAAAATAAATATGATATTTTAATAATAAATACCACAAATAAATATTAAACATAAATAATAAATACCACAATTAATACTTACGAACGGTTGAATCAACAGTATCAGACCAGTTTAAAATTCCACCCTTTAAATTTAATATTTTATTTGTATGTCCCGCTTCGATGAGAAATCTCTGAACTGCTGCAGATCTAACTCCTGATCTACAATAGATTACAATATCTCTATCGGAAGGTATTTCTTGAATTCTATTTGGTATTTCGGTATGGACAATTGTTAAATTAGTACCTTCTATTTTTGAAATCAGTTCTTCATCAGGCCTCCTGACATCAAGAAGAAATGGTTGCCAATTATCATTATTTATTTTATTCAAATACTCGAGAGGAGTTATATCACCAAAAGAATTACTCATACAATATTCTGATTCCAAAGAGAGTTCAGATATTAACCCCCTAGACGTATTAGCTTCAAATTTCAATATTCTAGAAGACATTGAAAGTGCGTTAAAAAGAAATAATTTTCCGGAAAGAATATTACCCAATCCAAGTATTATTTTTATCGCTTCAGCAGCCTGTATAGAACCTATTATCCCCGGCAGAATCCCTAAAACCCCTGCTTCTGCACAGTTTGGTGCAAATTCTAAAGGAGGAGGTTTTGGGAATATATCTCTATAATTTAATCCATGAGAATAATTGAATGTAGAAACTTGACCTTCAAATTGATGAATGCTTGCAAATATCCAAACCTTATTCAAAATTTCACATGCATCGTTTATCAGATACCTAGTTTGAAAATTGTCTGTTCCGTCGATAATGATGTCGAATTTTTTTATTAAATCTAATGCATTTTCAATATTCAACCGGGCATTAAAAGTTTTCACAGTTATCTCAGGATTTAGTTCTAATAATCTCCTCTTTGCCGAATCAACTTTGAATTCGCCTAAATTCGCATTACTATGAATTACTTGTCTTTGAAGGTTTGAAACATCTACCTTATCGTCATCAATTATTCCTATCTGACCAAATCCCGCAGCTGATAAATACAACAGACAAGGAGATCCAAGGCCTCCTGCACCTACGACTAAAACTGAAGAATTTTTAAGTTTTAATTGACCTTTCATGCCTACTTGCGGTAGAGAAAGATGACGTGCATACCGTTCTAATTCAGAATTAGATAATTCTTCATGCATGACTCTCCGAAGAGCACTCCAAACAAGTGTTCTTCGGTCATATTTTAAAATTTACTAGATAATGAATAGTCTAAGAGCAGCAATAGTCCAACCAAATCTTCCCCAAAATCTTGTAAATATTTGAGCATTTCTAGGATCTACCTCGAAACCAAAAAAACTCTTGAGTAGTCTTGTAATGAAATTTTGCTCGGTTGCATTATCAGGCCTTGGAACTTGTCTGAAATAACGTTCAATATCAGTAAGGATACAATATCCATCTCGGAAAAACCATAATATTTCTGTTAATCCATATAATATTAGAACTCCCCACCACATCCATTCATATGGTCCGATCCACATAAAACCACAGAAAAAGGTGACAATAACATGAGTTAGATAAAATAATTCGGCAAATCTCTTGTTTGTCCAACTTACTTCTACTGAAGTTTGCAAGAAATCACCTTAATGCTGGTCTTCTAACCATTTTTCTGCATCTATTGCTGCCTGACATCCCATTCCAGCTGCAGTAATTGCCTGCCTGTATCGAGTATCGACTACGTCTCCTGCAGCAAATACTCCAGAGACACTAGTCATTGTATGGATATTTGGAATTATATATCCTGATTCATCAGTTTCAACCTGATTTTCTAAAAATTTAGTTATTGGCTTATGGCCTATNGCAATAAAAGCCCCTGTACAAGAGATTGCTTCTTCACTATTATCCCTTGAATCTTCAAGTATTGCGCCAACGATGCCATTTTCATCGGAAAGCCATTTTTTGATTGTTTTAAATGTCTTGATTTCAATTTTTGGATTATTTAGGGCTCTTTCATACATAACCTTTGAAGCCTTGAAAACGTCTCTTCGGTGAATAATTGTCACTTTACTGGCAAATCTAGTCAAGAATGTCGCCTCTTCCATTGCAGAATCCCCTCCTCCAATGACCAATACTTCTTCATCTCGGAAAAAGGCACCATCACAAGTCGCACAAGTACTTATTCCTCTTCCTTTTTGTTCTTCTTCACCTTCTGCTCCTAACCAAATAGACTCAGCTCCAGTACAAATAATTACTGAGCGTGATAAAAATAATTTACCCTCAACCCATACTTTGAATGGTTGTTCAGAAAAATCTACCCGCTCAACGTTTTTATCATGCACTTCTAGGCCAAATCTTTCAGATTGTTCACGTAATTGTAACATCATTTCTGGACCTCCGATTCCTTCAGGATAGCCAGGGAAATTTTCTATATCCGAAGTGAGCATTAATTGCCCTCCGGACATATAGCCTGCAAACATTAGTGGTTCAAGTAATGCTCTTGCTGTGTAGAGTCCTGCTGTATATCCTGCTGGACCAGAGCCTATGATAATCACATTACGCACTGCATCATCCATATGCCTTCCAACAAGGGGTGTGTTTTGAATATTAACTTAAAAATATTAATTTTTCATTTTAGTTATGGCATTTACTGCTGCTCTTGAATGTGGTTCTATTCTTGGCTGAATATGCTCTTTTTTTGCTCCAGGACCGATTATCCCAAGGCCTATGGGGATATTATATTTTAACTGTAAATTGATTATTGAACTTATTACAGCTTGACCCATAACTACTCCGTGTTGAGTTTCTCCTTCTTCTATTATTCCTAGAGTAACTATTCCTTCTAGATTGTTCTCTGTAATCATTCTATTAATGGTAAGCGGGATTTCCATTACTCCAGGAATCCATTGTATAACAGATATTTCAAAACCATTAGAAATTGATTGTTCAGTGGCATAATGTAACATGCTTTCCATTTCTTCTTTATGAAAAGAAGTACAAATTATGCCTATTTTCATTTTCTCCCTCATTTAGGTTTTAGTTGATTTTCCATTATCGATGCTACTGTTGATACTACTGCTTGAGTTATAGAGTCTATTTCTATATTAACCAAACTACCTACTATTTTTGAATTGATTGTAGTACGCTCAAGTGTTTCGGGTATTAAATGTAGATTGAAAGTATTTTTATTTACTTTTCCAATAGTCAGACTAATTCCATCTATAGCGATGTAGCCTTTTTCCATAATATAGGGTTTTAATTCATCATTTATTGATATCTCTAAATCAACGCCTTCACCATTATTTTTTCTAGAAACAACTGATGATTTACACATTATATGGCCTGAAAGTAGATGCCCTCCTAATTCATCTCCCATTTTCAAAGCGCGTTCCAAATTTACAATATCTCCTTCTACAGACTGACCAAGTGTGGTACGCGACAAAGTTTCTTGTATAGCGTCGAAGAAAACTAATGTATCTTTTTGACTTGTTACAGTCATACATACTCCATCAATAGATACACTTGAGCCAAGACTTAGATTTGAACTCAAATGACCTAAATCAATAGAAAAGGTTGATGAGGTACTTTTTTTATCAATCGAGATGATAGTACCAGTTCCTTGTACGATTCCTGTAAACATCTAATCTTCCTCATATGGTCCGCCCATATCATTTGGCCAAATATCTAATATTTTTGCAATAATCTTTCTAGTACCATCCAAATCATCAGAGAGTCCTTCGACTCTAAGGACTTCTATGTCACCAAAACCGTGTTCAGTTAATCCTTTCTTAATTGAATCTATAGAATGTTTCTGATCATATCCTAAAGCGATTTTATTTGGTCTGACTTCACTCAATATTTCAAAAATTGGCACTTCAGGGGGATTACCAATTATTGAACTATCCACGGGTTTTAGTCCACTAACCATTCTTGCTCGTAAATTATGATTAGTTATAGGTTCATGTTTACGTTTTCTTACCGTTTCATCGTGTGCAACAACAACTACTAATTTATCTCCTAATGATTTTGCCTGTTCCAAATAATGTAAATGACCTGCATGCAGCAAATCAAAAACCCCTACTGCCATGACTACGGTAGACATATGATAAACTCTCCAATACGAACCATATTTGTTAAATTATCCCAAAGACACTTAAAATATCTTCACCAGTCAACATAGGTATTCCATTCTTAATAGCGTATTTCTTAGCATCTTCAACAGAGAGTGCTCCATCTCCCTCGGGTTGTAACATTTCTGCACCTATAGTACATGGAGGCAGTCCAGCAAGACGAGCCATGGCAACGGCTAGTTCTGTGTGCCCTTGACGTGACTTGAGACCACCAGGAGATTCGCGACAAAGGGGTATGTGACCAGGTGTTCTGAATTCCTTCCCTAAAGCTTTATGGGCCTCCAAATGATTAGAACCATTAGAAAATAACTCATTTGTCAGTTCTCCAAATCTACGCGTAGTTAATGCACGATCTTTATCTGTTATCCCGGTAAACGTATCTCTATGGTTTAGGGATAGTGTAAATGCTGATTTGGAATCATATTTCAAATCATCAGTTATTAGCTCAGACAGTATGGGATTTTCCTCTACCAAATTAGGATGGGAATGTATATCTTGTAACCAAGGTAATCCAAATAATTCACCCACTTCATTTCCTATTGCTAGAAATAGTAAACCTCCACAATCTTTTCTCAGTCTCCTCATTATGCTCGGAGTAGCGGCTGAAGCAGGCCAGAGTAAATCGGTTTCTTGTTCTCTGAATGAAGAATCAAAAATCATAACTGGATTTCCTTTTGTGAATGCCTCTATGGCTGCTTCCACTTGTGATGCCATGTGCGTCGGAGGGCGTACTGATACCCATTCTTTTCGGTCAGAAAGTATCAATTTGGAATGCCCCTGGCATGACCATGCCTAGTCGTGTAGAGGTGAGAGTTCCAGTCAGAGTTGATCTAGCAGGAGGATGGACAGACGTACAGCCATATACTTCTGATTATGGAGGAGAAGTAGTAAATTTTACTATTAATAAATACATTAAATGTACAATGGAACAAGACAACGAAGGCAAGAAGAAAATAGAATATTCTAGTGATGTCCCTACAGGATCTGGACTAGGGACTAGTGGAGCAATGAATGTTGGATTGATAGCCACTATAGCAGGAAAAAATAAAACTCCCGAAGATATTGCAGAATTGGCATTTAGATTTGAAGAGTTGTTAGAAAATAAAGGAGGCAGACAAGATCAATGGGCTTCTGCAAAGGGAGGATTTAATCATTTATTGTTCATTGGAGATGAGGTAGAATCATTACCTTTTGAGCCGATGCGTTCAGCAAAAAATTGGTTACACAAGCATTTTGTTATCTTTTTCTCGGGAATAGAGCATAATTCTGGTGAATTGCATAAAGATATCTGGCACAGATATAAAAACGGAGACGAGGAAGTTTTAGAAGGATTGCATTGCATTAGAAAAGCCGCAAGAATTATGGCAAATGGTTTACAACAAGATAGGAGAGAAATGGTTGTCGAGTCGCTAAGGGAAGTTTGTAGAGGAGTAGACATGATGAATCCACAGATTCATGAGCCCTTTCTTCCAGTAATACAACCATTACTGGATTCTAAGAAAGTTATGGCCTGGAAAGCTCTAGGTGCTGGCGGAGGGGGATCTGTAGGATTGCTTTGTTCAGCAAATAATAAAGAAACAGTAGTACAGGCAATCAAGGAAAAGGGATGGAAAAATATCGAATGGGAATACGATGATTTGGGAATAATAGTTGAGAAGAAAAAATAAATTTTTATTACGAGTGAAAACTGTACTAAATCAGCATTAGTGATTTTTTTGTGCCAAATATCAAACGTTAGATTAGTTTCGTCATATACATGGTTGAGCGTAGGACACTATTGGCAAGCTCTCTCATAATGATATTCATATTGCCATTAGCAACCTCAACTATTCTGCCTCCTGATAATTCAAAAGGTGGTTTTGATGCCAAAGGAGTATGGACTGAGAGAGTAGAATCCGGGATACATAATGAATGGTGGATGGACTGGAGCAGAGATAAGAATTTAAATCGTATTGATGATAGATTAGAGTGGATATTAGAACAACCTGTGGAGATTCAAAATGACTGGTGGAAAAGAGCTCCTGAAAAGAGTTCTAGATTATTTATAAATTATGATCATCATCCAACCGATTACGATGTGAAGGCAATTGAAGAAATAGGTGGAGAAGTAACTTTTAGACCTAAATATCTTGACAATGTGATAGTTACAATTCCTACAGAGCTAATAACTAGCGAATCAGGAATTTTATCGTTAAACGGCGTAGTCATGATTGAAGACTTGGGATTAGCAGAGCCTAATATGCATGAAGCTGCTCCAACAATGGGCGTTAATTCTGTATGGGATGATCTAGGACTAGACGGCACTGGCTCAACCATAGCAATACTAGATACAGGAGTTAGAGGTGATCATGAAGGACTAAATGACATGGATGATGATCCATTTACTTGTGTAACTGATCCTCCGAATCCTTTAGACCCTAATCCTCAACCAATATCTGATTGTGACCCAAAAATAGTAGCTTTTTATGATGCTGTTTTTACTGACGAGGAACAGGACCCATCTACATCTTATGATTCTGGAACTCATGGCACTCATGTAGCAGGAATAGCAGCAGGTTCAGGAGGAGGCCAAACAGACACATCCACCGGTTTAAAGTACATTGGAGCAGCACCCGGGGCATTTCTTGTTACAATTTTGGCTTGCTGTGATGGAGATATAGAGGATATTATACAAGGCGCGCAATGGGCTATTGAAAATAAAGAAAAGCATAGTATAGACATACTGACTTCCTCTTTAGGTGAACAGCAGATAGAGAATCATATTGATAATGATGGTAGTTCTTCCTGGAGCAGGCAAATGGATTATGTAGTTGAAGCAGGAATAATAACTACATTATCTGCTGGTAATGAATTTGGAGGAGCGACATTTGCGGGATGTAATACTATTGACAGTCCAGGTGATGCTGAGTTACCAGTGACTGTTGGTAGTTTAGACAAAGACCTTGGATTGGCAATATATAGTAGTAGAGGATACACTTCTGATTTGAGAGTTAAACCTGACGTAGCAGTAATAGGATCCAATATTATGGCTCCAGATGCCGCGACTAGTGATGGTTACACAAGCAAATCAGGAACGAGTATGGCAACTCCTTTGATGGCTGGGATTGCAGCGTTAATGATACAAGCGAATCCAGATTTGACTCCTGAAGAATTCAAAGATATAATCAGAGTAGATTCCATTGAAAGAGAGATAGAACTGCTTAATGATCCAGGATTTAATGACTGTAGTATATTAGAAACTAGGCCAGATAATGAATTTGGATACGGTCAGGCAGATCCTGTAGCATTTGTAGAGTCAGCAGGAAATATTGATCGTTCACTTAATATTTCTATGAATTTGGAGACATTACAAACTATCAACAATGAAAGTTACGTTTCTGGAACTTCTTCAGGTGCTATTTCGGGACAGGGCGGAGAAGTTCAGGTCAGAGTAGGCAGTGGAGATTGGAAAGGTGCTGCAGATGTAGGAGGGAACGGAGATTGGTCAGAATGGCGGGTGAAACTTCTACCTCATGAAAAATCAGGAAATTCTACAATTTATGCTAGATTGATAATATCAGAAGACAGGATTTCACCTGTTGATGCAAAGCGTGTTTTGCTTGTCGACCAAGCTGCTTCAAATATGGGCGAAGATGGAGATTTGGTATCAATAGGACCATATATATTCTTCATTCCATTCTTCATTGCATTGGCAATTTTGGCCTATGCTGCAATAAATGAAAGATGGATAGATAAACTAGAGAAAAAGGGCGAAATATCTCAAAAAGAAAGTTTTGATATCAATAAATATGATCCCAGAAGATTTCCGCAAGTAATCAGAAATATAACTAAGGAGTGGAATAATGGTGCATCATTAATAGAAAATCAATTTAGAAGATTAGTATCTTTATGTGTCCTGTATTTAGCGCAAGGACTACCTGCTGGATTTACTTATGTTGCCTTTGTAGCATACTTATCTGATAACGGAACTCCTCCCGAAGAAATAGCGATTCTCTTTGCAACAATTGCACTACCATGGACTTTCAAATTCGTATGGGGTCCAGTGATTGATTTGCTAGTAATTCCAGAATATGGCAGAAGAAGGCCATGGATTTTATTTGCTCAATCAGGGATGGTTATTTCTCTTGCAACTATACTCTTCGTACCTAATATTATAGATAAAATAGCATTGGTGACGATTTTGTTATTCATTCACAATCTATTTTCCTCATTACAGGACGTAAGTGTAGATGCCTTAGCTGTTGATGTATTACAGCCTGATGAAGTAGCTAAGGCTAATGGAATGATGTTTGCTACAAAGAGAGGAGGGATGATACTTGGAGGAGCTGTTCTAGGCATGCTAGTTCCAACGTTTGGCATTAAATTTGTAATAATGATACAAATTCCCTTACTAATTTTGATTATGCTATTACCACTATTTTTACTTGAGAAACCTGAAAATAAATTATTTCCATGGAATAATTCAAGAGATGAAAATGGTAGTGTCGAGGATGTATTGGCTGATTCCAAAGAAGATTTAAATCTAGCATGGGAAGAAAATGAAGATTCCGAATTCAAAAGTGCCCGTTGGACTGCAAGCAATATATACGAAAATAGAATTAGTATTTCTGCTGCATTATTATGGATTGGATTAGTAGCCTGGATTTTTGGTAGTGCAATAGATATTCTTTACCTCATTGGTGAGCCACTTATTGAGGGTACATTGGAAGAAATTTTTGTAAAATTATCCATTATTAGTACTCTTGGAATATATTTGATTATAGCATCTATATTAATGATAGTTGTAGAAGGTTTTGGAGTCAAATTACCTGAGATTATCAGTCCATTGGCATTTTCTCCATCTACTGCAAAGGTAAGTGTTGCCAATACGGCATATTATATTGTACAAGGATTTTCGACACGCTCATCATTCTTACTAATATTTTTGTGTTTACTTTCTGACTTGGCATTATTCGTAGATCCGATAATAGTTGATATTTTCATTAATGAAGCAGGCTGGTCACAACAAAAATACAACGCAATAATTGGAGGAATAGTAGTTTTGTTCACGATGTTGGGGCAAATATTTGGAGGATTTTTGGGAGATAGATATGGAGTCAGAGAAATAGCAATGATTGGATTTACTCTTCTTGCTTTAGCAAATGCGGGACTAGCATTTCTTAATGCATATTGGGAAAATACCACTATCATGACTGTTTATTTATGTGTAAAGGCACTAATATACGGAATTGCTTGGATTTGTGTTATATCAGTATCTATGAGACTTACATACAGTAAAGCCGGAGGAACACAATTTACTGCATACATGTCAATGTTCAATCTTTCAGCTGTGTTCGCATATCTCTTTTCCGGTAGGATGATTGCTACTTTTGATTACTTAACAATGTTATATATTGGTGCTGCTCTAACCTTAATTTCCGTAATTTTCTTATTATTCATAGACCCAGATGAAACAGATAGGGTTCTTGAAGGTAGATTTGAAGATGATGATTCAGGAGGAGATTTAGGAGAAAATCTTTGGTTAGAAAATGAAAGACCAAAAGATGCCATATTAGTTGGAGGGACTGAAAATGTCACAGCTTAATGAGCATTTTAAAAAAAGTAAAACTGACTTTTTAATGTTCTCACAAACTATCTGTGTATATTGCTCAATAGCGAAAAGACACTTGAAAAATAAAGGACTGAGTTATACAGAAATAAATTTGGATCACCATGAAGGATTAAGAAGAGAATTAGTAATGGAAACTGGCCATAGGACTGTTCCAGTACTATTTGACCTTAGAGGAGATGAAATAGTATTTGTCGGCGGTTCTGATAATCTGATAGAATACAAATTATGAATGTAGAATTACTTATTAGCCTCCAAAGATTGGCATGGTTATGAAAATTAATGCAGTTACCTTGGTGCTTATATTTTTGATATCTATTTTTGCAGGGTGTATTGAAGGCGGCAGTAGTGCAGGAGATAGGGAAAAGATAGCTTCACTAGAGTTGGAAATAAATAATCTAACTGCTGAAAATGAAGAATTATCTAGTAATTATGCAATTATTCAACAGACTCTGGGTGCTGCATTAATAGATTTAAATAGCTCTAATCAAGATGTTAATAATTTGACTTTGGCATTGACTTCTTTGGAATCACATAGAGATAA
The DNA here is from genome assembly GCA_002712575.1 of Methanobacteriota archaeon. GTDB lineage: Archaea > Thermoplasmatota > Poseidoniia > Poseidoniales > Thalassarchaeaceae > MGIIb-O3. The sequence goes on from PATZ01000036.1 coordinate 33,452, forward strand.
TCTTGCTAATATTTTAAATGAAACAATGAATGAACTGAATGAAACTCAAGATGAGGGATTATTATCTCAACTAGAAAGTCAGATTGTCAATTTGACTACAGAAATGGAAGATGCAAACTCCGAGATTTCGGCTCTTAACAATCAAATAATGACTAAGCAAAGCGAATCAGAGCAATTATTGGCTACTATTAATGCCCTTCAAAGTAGAATTGATGGTTTAACATTTGATACACGTGAAATGGTTGGTGATTGTCCGATGGATAATCCAGGGATAGAGTTTGTCGGAGGATTTGATGATGGAACAGGATCTGGTATTGAGGGAGACGGTGAATTATGGAATGATGAAATTCAATTTCGACTAGGCGAATGCCCGGGTAACTATGGAAGGACTTTGAATCTATCAAAAAATTATTGGGGGCCATCAGGCATCGCTAAAATGGGCGATAAGTTGGTTTTTGCTGGTAATGATGGCATACATAGTTGGGAGCCATGGATAACAGATGGGACTGTTTCTGGGACTTACATGGTCAAGGATGTTAGGCCAGAAGAATGTACTGTAAATGAAAATACAGGGGAAGAAACATGTAATAACTATGGTAGTTTAACTTATCAAGATTTTAGTGGCATAAATAGAGATAATTACTGGCCTGAGTTAGTTGCCGGGAACTCAAAATTCTTCTTCTCAGGCTATGGCGAGGGCGGCGGAATGGCAGAAGTTTTTGTTAGCGACGGTACAGAAGAAGGAACTTATCTAATTCAGGATCAGTGGACTCATGAATATTTCTCTTCTAATGGGTGGTGGGATTTCTACTTTGTTGGACCTAGAGATTTACATGTCATCCCTTCTTCAGGGAATCATCCGGATAGGTTAGTTTATTCTGGTTTTTGGGCACATTCAGGAGATGTCACGGGTGAAGAACCATATCTCACCGATGGTGTTACAACAGTCAGAATGGGAAATATAGTACCTGAAATAACAGAAGCGGGTCCTTACTGTTGTTTTGATTTCTTAGGATCAAAACCAAGAGATTTTACGCATGTAGACAATATGATCTATTTTTCCGCCGAAAGTAATGATAATGGCAGAGAACTGTACAGATATGATCTTAATGGATTTGGAAATAATAGATTATTCTTGATAGGAGATATTAGACCTGGAATTGAGGGTAGTGAACCAGAACAGCTCACCCCGGTCGGAGATAATAAGATATATTTCAGCGCAGAAGTAGATTCTGAAACAGGTAGAGAACTATATTTCAGCAGAGGAAGTGCTGTTAATACCAATATTGTCATGGATATTTGGCCGGGTGAAAATAATAGCAGTAATCCTCAAAATTTAATCTCACATGGAGAAAATATATTTTTTACAGCAGATAATGGACAAAATGGTACTGAATTATGGTATTCGGACAGTACTGTCACCGGCACTCAAATGGTAAAAGATATCAATACAAATGGATCAAGTAATCCAAGAAGTTTTGTTCTCTCTGGAGATATATTATATTTCACTGCATACAATGATCAATATGGACGTGAATTATGGAAATCAGATGGCACTGAAGAAGGCACTGTTATGATAATGGACATATACGTTGGCTCAAATTCAACTTTCGATTGGGATCTTAATGAAAGGTTGTTTGGAGAACAGATGATTTTACATGATGAAAAAATATATTTTACTGCTAATTCCCCGGAATATGGGTATGAAATATGGCAATCGGATGGCACAATGCAAGGAACTAATATTTTATTAGATTTGAATTCAGGAAATAATTCTAGTTATCCTTGGTGGCTAACAAGTTTTGGAAATAAATTATATTTTACTGCTACAAATATTGAACCTTATCCAACAGATGGAAGACAAATGTACTTTTATTGGGATAATCCTGGTCCAGTAATAAATCTTTGAAATAGGAAAAGTTAGAAAAATAATTTATTTTGCATCCCGTCTATTTTATTACATCGTATAATTTGGCAATAATATGGACTCAGAACCTCCGAGGTTAAGAATTAAACCTCTGTTTGGAGATGGAGATGGGGATAAGATTCCAGATATTGAACTTATGGAAGTTAGGACATTAGGCATTTTTGCAGTTTGGTGGGATAAAAGATTCGATTGGGAAAGTCGTGCAAATTTTATCTTGAAAACTTTATACAAAGTTAGAGAGGATTGTATAAAAAATTTAGGAATGAGTGACCCCAAAAATGTCAGATTGGGTTTTTATCTTAATGTCTACATCCATGACTCTGATTTGTATTACCCGGGAACTACAAAAAAAGATGATTTATTCCCAGATAAGTGGTATGCTATGGTTAAAGATAACAGAATGGGCCTGCCTTACATGACTTTACCGTGGCAAGACACAGATGGCGATCTGGTTAGACATGAAGGTTTTCACGTCTTTCAGAATGAATGGTATAGAAAAAGAACAAAACAATGGCATGAGTTGAGTTGGTACATTGAAGCATCAGCCAGTTGGTATGCTGCCGATCGTGCAAGTCAAAAAGAATCCATCACTAGTTATGAGAGAGTTCATTTCATAACAGCAAATCCTCACTTAGCCATATGGCATACAGAACATAATAAGAAAATTGATGATCCAGACGAAAAAGAGCTTAATCAACGTCAATATGCTTTAGAATGTTATCTGTTCTTTCTTTGTGAGGTATGTAATGTTCCAAAAAATATCATAACTGATATATTTAAAATAAAGGATAAAGTAAATCCTGCAGAATACCTATTTAGAAAGATTGGAAGTCATAATTTACGTGAATTTTTTACATACTGGGCTGCTTGTAACACGGATGACTTTAGTTATCTCTCCAACGCACAAAAAAAATTTATAGATAACCAAAGATGGAATAGTAAAAAATCTGTGTTAAATCAATTGGCCTTTAGTTGGAGTTCAAGGAATTTAAAAAGAGGGAATTCAAATGAGAATATTATTTTCCACCCAACCAAGGAATTAGTACCTAGAGGCTGGTCATATAATGTTCTAGAATTAAAGAATGATTACGGAGGGAAAGGAAAGTATGAATTTAAATTGGAAGGTGATGCTTTTGGAAGTGAGGGTGCACCGTCATACTTTTCAGGAAGAATATTGATTAAAAAAAATTGGAGTGCTCACCGAGAGAGAAGAGGAGTTACTAAACATATACCCTTCATAATGAGTGGAGGTATTGAAGGAAGAGCATCGATCATAGCAGATCGTGGTGATTTGATTTATGTTATTATTACCTCAGTACCTGAGTATTTTACAAGTAATCAGACATACAATTACAGACTAACTTTCAGCAAAAAAGAAATCTAAATTCATTATCTTCTTCTCCCGCCGCCGGATCTTCTACCTCCGCCGCCGGATCTTCTACCTCCGCCGCCGGATCTTCTACCTCCGCCGCCGGATCTTCTAC
>PATZ01000037.1 GCA_002712575.1 Methanobacteriota archaeon
TCTCCTCCGTCTAATTTACATTTCTCGGGCATTCTAATAATATCATATTCTTTTGATAAATATTCCAGTACCGCAACCTCTTCCCCTATTCGCGAAGAATGCCCCATATTGGAAATAACCGCTTTCTCATCAATCATGACTGCAGTATCTTCTACAAAACAACTATCTGGATATTTTGATAATGGAGGAAGAATAGTTACATTTGTTCCGTGAGCCTTTAATGCGGCCACATAAGCATTATGCGACCCTTCGGCCATACCAAAATCTGGAGTTTGTTCACCAAAGTAAGTAGAGAGTGCATTAGAATAACTAGGAGAAATAGATCTTGTTATCGCGCTATTTTTCTTACGGTCATACACTCCGGGCACAACTTACCGGATACACATTCTTTGATAATACTTCGGAAAACGAAATATTATTACCACAAAATGTAAATATTTTTATTTTTCTTTAACCGAATCTACCAATCTTTCTATATGACGTTCCATATCCATAATTAAAATCATTAATTCTTCCTCATTTTTTAGTAAATTAGCCTTCTCTAATTCCAATGTTTTTATTTTTTCCATATTTACTTCAAAAGATTCTCTACTAATTTTCTCATTGCGAAGCTGATTTTCCAATCTTGTAATTTTTGTATTAGCAACTCTTAATTTTTCTTCATAATCAACTATATTTGCCCTGTCCTGTTCGATTGAAAACCTTCTTGATCTCTCTGCTTGGCTCCTTTTATTTTTTATTAACTCTAATTCTAAATTATTTACTTCGTCCCATAGGGCAATTACTTCTTCAATTAAACGATCCTGTGAAATTTCCTTCAGACGATTTGATAGATCAACTCTTTCTGAAGAAAAATAAACACCTTCTTCCTGATCGTTACTGTATGCTTCCATCGACCTTCAAGAACCATACTTCACAATAACCATTTGAACCTTGAGGATATCTTTTAGTAAAAACCTCATTATTCTGTGTTAATTGATTTTTCCAAATTATCATAACACGGCGATTTTATATCAAAACCATTCTTCCGATAAGGTATGAAAGCGTACAGAGCCAAGGGAACATTTCGTAATGGTAAGCACGATCAACCCTACACTTTAGATATTGTAGCAAGTGATGATGAGGATGCCAAACATCGTATATATTCCAACTTTGGAAGTAGGCACAATACCCCTCGCAGATTCATTCTAATTGAATCATTGGAAATTATAGATCCTTCAGAATCTACAGCCCCTGCGGTGATAGCGCATTTCAGAGATTAAAAGCCTCTTTTTAGTCCAGAAGACACAAATCGTGAAAGCATAGATGGGTCTAGGAACAGACATGAAGAAATCATTCATGCGTCAATATTGGCGTATTCAACAGAGTCAAACGTTGATTTCAATGGTTTTTTGGATAACCACTTTAACATTACTAATGTGGCCTTATGTTAGTTGGCGATTTCAGAATAGAGCAGATTTTTTAGGGATTTCAACAACATACTGGGGTCTTCTTTCAATTGCCATTACTGTATTATTGGGAGTATTGATTCTAGGATGGACATATGATGTCGTTTTGGGTCTGTGGCGTGAACACTTAACAGTAGTACAAGAAAGAAACCCCTTTACAACTTACAAAATCAACGCTCCTTTTGGGATGTTATTGGCCCAAACAAATAGTATATTAAAAAAAATGTCTGTAGACGACCCAGAAATAATACGCCACTGTGAATTTATCGATAGATGGCTCGAATGGAACGCCAATCAAGAAATATGGGCGAGAACTATGTCATCGTGGAAAGAGATAATAGGCGATGAAGACCCATATCTTTTTCATTTATCTCCAGAAGGGAGAAAGAAATTAGAAGAAGCGGCCAAAGAAATTCAAGATTTTTAATCTCAGGTAGGTCTTATTTTGAATCCAGAAGAAATTATTCGTATAGCAGAATTAGCTGGAGAAAAAATTTTAGAAATTTACAACCGCGACGAAGAACTAGGGGTTATGAAAAAGGGAGACGATTCACCTTTAACTGAGGCCGATATAGTCGCTCATAATATAATCATTGATCATTTGAAAAAACTAGATAATACTCCAATAGTCTCAGAAGAAGGGACAGAAGGAGACCCGACATCTAGCAAAACGTGCTGGTTAGTAGATCCACTTGATGGAACGAAAGAATTTATTAAAAAAAATGGAATGTTTACCGTAAATATAGCTTTGATGCAGAATGAAAAAGAATATTGGAGACCAATATTTGGAGTAGTACATGCTCCGGTAACTAAAACAACATGGTTTGGCGGACTCATGATTCCAGCAGAACGAAGAGGCCCGGAAGGATCTGGATTAATGATGGTGAAACCAAACAAAGATTCTTTGCCTGTACGATTGGTTGCTAGCGGCTCTCACCGCTCAGAGTTAGATGAACAATTTGCACAAACATTAGGGAATTATAATTTGATAAGAATGGGCTCTTCACTTAAGGCATGTATAATAGCAGAAGGAAACGCAGATCTTTATCCGAGATTTGGACCTACCGCTTGTTGGGATATAGCTGCAGCACATGCCATTGTATCGAGTGCAGGAGGTTTGGTTTTGAATGAACAAGGAAATACACTAAATTACGACATTATTAATGATACCTTAAATCCTCATTTTTTAATCGCTGCCGACAATAGATGGACAAAAGATTGGATTTATCAAAACAATCCCAATTGAACATATTCCCCGTTGGTGTGAAATACACAACAATGTACGCGAAACTAATGACGCACCTCGAGGCTCTGGAAGCAGAAGCAATTCATATCATGCGTGAAGTGGTAGCAGAAGCCGAAAATCCGGTTATGCTTTATTCAATTGGAAAAGATTCTTCGGTAATGTTACACCTTGCTATGAAGGCCTTTTACCCAGCAAAACCTCCCTTTCCAATAATGCATATAGATACAACATGGAAATTCTCTGAAATGATTGATTTTAGAGACAGAACTGCAGAAAAATTAGGATTAGATTTAATTGTCCATATAAATAAAAAAGGACAAGACATGGATATAAATCCGTTTGTACACGGCTCTGCTCAACATACTGACATTATGAAAACAGAAGGGTTGAAACAAGCTATTGACAAATATCAATTTGATGTTGCCTTTGGAGGGGCGAGAAGGGACGAAGAAAAATCGAGAGCAAAGGAAAGAATTTTTTCTTTTAGATCGGCACAACATAGGTGGGATCCNAAAAAACAACGACCTGAATTATGGAATATTTATAATTCATTCAAAAATAAAGGCGAAACAATCCGGGTTTTCCCTTTGTCTAATTGGACAGAATTAGATATTTGGCAATATATCCATCTCGAAAAAATTCCAATAGTCCCACTCTATTTTTCGAAAGAAAGACCAGTAGTAGAAAGAAACGGCACATTAATACTCGTTGATGATGACAGGCTACCACTTGAAAAAGGAGAAAAACCGATGATGAAGAGAGTCAGATTCCGAACTCTTGGCTGCTATCCTCTCTCAGGAGCAGTAGAGTCACAGGCAGATACTTTACCTGAGATAATTCAAGAAATGTTACTAACTACCACTTCAGAACGCCAAGGAAGAACTATTGATTTTGATAGTAAATCATCCATGGAAAAGAAAAAACAGGAAGGATATTTCTAATGGTGTATAATGACGATTTAATCGCAGAAGATATTGATCTATATCTTAAGAAACATGAAGAAAAGGAAATACTGAGATTCATTACTTGCGGTTCTGTTGATGATGGAAAATCCACATTAATAGGACGTATGCTTTATGAATCTCATATGTTGTATGATGATCATTTATCAATGTTAGAAAAAGATTCAAAACAAATGGGAACACAAGAGAAAGGACTCGACTTTGCATTATTAGTTGACGGATTGTCAGCAGAAAGAGAACAAGGAATAACGATAGATGTGGCGTATAGATTTTTTTCTACAGATAAAAGAAAGTATATCGTTGCCGATACTCCCGGTCATGAAGAGTATACACGCAATATGGCCACAGGCTCTTCAACAGCAGATGTTGCGATAATTTTAGTTGATGCCAGAAATGGAATTATGACACAAACACGCCGACATTCCTTTATTGTTTCAATGTTAGGAGTAAAAAAAATAATTTTAGCTATAAATAAATTGGATTTAGTAGACTATTCGAAACAAATATATGATGAAATAGTGGAAGAATATACAATTTTTGCAAAAAATGCGTTAGAAATAAAAGAAATAACTCCAATACCGATTTCAGCATTATTAGGCGATAATATAACATCTAGCAGTGATAATACAATTTGGTACACTGGTCCAACAATTATGGAATATTTAGAAACTGTTAAAATTGAAGGGAAAAACCTTTCAAATCCATTTAGAATGCCTGTTCAATGGGTAAATAGACCAAATTTAGATTTCAGAGGATATTGTGGTACTATTGCCAGTGGCAAGATAGAACCAGGAGACAAGGTAAGAATTCTACCAGGCGGAAAAAATTCCACAGTCAAATCCATATTGTTTGATAATAAAGAATTAGAGATAGCCACTTCTGGACGATCAGTGACAATAACACTTGAAGATGANATAGACGTTTCAAGGGGCCAAATGATTGTTTCAGCAGAAAATCCTGGTGGAGAAGCAGATCAATTCCAAGCACATATTTTGTGGTTGAGCGATGACGCTATGATGCCCGGAAGGCAATATATTTTCAAGTCAAATTCACAAACCGCATCACTAAATCTAGGGAAACTAAAATACCAAATAAACGTAAATACCTTAAATCATATTCCCGCTAAAGATTTGAAGCTTAATCAAATAGCGGTTTGTAACATTTCTTTAGATAAAAGAATAGCATTTGATTCATATAAAGAAAATAAGACTACAGGAGGTTTCATAATAATTGATAAAATAACCAATCATACAGTTGGAATGGGACTTATCGATTTTGCATTAAGGCGCTCGGACAATATCCATTGGCAAAGTATAGATATAACGAAGGAGCAAAGAGCGTTACAAAAGTCCCAATCTCCTAAAATAATTTGGTTNACGGGTCTTTCCGGTTCAGGTAAATCATCTATAGCCAATATTTTAGAGAAAAAACTCTATTCTATGGGACATCATACCATTATTTTAGATGGAGATAACATTAGACATGGATTAAATAAAGATTTAGGATTTACAGAAGCTGACCGAGTAGAAAATATCCGTAGAGTAGGAGAAGTTGCAAGGTTGATGGTAGAGAGTGGTCTAATTTGTATTACTGCTTTCATTTCTCCATTTGAGTCCGAAAGAAGAATGATACGTTCATTAGTTTCAGAAGACGAATTTGTTGAAATATACGTAGATACCCCACTAGAAATATGTGAAGAAAGAGACGTAAAAGGTCTTTATGCTAAAGCCAGAGCAGGACAATTACCAAATTTTACAGGTATTTCCAGCCCGTTCGAAGAACCAGAAAATCCCGAAATACAGATAGATACTACCAAAATATCTCCGGAAAGGGCTGCAGATATCATAATTGATTTTCTTTCAAAAAATCATTTTACATAATTTTTAGCCTTTTATTGCGACGGATTCATGACAGTCATTAACTTCGCCTGACTTGATGACCACTCCGGACAAGACGGAATTACAAAAAATTGCGCAACAAGTGGAAATAAGTAGAGAGCGTTTNCANGCNATGGAGCAGCAAATTAAACGATTAGAAGATGTTAAATTAGAACAAAATNTTGCTTTANAAACACTAAATACNATTCCAAAAGATGGAGCAAANGGNATTATGATTCCTTTAGGTTCAGGNGTTCAAATATTGGCAGATATTCCTAAAAANGCAGATGTAGTTGTAGANATTGGTAGCAGGGTTCAAGCTGAAAAAACTAGAGAAGAGGCCATAGTTATTTTACAAAATAGAAATGAGGAATTAAATGGAATAATAGACAAACTAAAGAACGAATTTAGTGTTTTAGAACAGTATATCGTTTCATTAGCACACCAATTTACAGCAGGGGTAGAAAATATCCAAGAAGATGCTGACAACATCGTTAAAAAAGAACAACAAAATGAAAATAAGGAAAAACTAAAATCTAACAAGCGAAGAAGAAAAAGAGGGACAGAACTAACACTTGATGATTGAGGTATTTTTATGGGGCTATTTGACAGATTCAAAAAAAGAGTTAAACAACCATCTACTGAAGAAGAAATTACTGTAGATGAAAATTCTGCAGAAGCCGCCGCAGCAATCGCGGAAAGACAGAATAATNTCCTTAAAATAAATAATGATAATATTAAAAAAGAAGAAAATCATATTATGTTTGAAATCGAAGATGAATGGGATAATCTAGATACTGAATCAGATCAAAACCCATTTTTACATAATAAATCATCAAAGGAAAGGAAAAAATTAGAAAGAGAAAAAAAAATAAAAGCCACTCGCAATTCAAATTTAGGCCAAAAAATATACAAACCAATGCGAACTACAACAGGGAGAGAATTAATAAAACTAGATAGACCTATTTTCAAACTAGATTTCTCTAATGAACAGGTACAAAGAGGCGGCCGCATAATCAAAGGCGGNCCCGTCTTGGAAGAAATTTTAGAAGAACTTGAAGAAGATCTTTTATCAGCAGATATAGGACATAATTCTGTATCAGAACTAATAAATCTATTGCGAATTCAACTCATTGGGATTCGAATTAACAAAAAGTTAGGATTAGAAGAGATTATAGAAAAAGTTGTAAAAAACTCTCTACTTTCTCTTTTGGAGGCTGGATATTGGGATTTTGATAAAACAATTCAGAACTTTGTATCGAACCAAACTCCTGTAGTTATTATGATTGTTGGAGTTAATGGAACTGGAAAAACAACAACTACTGCCAAAATAACTCATAGATTAACCAATATTGGATATTCTGTTGTTTTGGCAGCTGCCGACACCTTTAGAGCGGGAGCAATNGATCAATTATCATTACATGCTGAAAATTTAGGCGTAAGATGCATACAAAGTCAAAGGGGCGGCGACGCTGCTGCTGTTTCAAGAGATGCCATAGAAAGTGCAAAGGCCAAAGGTGAAGACATAGTCATTATAGATACGGCCGGGAGAATGCAAAATAAAACAAATCTGATGAATGAGTTACAAAAAATCCATAGAGTTACAGAACCACATTTGGTTTTATTTGTTGCCGATGCCTTAGCTGGTAATGACGCAGTCATGCAAGCATCAGAATTTCAAAAAATATTAACTTTTGATGGTGCAGTACTTTCAAAATTAGATACTGATGCGCGCGGAGGAGCAGCACTTTCTATCGCGCATGCAACAGGACGACCAATAGTATTAGCAGGAGTTGGACAGGAATATACTGATTTAGAATTATTTAACCCTAAATGGTTATTAGATTCTATATTAAATTAATTTCTAATACCGTACCGTTCTTGAATAAAGCCCTCTCTGTCCGTGTTATAATGAACTCTCAGGAACAGAAGACTGCATTGGTTGCTATTAGTAATCCAATAACATCTGGAAGAATAAGTAATATTATGAAAGAAAAAAACTGGATATGTATAAAAACATTTGATGGGGATGAAGCAGTGGATTATTACGTTAAAAAGAAGCCTAAAATTGTATTTATTAGTTTAGATCTTTCGACCATCAACGGCCATGTTACGGCATTAGAAATTAGGGAAATAGATCCTGATGCAAGAATTATCTTTGTTTCAAGCAAAACACGACTTTCGAAAGCAGAAGACGCAGCTTATTCTGCAGGGGCGGTTGGTATCCTGATAACACCATTGACAAAGACCAAGATAAATNAAAAATGGGACAATTTCTTTTTAGAAATTCCCGAAGCACCGGGCTTGGTCGATTTGGATACATTATACCCTGAGATAATAGAAAAGGAAGAGGAAAATAATACTCTCCCCCCACTACCTCCTTTACCTCCTTTAACTCAGATACCTGATATTCCCAATTCTACACAAGAAAATAAAAAGAAGAGGAAATGGATTAGAATAATTTTACCATTAGTTATTCTTTCATCATTAACAATATACTTTTTATTAGATTTAGGATATATTGAAATCACCAAATATATGCCTTGAATATTATAAAATTTCAATGATTCTCTTTGAAGCAGCAATGATCAATACAGCAGATAATAAGTATTTTACAGAACTTTGTGGTGCTTTTTTTGAACCATATTTCGAACCAATAAAACCTCCCAATAAAACAGCCGTTGCAAATGGGGCGATATTACCTAAATCAACCAGTTGTTGAGATATGCTAGAACCAACAATCCCTGTTAAAGAGTTACACCAAATGAAAATTGCAGAAGTGGCCGCAGCAGTTTTCGGCTTCGCCCATCCATTAATAATTAGTATAGGAGATAGGAGCACTCCTCCTCCTATACCAACAAGCCCACACGTCAAGCCTATAATTGCTCCAATCAATAACCCATCAGGGATTTTAAGAGTTCTAATATCTTCTACATTTTCCTTTTTATCTACTAATAATTTCCATGCTGCAAAAATTAAAAATAAAGAAAGTAATAAGTTATATTCGTCATTACCAATTTTTAGAGAACTAGCAAAAAATGTNAAGGGAATACTTGTAANCAGAAAGGGCCAAGTAAGATTGAAATTATGAAAACCCTCTTTTCTATAATTGAAGAAAGCAATACCAGCCACTATCAAATTCAAAAACCATGCGTATTGTTTCAACCACAAGTCTCCCTCATTGGCATAAACACTCAATGATAGTATCGCTAAATAGCCCGAGGCCCCTCCATGTCCTACAGTGGAATATAGAAGCGCCATTAGAAATAGTCCAAATACAACTATCTCGAACTCTATCTGCATATTTATTGGTAAGGTAGGAGAACTTTAACAACTTCCTCCCAACATGAATACTATGGAAGGAGTAACGATAGAGGAAGCCATAAAAATATCTTGCAAATACCCTTTAAAGAAAAAAACCGAAATCACTTCTTTGGATGATTCAATACATAGAATACTGGCTTATGATATCGTATCCAAAGTCAATGATCCACGTTTTGATAATTCCTCTATGGATGGCTGGGCTGTGAAATCAGAAGATTGTAAAAATCAGGGTACTAAATTAGAAATAGTTGGAACTAATAAAACTGGCAATCATAGGTCTTATTCTATACAATCTGGACAAGCTTGTAGAATAATGACAGGCGCTCCCATGCCCAAGGGCGCAGATGCTATTGTAATAATTGAAGACTCAGATATACAAGAAAACAATGTAATCATCAATGGCCCTGCTAGGACTGCGTATGTACGCAAATGTGGTGAAAATATATCAAAAGGGGACAAATCATTGGCNGGAGGGACTATGTTAAACTCTGCTGAAATATCTCTTTCAGCAACAATTGGTTATGATGAATTAGAGGTGATACAAAAACCAAAAATTGCCATAATAAGTAACGGCGATGAATTAGTAAAACCTGGAGATATCCTCCTTGATGGACAAATATACGAATCTAATTCTTTTGGTTTGGCGGCTTTAATTAAAAAAATTGGTTGCGAACCAATTAGATTTGACATAGTACAAGATTCAATCGAAGGACTAAGGAATGTATTAGATCAAGCTTCTGAAACATGTGATGCAATATTAACCAGTGGAGGCGTTAGTATGGGTAAATGGGATATGGTTAGAAAGATAATGGAAGAAGAAGGAGAAATTAAATTTTGGAAAATAAAAATGAGACCCGGCGGGCCTCCACTATTCGGAAAATGGAAAGAGACNCCTTTGTTTGGTTTACCAGGTAATCCAGTAAGTAGTCATGTTGTTTTTACAATGATAGTATTTCCCTGGATATCATATTCATTGGGCTTTAATGGAGAAAATGGCCCGAAATTGGCCGATAAAGTCAATGTAGTATTAAAAAATCCTCTTAAAGGGGCGCCAGATAAAGTATGTTTAAGAAGGATAAAAATTACTAATGAAAATGGTGTTTTGAAAGCAACAACAAAAACCCACCAAGGCAGTGGAAATATTAACAGCATGGTAGTTCACAATGGATTATCTTTATTGCCTCCTAATGAAGATGCCAAATCCGGTGAAATAATTGAAGCATTATGGTTAAGATAACCAAACTGTTGTTTTGATTTCACAACCATGAATTCAAGGGCAATAGATGTTTCGACCAATTATATAGGAGGTGAATATGATGACAAGTAGGAAAACCTCCAATCAGGAAGATTGGATAGAAGTAAGAGGGGCTCGAACTCATAACTTGAAAGATATTGATGTAAACATACCAAGAGGTAAATTTGTTGTTTTAACTGGGGTTTCAGGGTCAGGTAAATCTTCTTTAGCCTTCGACACATTATATGCGGAAGGACAAAGAAGATATGTTGAAAGTTTAAGTTCCTATGCTCGCCAGTTTTTAGGGCAAATGAAAAAACCAGACTGCGATTCAATAGAAGGCTTATCTCCTGCAATTAGTATTGATCAGAAGCAAGGCAGTCATAACCCTCGTTCCACAGTAGCAACTGTGACAGAAATGATGGATTACATGCGTCTTTTATGGGCTAGAGTAGGAATTCCACATTGTCCNGAGTGCGGTAATGAAGTTGCTAGAAGAACCATTCAAGAAATAGTAGACGATGTAATGTGGCGTTTTGAAAACCATGCTTTAGCAATTTGGAGCCCTACGGTACGTAATCGAAAGGGAACCCATCTAGATTTATTCAGAGGTTTAGTAGAGCAAGGATATCTGGAAGGNAAAGTCAATGGCCGAGAAGTCAGTTTTGAAAAACCTCCAGTTTTAGAAAAGAATTTAAGACATGATATTGATATTAGAATAGACAGACTCAAACCTTCAAGAGAAAATAGACAAAGACTAACTGAAGCAATCGATGCAGGATTGCGTTTGGGNGGAGGAATAGTAGCTGTAGAAAGCATACAACAACCAATAACCAATATACAAAACAATAGAAATGCCTCAAAATCTAACATTAAAAAAGGTGAAATTATAGCATACTCGGAAGAATTCGCTTGCCCCGAGCACGGCTCTTTCTTACCTGAGATGTCACCTCGAGTATTTTCATTCAACAATCCATTGGGAGCATGCCCGTCCTGTCAAGGCCTAGGCGTCCAAAGAACATTCTCAGCAGAGTTAATAATAGATAAAACATCAACCGTTGAAGAAGGATGCATTATTCCTTTTCGAAGATCAATGATGTCTGGTTGGTATAGAAAACAGATGATACAAACGTGTAATCATTATCAAATTCCAACAAACATACCGTTTCAAGAATTAGATGATGACGCACGTGATATTTTGTTAAATGGTTCAGGAAGCACTCCGATAAAATTTGAGTTTTCTTCTGAAGGAGGATCTACATATAAAATGTCAAAACCATGGGAAGGAGTTTATTCTAGATTGAACAGGACATATACTGATACTAGCTCAGATCGTACCCGATCGAGACTAACTTCATACATGACTGANGAACCATGTTTAGATTGCAATGGTCAAAAACTTAATCCTGCAGTCAGCGGTGTTATTGTTGGAGGCNTTTCTTTACCAGAAATATCTGCCTGTAGTGTACTGGAGGCTTTAGCAGTAGTCCAAAAATGGCGTCTAGATGATAATGTAGAAACTTGGGAAAAGTTGGGTAGGAAAAAACCAGAGACGATTACAGTTCTAAAAGCAACCAGTTTAAATGANAAATCGATTTATATCGGGCATGATATCATTAAAGAGATAGAATCTCGATTACGATTTTTGGCATTAGTAGGACTTGACTATTTGACATTAGACCGCCGTGCAAACACCCTTTCAGGGGGTGAGTCCCAAAGAATTAGGCTTGCTACCCAAATAGGAACTAGACTTACAGGTGTAATGTATGTTTTAGATGAACCTAGTATAGGCCTGCATCCAAGAGACAATGGCAGATTACTAGAAACACTGAGGGAATTAACAGATTTAGGAAATACATTACTTGTTGTCGAACACGATGAAGCTACAATGAGACAAGCCGACTGGATAGTTGATATTGGNCCGGGAGCAGGTAAAGAAGGAGGACAAATATTGGTAAGCGGAACAATAGAAGATTTAATTAAAAATAAAAAAAGTATTACTAGCGCCTACCTATCAGGAAAATCTTCTATTCCATTACCAAAAGATAGACAAAAGCCTATAACAGATTATTGGGTTAAAATCAATGGTGCCAAACAAAATAATCTACAGAATATAGATGTTAATATCCCATTAGGGCGCTTTGTCGTATTTACCGGTGTTTCAGGTTCGGGTAAATCATCTCTTGTCACGTCTACTTTAGCGCCCGCACTTCTTAGACAATTACATGGCTCTGATGATGTGCCAGGTATTCACGATAGTATTGAAGGATTGGATAACATAGACAAAGTGATTGTAATCAATCAATCTCCAATCGGACGTACGCCAAGATCAAACCCTGCAACATATACGGGATTATTTACACCAATAAGAGACTTATTTTCTCAGACTAATATCTCAAAAGAACGTGGATATGGTCCGGGCCAATTTTCATTTAATGTAAAAGGCGGCCGATGTGAGTCTTGCAAGGGCGCAGGGTCCTCAAAACTCGAAATGAATTTTTTACCAGATGTTTGGGTAACATGTGATGTTTGCAAAGGTAAGAGATACACCAGAGAAACATTGGAAGTTTTATGGCGGGGTAAAACAATACATGATGTTTTGGAAATGAATGTAGATGAAGCATGTATATTTTTTAATAATCAAAAATCAATTTACAGAATCCTCTCAACTTTACAAGATGTAGGATTGGGATATATCCGTCTTGGTCAACCTGCTACAACACTCTCAGGAGGAGAAGCACAAAGAGTAAAATTGGCTACAGAGTTGCATAAAGTACCTAGAAAACACACAATGTACATATTAGATGAGCCCACAACGGGATTGGCATTATCTGATGTACACCAATTGGTAGACGTATTACTCAGATTACGTAGAAATGGCCACACTGTAATAGTAATTGAACATCATTTAGATGTTATTAAATGCGCAGATTGGGTAATTGACCTCGGCCCAGAAGGAGGAGAAAGGGGAGGACATATTATTGCTCAAGGCGCCCCACAAGAAATTTCTAATAACGCTAATAGCTTTACAGGCAAGCATCTTCGAAATTTATTATGAATATGGCGGGCGCGGCAGGATTCGAACCCGCGATCCCTGGCTTAGGAGGCCAGTGCATTATCCAGGCTATGCTACACGCCCGTTTTTCCGACGACGCGCCTCTCAAGAAATGTATTGTTATAACAGGGTATTTTAGAACAGTTAGGCCGATAGCATAAACTTCATGATACTTTTCGAACAACCATGGGCAAAGAGTCCGAACTTCCAACTCCCTATGGAATTGGTAGTACCTATGGTGCAGGAAATCAAAACTCATTATATCGAAGAGTACATGCAAGAGATACTGGAAGAAAATTATGGACTAGGATTGCTTCTTATAGGGCGCTACAACAAATCCGAATTTCTCTTCTATTATTAGCACCAATTTATGCCACTTTAAATTATTTTAAATTTGAAAACACAGACGTTAGAATTAGCATAGTATTATTTTTCTTTATTTTCTTGTTATTTATTCCTAGCTTCCTGGCAATAATATTCGCTCAGATGTCAGCCAGAGATAGATTACAATTGAAAACTTCAGAAGGAAAAAAATCAATGAATTCAATACCAGGAACAGAGAGGATTATCAATTCTCTTCGAGAAAGGCGTGTTTTAGAAACAACACGATTACTAGCCCCATTGTTCAGTGCTATTTTACTTTACTTTATTTCTTCATTTCAAACAGATATAGTCCTTGGCTCAATACTTAATGGTTCAGCAATAATCTTAGGGATATTTTCCTTTCTATTATCTATATCTCTTGATTCAACAGAAATACCAATGAGAGATAACCAATTTCCATTATTATCTTTACATGCCCCAACATTACACCACAGCGCACTTGAAAAGGTTATTACTGAAATATTAATAGCTCATTTAGACCCGGAAACGGCAACATACTTTGAAGAATGGATTAACTCTTTGAAAAATAAAGTTAGGAGACATACCAACCCCGAAGAGGCCGTTGAATATTTACTTAGAACCTTACACCTCAACTCCCTTAATTTGCTAGATGAAAATAGAATGTTTACAGAAATAAAGAGGGTATTCAAAGTTTCAGCAGTAGATGATTTAAAATCAGATACGAAATTCAATTTAAATTCTTTACAAATACTCCTTCAACACACTAAAAGTTGGCAACCTTCTTTTTTTAGGGTTATAGATAGACTAGTCGGAGACGTCCAAAGAGGACATTCATCTATTGTGGAAGATGAATGGAGAATGGATTTAGAGATCCCACCATTAGCATCTGAGGGACAAACCGATTTAATCGTCATGGTTCATAATTTTTCAAGAAAAGAAAGAATAATAGAAATAGAAATAATTTCTGCTGAAGGAGCGCCCACTTCTCAAGTAATTAGGTTACAGTCACCAACCTCCAAGAGACTAAGATCTTCCATAGACCTAGGAGAAGGAGACGAAGACCTTGTCAATGCACTTACAGAAAAATTAGATAACTGCGTCACGCTATGGGTCGGTTTGGCTTGGCCTAATACCGTTTCCGGAAGTAGACCTGTCCAAATAAATCTTAATTTAGATACTGGTGAAACCTTGATTAGTACGGTAGTAAATACCGCTATTTCAGCAGGAGCACACGCTGAAAGTGCCGGAAATAAAATGATTGATGCCGCATCATCAGTTAGAGAATTAGCACTTAGTTTTGCAGAATAGTATGCACCAATAAAGAAACATTATCCGTCACGTTCATGACATTATTGTTCCTGCGGGAGCATATGGAGTCTTGGGAGGTCGTAGTCATTGGGGGAAATCCTGCCGCATTACGTGCAGCCATATCAGCTTCAGACGGTGGTGCAAGTACATTATTAATTGATAGCGCAGGCATAGGATCGAGGCAAGGAGAACCACCATATGCGGGGCTCGCCGCAAGTTTAGGTGAAATCGACTCTTCTGCACACCGTGATGACACTATTTCTGCAGGAGGTGACAAAACAAATAAAATTTCAGCAGCAAATTTTTGTGGTCAAGCCGTCTCAATAGTTACAGAATTAGAACGCTGGGGACTTATATTTAGACGAGATGATGACGGACTTCCTCATCGTTCTAGGGCGCCTGGACATAATAAAGCAAGATTAACTGGTTCTGGCGATTCAACAGTGCGCGAAATCACAAGAATATTGGAAGAACAAACCATAAAAAGGAAAATCACTAGGAGATTTGACTGTCAAGTTTTATCTATTGTTTCGGATAATCAACAAGTAAGAGGACTCATTTATCTCGATATAATTTCAGGCGAAGTCAATTCAATACAAGCCAAATCAATTATACTTGCTACAGAAGGATATGAAGGATTATGGCAAACACCAGGCGTAGGTTCTGGGACAGGAATAGCCTTAGCAATAAAATCAGAAATACCTTTACAAGGAATTAATAATTTTCCGATACACCCCCTAACAATTAAAGGAACTGATATGCATCTGCCTATGGATATTCTAGATTCTGGTGCACAATTAAGAAAACCAAATGGAGACGATGCCCAACCAAGTGACGTTTTAGAAGAGTCATGTGTATTGGATTTAAGAAAAATGAATAAAGAGGACAAGCCCTGGTATAAAAATACATTATTAAATATAAAGAATAGAACCAATTTAGACATAAATACAGATGTTATTCCTATTTCTCCATCTGTGATTACAACTGGAGGAATACCGGTTGACCCTAATGGCCGGGTTACAGTTAATGAAGGAAAATTGTGGTTCACTGGACTTTATGCTGCCGGACAATCTTCAAACAATGGCATGCATGGTAATGGATTATTACCCGGAAATTTGTTATTACACGCACTTTTATCTGGGAAAATAGCCGGTTTAAGCGCGTCTTCATGGGCAGTTAAAGAAAATTTTTCTAACTCGTCCCTAGTCGAATCAGAGGAACAGAAATCTTTGGATGCGCTAAATAAGATACACAAACCGGAAGGTAAAACGGTTGGACAAATCTCAACTATNTTAAATTCTCTTGCAAATGATTTAATTAATAACCCAGATGAGACTACAGGAATTACAAAATCCCTCAAGAATCTCCAAGAAAATGGCATTAGAATTACAGATACATCAAAAACGATGAATACTGAATTATTGATGGCTTTGCAAATTCAGAATCTAATATTAGTACTGGAAAAAATACTTTTAGAAAAATAGGAAAGGATATTTTGTCGAAAGAAGAGACTATATTTTCTTTGATCATCGATGGTAAAATACCATCTTATAAATTGTATGAAGATGAATTAATTATAGCAATTTTAGATATAAATCCATTTAGTCCGGGNCATACACTAATCATACCAAAAGAAGCGGCGACAACATTAGATAAACTATCTACTAAATCNGCATCCGCAATAGGTGCAATACTGCCTAAAATATCAAGGGCAATTTTAGATGTAACAGGCGCAAAAGAATTTAATGTATTACAAAATAACGGTGTAAGTGCTTACCAATCAGTTTTCCATGTTCACTTTCACATTATACCTAAATATGAAGATGGTCGCGGTCTNCGATTCCCATTCCAATCTTCTCCCATAGATCATGATGAAGCAATAATGTTGTCTAAAAAAATATATCAAAACATTTTACAAGGGACATAGTCTAAACCAATACCCTCTTGAGATAATCATGGAAGGCGACCCTTCTGTCCCAAAAGACATAGCCCCTGAACTATCTAAAAGTGCAAAAAAAATTAATATGCGCAAATTAGAATCAGTTCCTTGGGCTCATGATGGGACACATCCGGGCTCTGGATGGTTCTGGAAATTTTTGACAACAATCCTTTTAATTCCATGGGCGTACCTATTTAGAAGAAAAGAAGTGGAAAAACCCTTTCATACCGAAGGAGGTAGATTATGCGTTGCAACCCATGTAAATGGTTTAGTAGATCCTATTTCTATTACAATGAGCAATCCAAAACAAAGAATGGTCACATTAGGAAGGCACGATTTGACTACTTCAGTTCCAGTGATAAGTTGGATAGCAAGACGTATTGGATCACAACCAGTGATTAGGAAAGCAGAACAAATGGAAGGTATAGCAGAAGCCGAGTTCGCCCATTATTTAAATCAAAGAAGTATGCTTACTGTCGCGCATGCCCTTTCAGGAGGGTATTGTGCAATAATTATGCCTGAAGGAATCGGGCATCAAGATTCACAATTAAGACATCTAAGAACTGGGTCTATGAGGTCTGCAATAAATGCAGCATCCATAGCGAAAGAGCGCAACATACCTCCTCCCGTTTTCCAACCCATAGGATTGCATTTTAGAGTTCATTATTGGTTTAGGACTGATTTATATTTAGAACAAATAGAACCGGTTTCAGTTCCATATAATCCAATACCAGAAGATAGACAAAAATTAATGCAAGGGATTTGGATAGAACCTCCAGAAGATTTAGTAATAAAATTAAGAGATGAACTAACAAGCAAACTAGGCTATATATCGAGAGACGCACCAGATTGGGAAACCTACAGATCATGGCAGTTACTTGCCCACCTCCTTTCTATTGATAACAAAATAGCATTATCCAGTTACAAACAAGAGGTACTTGCAACAAGGAATATCAGAGAAAAAATACGAGCAAAACCAAATCCAATCTTGGAAGAAACTGCAAAAGAAGCTTCAAAAATTTTACATTCATATAATTTAGATGGGCGAGTAATAAACAATGATATTACAATTAAAGATAGACCAAATCTAATTAAAGCTTTTTTTGGGTTGATTATTATGGTNCTTTGCGCTCCTGTAACTCTTACTTCTACTGGAATACAAGCCTTATTTGCCTGGTATCTCGGCAATAAAACAGACGAGGGAATAGATGCACGAACAACGTATCATATGATAGCAGCTCTAATTTCNCCAATAATATTTTGGCCATTGATATCTATAGTGTATTTTTATATTATCAATATGATGATTTATCAAATACCAATCTTACTTTTCCCATTCTTTTTAATCATTTCAATCTTTATATGCCATTATTTTAATCTTTTATTTTTAATTGGTTACGATATGTGGACAGATTATAAATTTATAGACAAAGCTAAAAAATTAAAAAATTCTCAAGANGGGTTAAAACTAATTAAATTAATTAAAGAAATAAATACAAATTTAGACGTACTAAAATAGGATGCCCCGGTCATGTGATATTGTGAATGCACAAGACGCAATCAATTGTATTAAAAATTGGCTCAATAGTGAGAGCCTTGAATATAAAGAAATTAATGATGATCAAGCCTTGATCCATTTACATTGTAAATATCCCCCGACACGACAAGGGCATATTTTCAATATCGTTATCCCTAAGAAAAGAAATTTAATTTTAATTTATACTGTAACCAGAGTCGATGAAGGACAACAAAAAAGTATGATTAATCAATCGAACACAAATAAAGAAGAGTGGGAGTACTGGCTACATAATACAAGGCTAGAATTAACAAACAGTGATTTAGATTGGGTCTTACACATTGGCCATAAAAGTGACAAATCAGGTCCTTTACAAGCATTTAACCTATCTCGACCAATATGGTTCGACGGACTAAATCAAAACGAATTTATGCATACAATGCGTAAACTTTGGCTAATAAAATTATCATTAATCCATAAAATAAAGTTTACATTTGGTAAAGGAATTGGTAAACCCGGGCCAGTGGATGATTGGGCATCCAGAATGGCTAAAAAAACATCAATAACAGAGTCCGAAAAAACCCAAATAGACACAGATGAATCTGGTGGTTTTGGAAAAGAATTTGATCCTTCAAAATGGATTTAATTTACTAAAAAATCTATTATTATTATAATTTAATTTGTGACCGCAAAGGGGTTCAGTTAAGTATCTGAAAATCCTCAGATTAATCAATGCATCCTGATTATGGTATCCGAAAAGCAGATTCCTTTAAGAAAAGAAATAGTATTACCTTAGTTTCTATCATGCTTTTGAGTTTATTTGCAGCAATTGAAATGCCCCAAGCAGAGGCAAGTGATGTTGTTTTGACCGACCCGATACAAATAGTAAACAGTGGAACTCAATATAGCGACAGAATGATGGCAATACATGGAGATTCAAATGGAAATATACATTTGGTATTTAGTCGAAACACACAACATCTCTATTATCAAATGCAGGATCCAAGAGGAGAAACGATAATTGATGCTACTCAAATTTCAAATCCAGGTAGCCATCGAGCATGGCATCCTGATATCGTAGTCGATTCTGATGACAAAGTACATGTTGTTTGGACAGACAAAGCAGGTCAGTATTCTATAATGTATACATTATTAGATCCTTATTTGGATGATAGGGATGGTTCCCCCGCATTAGACTCAGTTATTTCAATAGTTAATGATTACGAGGTTGCCAATAATCCCCAAAATCGTGATTACCCCGCAATAGATGTTGACTCTAACAATGATCCTCATATAGTCTGGGAGGATGCCTTTGAACCTCTAGAAAAATTTTATCAACAGCCACAGATATACTATAAAATGCTTGAAATAGACTATGTAACAAGGGAAGCCGTAATAGCAATTGATAGCACTCTATTAACTCCTATTTTAGGACACAAAGGACATCCAGATATAGCCGTAGATGTTGATGATTTTGTTCAAATCGTTTGGGATGATACCCGTGGAGGCAAGGTTGAAATGGTCGTACCAATAGATACTTCAGGCTCAATGAATACTGAATGGGCAGACATGTGTGTTGTTTTCTATGGAGGTAANTTTGCTAGTGGGGGCTCCTTCCCTGGGCTAAAACCATTATTGGAAAGCGCTAATATGAGTGTTTATGAAACTCTTTACGCTCTAAGCGGCAACTGGCCTGCTGCATCACAGAGTGGAGCATGCGCAACTGCGTATCAAACCGGAGGCTCTGGTAGCCAAGGACCTAGAAGTACACCTTTGGGAGATAGTGAAAATTCAGGAGGAATAAGATATTTAGATGAAGTAGTTTTCAACAATGCCGCAGTAGATCTCCCAGCCGATGGAGGATATTACAGTGAGTTTTGGGGTCCTGCTGCAACATGGGCTTGCCTATCTTGGTATGATGCGAATGGTAACGTTCCAGGAAACCCTCCAACACAATTAGACCATAAATGGAACCCAAATGCCACTAAAATAGTAATACCAATTTCAGATGAAGGACCATACGGNGGAACTCCCATGGACAATGACGACACTGTGAGTATTTCAGAATCACATGACGCTTGTGTGACAGCCGATATTGTACCTACCCCTCTCTGGGCAGGTTCGGATACAGAGGTAGGATCTTACATGATGGATTTAGCACAATGTCCGAACGGCTCTGGCCTGAATGCAAGAACTTGCAATGGTAATAATCTCAGATTAACAAATGCAGGAGGACAGATGTATGGTTTCCCCACATCCTCTTCTAGCTCAGCTGAACTAGAAATAATGGTCGAGGCAATGGTCTATCTTTCAACTAATAATTCTAGAGAAATATACATGACAGTTTTAGATCCTCTTTCTCTTTTGGATAGACCTTGGCCCGGCTGGGTCAAAGGAGATCCAGGGACAGAAGTGAATTCGAATACTAATACTTACACTGAAGATTTAGGGCCATCAGAAGATATATCTGGTTATGGGCATTTAGTTGTTGTAAATGATACACGAATAACACTTAATGATGCATATAGCTTACATCCAGCTATAGCACTAGATTCTACTGGTCTTACACATTTAGCATGGCAAGATGGAAGAGCTTATGGTTTCGATATCGATGTCAACTACGAAGTATATTATACTAGACTAAAATTAAGAGGTGCTGCCGAATGGGATGGAGCAGCAGAAGGATTACCTACATATGGAATAAAACAAATTGCGGATGCAGCAATTTCCGATGTAGAGGGGATACAAGGAATTGATCCCAATAGACCCTTTGGCGGCAATTCACATCTACCATCAATAATTACAGATTCTTTTGACAATGTTCATCTTGCATGGTTAGATAATTATAACGAAACACAGGGAGAAACTGTAGTATACACCCGTTTAAACCACACTAATGATGACTATCCAGATGGTTTTCCTTTGAATTCCATAGCATCTTCAATATTTGATCCATGGACAATTATACCTGTAACTACATGGCAATCAGATAAATTGGGCCCAAACTCTCCCGCTACACCGGATTTAGGGCAGACTCCGGCATTTGCTAATGATTTGGGAAGCGGGGCNCATCTTGGGTGGTCCGATACTAACAAATGTAACGAAGAAAACAATGCTGGAAAATATACTCTATGCTATGTCCACGTACTAACAGGACTAGTGGATATTTCTTTGGCTTGTGATGAAAAAGTGATTGCCAATCCTAATTTAGAAGGACATTATTATGACTGCCCAGAAGAAACAGAAACATTCTATCATACAATTTTCCCTGGTGAATTAACCACATATAATATGACTATTGCAAATCCAACCCCCGGTCCAGCAGAATTAGTTAAAGATACATTTACAGTTACTTTGTCTGGAATTCCTCAGAATTGGAGCGCAACACTATTTTATGCCACAAACAATACGCCAATATTTGAATCTACTCCTGTCCATTTGGAAGGCGGAGAAGTAGTCCCTATTTATTTGAAATTAAGAGCTCCAACGATATANCAGGCTAAAGANGANGAATTAGCACAAGTTAAAATAACCGCAGTATCATANAAAGANGTNGCAATNTTCAATGAAAANCTAACCNTAACNNTGATGGATGTAGTGCATGGTATTGAATTAGATNCCAGCCACTATCAAGTAGANATTGAACAAGGCAGATCTGCTATTTTCTCTGTTTCTGTNAAGAANACCGGTAATGTTTATGATACATTTGCATTNTATGANCCTTCAACANTAGAAGGACANAATGAGTGGGCATTACCATTTGGTTGGGGNATNGATTTCCCAACTTCTATTTCATTNGATCCTTTACAGTCTGTAACTAAAAATNTGCAAGTAAGCGTACCNACATCACAAGAACCAGGNACATTTGTAATATATCTGAAGGGATGGTCTATGGGTGAACCAGTTTTATCTNTAGATAGAGGAACNTTTGATGTTNTGGAATTATGGATAAATGTTTCAACNAGAACAACNGGNAATATNGTTTTCTCAGTAGGAGANACNACNCAATATGTTCTTCCAGGAGAATGNGNTGAGTTTGATATTGATGTCACTAANCATTTTACTCCTGGGCATTTGGTGTTTAATGTNCCNGGAGC
The DNA here is from genome assembly GCA_002712575.1 of Methanobacteriota archaeon. Lineage (GTDB taxonomy): Archaea > Thermoplasmatota > Poseidoniia > Poseidoniales > Thalassarchaeaceae > MGIIb-O3. The sequence goes on from PATZ01000037.1 coordinate 22,352, forward strand.
NCCTCCTGATAAACCAAGTAATTGGACAGAAGAGACATGGAGATNCGATCNCTGGACNGTNGATTTAGATTTCTCAAATGCACCNGGNGGCAATGGNCCTGCTGATGANGCTCCACGGTATTGGTCTCAAATCAATACTCCATATACTGTTACTGCAATAATGTGTGCACCATACAATGCAACAGCAGGTTTAGGNGATTCNGTNGCAGTNAGAGCCCATTTAGACGGGCAACCAAAAATTAGAGATTCAGTGGTGATTTTGACAAATGTCATACAAAGATACGATTTAAAGGCAACCGTTCCAGAAACCATTCTGGATCTTTATCCAGGACAACCATATCAAATGAATACAACGATTGAGAATCTTGGGAATGGTGCAGATAGGTTCGATGTTACCATAGAATCTATTACAGATTCAGATGGAAACTCTCACGTTTGGGATATTGAAATACCAAGAATATTATTTGGAGAATTAGATAGAGATGAGATAGGCGAATATCCAATAATAATTAATGTACCCGAAAAAACTTTAGCAGGAGAATATACTGTTAATTTTAATATTTACAGTGAAGAAGAATATGAAGGTAGTAAATTGAGAGATATAATATCACTTAAGGTTAATATTATCGAATTTCATGATATGAGAATAACATTAGATCCCAGTGTAGAAAGCAAAATCAAAACCACTGCTCCTAGTAGAATAGTTAGATTTACTTTGAATGTAACAAATTTCGGTAATGTACCAGATCAACCAACACTACACAATCATACAATTGATGCAGCAGGAGGCTGGGGAGTTATGCCTGGTATGAACACACTTTCAAATTGGGAGATAAAATTCGCTCTTTTAGAAGATTTTGATACCGAATACCCAATAGAGAATCTATGTTTAGGACAATCTCCCGATTTCTTAACATTATCGGAACCAATACCTTCTGAAGGATGTTATCTTTCTGCTCAAACAGGAGCATTAACGCTACCTATGATGGAAGCATATACAACTTTGCAAATAGTAGTAATTGTTTCCATAGCACCAGATGCCGCTCTTCAAAATAGAGAGATTGGAATAAAAGCCATTTCAATGCACGGCTCATCAGATAATGGAGGAGATTATGATGAAACTCCAGGTTGGGAAGATTCTTGCACTCTAGATACTAATAAGGACGGCTTTCCTGATAATTACAAACCAGACTGTGATAATAACGAGCAAATATTGGAATTACGTTTGAGGGCTCCGGATTTAGAAATTATAGAAGTTACAACAGGTGATAGAAAAGGCGCAATTGGAGAGATGCTATCTGTAAGCGTTAAGATAGTTAATAGAGGAAATGCGCATGCAACAGACGTTAATGTAATACTTTGCAAAGACCAATCTCCGAATAATATAAAGAAAAATGGCTGTGATGAGACAAATATAGTTTACAGACAAATAATCAAAGCAATTATGCCTATTGGAGATGGAGGATTAGAAAATCCCGACCCTATTACATTACTATACATGGTTGAAGCCGGAAATCATGATATTGTCGTTGTTGTTGATTCAGATAATGACATAGTAGAGACCGATGAAACAAATAATATCATGAGAATACCAGGCGGAGAATTAAGTTCTACCTTTGGAACTGGAGATGTTATCATTGATGTAATAGCACGGTATTCCGTTCCAACCATCATTCTTGGTGCAACATTTTCCTTAATCGGCGTAGCTGGATATGTAATGTATGGAAGAAGGCTAGATGCACTACAAGCATTTGCTGAAAAGACAAGTCTAATGTCAAGAAATGATGATGAAGATACTAGATTCTAATATTATTTTGCTAGCCACCAAGGCAAAGGAGTTCCTTTAGATGCAGCCACAAAATCTCCTTTGCTGGATGCAAAATCTCTTAGTAAACGTTCGCGTAGATTCTCCATCATTTCTTCTGCATCCATGGATTGTATTCTCAGTCCATGAGAAAATAAATCGAGATCTAAAGGCCGTCTTGGCTGATTCATAACAGCATGAGCCAACCTCCGCTCTTCGTAGGAATTGGAGTGTTCTGACACACTAGATGATACTTTTTTCTTAACTTGCTGATGCATAGCGATAATTGCATCACGCTGATTATCTATTTTTTCTAAAACAATATCCAACTCACCTAAAACATCGATTGCTTCGGCCAGGTCTAATTTTCTTCTTGTACCCATTCTTTTAACAACTCCTTCCAACTCAATGGGAAGTTTATTTGAAAGTTTCATCGCACCTCCACTAGGTATTTTTCTGTGTTCTGTGCGGAACAAGTCAGGCCCTAAATCTAGCCTTATAGAAAATGATTGATCTACTTTATACATTTTTTTAGGCGGACCTCCCTTTTCTGAAGCGACCATTTCTGAATTAACAAAATCAGCGTTTTCGAGTACTTTTAGATGCTTAACTACTGCTTGTTGGCTAACATTTATCAATTCCGAAATCTGTAAAGGATAGTGCGGTTCTTTCACAAGAAGCATTAAAATTTCTCGTCTTGTAGGATTTTCTAATACAGATAAAGCCTCATCAAAACCAACCATCCACTTACCAACCTATGGTTGGGTAGTGGTAGGTATTCTAAAAACCCAATCATTATTTCTGATTGTCCCAATCTTCCCAAAAGGTATCCTTTTTGTCTATATTTTCTTTTTTATCGATTTTTAAATCATTATTTTTTGTGAACGGGTCTGGAATATTTTGAATATCCGTCACAATCTTTATTTTTCCTCCTTCTTTGTTAATATACAATTCATCGGATATTGACATTTTTTGATTTCCTGTCCCTTTTCTCCAGCCTATTATAAGAGTAATTACTGCTAAAATGGCCAATGGAATTCCCATACAAAACCCACAGCTTATCGCTATAAAACCGGGATCACTCATTATTTCTATTTGATTTGATGTTTCATCAATAAGCCATAGCGTAGTTCCCCCTTCATTATATAAGATATATTTTTCATTTTTTGTATTTTCAAAAACCATTACGGTCTGATAAACAGTACCATCTACACCGGCTCTGTCAAAATCATACCATGCGGCCTCTCTCCCTTCAATTTCTTCACCAGAACTATTAATTAATTTTAATTCGGGCAAAATATTTTCTCCATCAATTCGTAGAGCCACATATAACCCCATTCTTTCTAATTCTACAGATTGACTTGTATTAGGTGGTAATTCTACTAAATTTGTAGTCTTTGGATCTAAAATTTCTATCATATCATCTTGAGCATAAAAATATGCTATTGTACCCATCAATAAAAAAACTAGCGATATAACTGCTAACCATTTCCCTATCTTAAGCAAATTATCACCTACAACTATCTATTTAGTGCCTATGTATCAATCCTTTAATTAATATTTCAGACCTAACGCTGCTAATTTTTCAGGTAGATACGTATCAGTAACGAAATCAAGACCATATTTTGCTAGAGATTGCTGCTCTGCCTTTTTCCCTATCTCTTGCATTAGATTAATTTGTTCTTTCCACCATCCNGTGGCAAATCTTGGGTCAGATAATTCTGATTCAAGAGCCCCTAAATCAGATTTTGTTAAATCATCACTTGGTAAATCATAAGCTAAAATATCATCTGCAGTTATTCCCAAATATATTGCCTCATTTGTTGCTAAATACTCGGATATATGGGCTGTTTTTATAGCACCATATGCTATACTTGCAAAAATTCTGAAAGACCAAGGATCACAATCAGCGAATACAAGTATGGGCTTTTTCCATTCATCACTCATTCTTTTCATAATACGTCTGGTTGATCTTGCTGGTTGTCCTTTTAGATGTATTATTGCACATCTAGCTTCTTCATCAAATCCATTTTCAACTAGCCTGTCAAACATCCCTCCTGTTTCAACTGCCATTACGAAATCAATATCATGTTCAACCAATCTCAATTTTTCAGATTCTACGTTATATGGGACGCCATATCCCGAATCACCTACATCATCTCTGCAATTTATTCTCATCCATTCTCCTTTACGATTTTTTTCTTCAAATGTAACATTACCAATTATTCTAGCACCATCTTCTTCAGGGCGTAATTTAAAATCCTCTCTTATACATTTTGTTACTATTTCTAAATCTTCAGCGAGATTATTACTCTCATTTTGAGTACCAAATTTACCATTCCCCCACCCTTCAGAGATATAATACATTTCTCTTAAAGTTGAAGANTTACCAGATTCAATCATTTCTTCTATAAATTCTGTTATATGTAATGAGCGCAANAAAACNCTNGCTGAACTTAAAGCNGTNGCATCTCTGGTACTCTTATTTTTNCCATATTTNTAAACTTGCAATNTTTTATCAAANTGTATNTTCTTTTTTGTTCTAACNGGCAGAGTCATCGCTGGAGGNTTNCCTTTCNACATTTTATCATGCATTTCTGCAGCNACANTATGTAATGCTTCTATNACTTCTTCTTTNGTTTTTGTTTTTCCTAAAGTCATCATTCTNCCTCCCATTCAGATAAAGAAAGTTGCCCTTCTTTTGATTGTAAAATAGTTGTTGATATATCTTGTTGTACGNTTTCTTCTGCTCTGTCAATCAATGGTTCTAAATTATTTGATTCTTTTATTATTTCTTTTTCAGCAATTATTAAAGCCTCAGATTTACGTATTTCATTAAGTAAACTCTCATCAATTTTAGTAGCACCTATTATCTCTCCATTTCCTCTAAAGAAAATATCTGTATCTACCCAATCTCCCTTTGTTAGTCCGGATACCCCGAATTCAATAGTAGTACACGTTCCGGGATTTAATGTATCTAGTCTCCAAGCCCAAATTCCCTTTGTTTCCTTTCTACCTCCTCGATTATTATCTACCATCGCAGTATCTTCATTTTCTGGCCACTTTGCTAAAATAGTATATGCTCTTGCTCTTGCTGTATAATTGTAAATTTTAATTGAACAAGTCGTAATTTTACGTTCTTTATCCCAATTTAAANCCTCTTCACAAAATACAGCATTCATAATTTGAGTTATCACTGGAGCAAGATCAGGTTCAGGCCTTGCAAGTATTTCCGAACTTTTTTTTGCTATTTCAGGTAATATTATATTCACCAATTCGAATTTTTCTTTTGCCTTTTTTCGTTGTGAACTTTTCTTTAGGTGATTCTTCAACCCCCTCCCAACTTCGAGTAAAGCCTTCCTTATCTCTTCATGAACTTCTTCATTTTCTGCTACCGCCTCCTTTGCTTCGCTAGTAAATTGAACATTAGTTGACGCAAGATGAATCAATAAAGCTGCAGGCCCCTTGGGCACTCCTCGTCCTCCGGGATGTTCAAGGCCATATCTTTTCCAATCAACTGACTCAAGGGCCTTTGTAAGTAGACAACCGCCTTGCTGATACATTAGAGGCACTCTATTTGCAAATCTCAAAACTTCTATTGGTCCATCAGCACTTAGGTCTCCACCAAAAACTAAACCTACTTCTATTTGGAAAGGATTTCCTTGACTAACACTAGGATTCCGAGTTACAGTGGACGCAAACCTAGAATCAATTGCTTTAGAAAGACCTTTTTTAATCAATAAATCATCTATCGGAGAAAGACAATCCATAGGNGGCGAAAGAAGTTTAACCTTTTGAAATGCATTTAACATTTCTTGGGCATCATCGGCTTTAATCCTTTTAGGCTCTCTTCCCTCGTCAATTTTAGCTTTTCCAAGGATTTCTCTAGCTGCTCTCATACTGACTCCAGAAAAATTATGACGTAAAAACGAAGTCATTTTTCTTTCACCGGATTCCCGCAACATCCGTTGCAAAGTCCCTAGATGGATGCCATGAGGATGAGGCTTGATTTCCGAAACTACCCTAGGCAATCGTTCTGTTGTGCGAGGCCAATTACCCTGATCTATTATGTTACCATCATTATCTCGTACCATTAAAGATATACTCGCATGAGGATTAACTATCGAAGTCATTCTAAGATATTGATGAACAGATTGCTTTCCTTTCTGATATTTACCTTTCATAATAGTTCTGATCCTCAACCCTTGTTCTATCTCTTCACCTGTGTTATTATTAATCCATACCTCGCGCCTCTCGCCAGTTTTTATTGCCTTATTTTTTCTTGTGTCTAAACCCAATTCAACAATAACTGCAGAAGATTCCTGTTTAACTTTTGATATAACATGGGTCTTCGATCCTGTGGTTAACTGGCTATACATCACCACTCCTGTTATGCCGATACCCTGCTGTCCACGAGTTTGTCTAATGGCATGAAATCTTGACCCTAATAGAAATTTTCCAAAAACNTCNTCGATTGCATTTCNTGGTATCCCAGGACCATTATCCTGTGTTATAAATTCAATTTTATCGCCNTTTTGTTTATTTAATTCAACATGTATATTTGGTAATATACGAGCCTCTTCNCATGCATCTAGAGAATTATCTACAGANTCNTTTACTGCAGTNATTATTGATCNTTGTAAAGAATCAAANCCAAGAAAATGTTTATTTTTTTCAAAAAACTCACTTACGGCAATTTGTTTTTGTTTACTAGAAATTTCTTCNGCTTTGTTCATTTACATCCCTCCATCAGGTCCTCCCAATACCCTATTGGCACGGGGCCTGCTTATGGTTACACTATCCAGAACGCAGACCGTCCTTAACTTTGCATGGAAATTAATTGAAAAAGTACTCAATATTATATACTTCATTATTCCTCAGATTTAATTAAAAATTTCGGGCTCCCAAGATGTAATTTTACCTGTAAAAGCACTTGTCATTACAGTCAAAGGACTTGCTAGATATAATTTACCAGGACCAGATCTTCCTTGGAAATTNCGATTAATTGCCGAAACTGTCACTTGACTAGCATCATTACTTATTCCTGGTCCTGCACCAATGCAAGCACCACATCCGGGATCAATAATTTTTATTCCTGCTTTTTCAAATAAATCGACCCATCCGTTTTTTATGGATAATTCTTTGACAGATTTAGATCCAAATTGGATATAACATTCCACATCATCTGCAATTTTCATCCCTGCAGTCAATGCNGCCTTGGTCACCATCGCGTAATATGCAAAGTCATCATCTTTCCCTGCAGTACACGATCCTGCATATGCAATATCTATCTTTATATCTCCTAGGTCTTTGATAAAGGCACCATTTGTTGGATCGGAAGGAATCCCTTTATCGGGATCTCCAGGATGAGCTACCATTGGTAATATTTCTGAAAGATTAATTACATGTACGCCTCCATCATAAGTTGCATTCTTATCCGGTAAAATAAAACATTTTTCAATTTCTTCAGCAGTTAAACCCTTCCTCTTTTTTAATAACCATTCTATTGTTACTGAGTCAGGCTCACAGATTCCAGTTTTAGCACTGCACTCTGTAGCCATATTACACAGAGTTGCCCTCTCATCCATAGATAGACTCGCAAGCCCTGGTCCACCAAATTCCATACTTCTATCTAACGTTTCTGATTTAGCTGCATAATTCCATAATATATGTAAAATAACATCTTTTGCGGTACATCCTGGGTGTAATTTTCCTATTAATTCAAATCGAATACTCTCTGGAACCTTTACAAAAGCAAACTGATTATGTATCAAATTTGCATATTCGGTAGAACCAACGCCATATGTCAATGCATTCGAAGCCCCTCCCATACAAGTATGTGAATCAGTTGCTTGAATAAAATCTCCAACATCAATAAATTCTTCTCGAGCAACCTGATGACATATACCAGGACTAATGCCCCCTTCTGCCGAATAATCTCTAACTTTGGTATGTTTTTGAAATATTTTTTGCATACTCCGCAACTTTTCTATTTTATTAATATGAGGACTAAATTTAGGCACATTTGTTGCATAAAGCAAATGATCTTCGAAGACTGCAAACTTAATTGGATTTGGAATAGAATAATCATCTCCATATTCCTCTTTAAGGAATGTGTGTACTTGGGCGGTAGTAAATTCATGTGAATAACCACCATCTACAGATGCAAGCACAGCATCACCAGGCTTTACAAATTTCTCAATTGTATTGTCTCCAATCATTTTCTTTGCAATTATCTTTTCTGCCATCGTCATCTCTCTTTTTGTAGTTACAGATTTTGGTAATACAATATCTCCTTCACCTAACTTTTTTGCAAAAGGCAAAATCCCTCCNTTTTCTAATATTAAGCGGGTTATTGGGTCGTATTTTGATGTAAATTCTGACAAATCTACCGACTCTCCTTTTTGTAATCTTTCTAAAATCGCATAATCGCCCATTAACTGTCCTAAATTTATATTATTTCTTTCATGAATAGGTGCGAAAGATGCAGCGATAACTAATCTAATACCAGACCATCTTTCACACTGAGGAGCAGTTTCTCTGCTCGACCCAGTTCCTTTTCTGTGGCCAGAAACTATCACTTCAAAATTTCCAGCAATCAACGCTCGCTCTTCAAAGACTCTCCTACCACCATGCATCAGGCCAGCATACGCATTTTCAGCAATTTTTGATGGCTCATGATCAAAACATACCCAAGCAGGAGTCATTACATCAGTATTAATATCATCAAGGAGATCNTCTATGCTCAAATCTTCCATTTTAAGATTGAGGCCATCATACAATTGCTTAGATATCAAATCTAAATCCTTAGTTAAAAATAAAATTCTTTTACCTTTTGTGAGAGATATTTTTTTTGGAGGCCATTGCTCTTCCAACATTTTACTACTCCCGCAACCTTGGCACACTCCGGATATATATCATGATTTTTGATAATTAAGTTTTAAATTCGATTAGATTTGAAAATTAAATTAATGATACATTTACTGTCAGACTTAAATATAATGCGCTTTCGGAGTATTTTATCTTTCCTAGGAAAGATGGAGTGGTATTATGGCGAATGACCTTATTGAAGATACAGTTAAGTGTACAGAATGTGCAAGTCGAAATTTAGTAAAAGATGAAAACAGAGGAGAACTAATTTGTCAAGACTGCGGTCTTGTTTTGGAAGATAATGTAATCGATCAAGGTGCCGAGTGGAGAGTTTTTAGCCCAGAACAAGGAGACCAGCGAGCACGTACCGGGGCTCCAATGACTGTTATGTTGCATGATAAAGGACTTTCTACAGATATCGATTGGCAAAATAAAGACTATTCAGGGAAATCAATTTCGAGCCGATATAGAAGCCAGTTCTATCGTATGAGAAAATGGCAAAAAAGATCAAGAGTAAGTAATGCCACCGAAAGAAATCTGGCAATGGCATTAGCAGAACTAGATAGAATGGCCAGCCGTCTAGATTTGCCCAAATCAATTAGAGAGGCAGCTGCTGTGAATTATAAAAAAGCAGTTGAGGCAAGATTAATCCGAGGACGATCAATAGAAGGTGTCGCTGCTGCTAGTCTTTACGCTGCTTGTCGACAATGCTCTAATCCTCGTACGTTAGATGAAATCGGTGAAGCTAGTAGAACAGGTAGAAAAGAAATAGGGCGCACTTACAGATTTATGGTAAGAGAGTTAAAAATGAAAATACCTCCAACAAAACCAGAAGATTATATTCCACGTTTCTGCTCTGGCTTAGACTTGGATGCAGAAGTACAGGCTAAAGCTTACGAATTAATCGCTGCTGCACAAGAAAGAGAATTGACTAGTGGCAGGGGTCCTACTGGAATTGCTGCATCAATAATTTACATTGCCAGTGTTCTTTGTGGAAAGAGAAGAACTCAAAGAGAAGTAGCAGAGGTCGCAGGAGTCACAGAAGTAACAATTCGTAATCGTTACAAGGAATTAATTCAAAATTTAAACATTGAATTAGAGATTTAACTGGTGACCTTCATGGTTCGCCGTGAATCTAGTGTTCTAGTCTGGGAGAATTGTACAGAGTTATTATCAAAATATGTAAAAGACTCTTTTAAACATGGTTTTTTACCAAATCCTCCACTAGAATTACCCGACTTTCCTGCGCGATATCCAGAATCNATTTCTGAACTATCTACTCAGGTTCTAGGTTTATTTTCAATTGATAAGGCAGGTTTTAATTCAAAATTAGATGAAGTGGTTGAAAGTCTAGAACCCAGTTATGTACATAGACATATCAGTCCTCAAAGAGAAAGAGAAAAATGGGCGTTAAAAAATATCGATCAAATTTCAAAAAGAATAATAATTTTACAAATTAATGATTGGCTGAATGCTGCATTAGATGAAAAGTCACCAGATACATCCAGATGGTATTTTGCAATTTCTATTTTGATAGGTATGTGTTATGAATCTTCTACTATATGTAGGGATTTTTGTTTTAATTTTATTATATCAATTTCTATGGCNCGGCCTCCTAATTTTAAGCCAAAGTCAAATCCTTCCGGGCCACATCACCTCGCATGGGATCCTTCAAACGAACATAATAATTCTGAATACAACATTCCTCATCCTTCAGGTATTTTGGCCGTGAATATTATTTTAGATTACCTTTCATCTTCTAATTCTTCTCTAAAAAATATTCTTCCTTTTTGGATTCATAGTCTTAGTACATACCCTTTTTTGACTAATCACTTAGATTTATTTTCAAGAATNAAAACATGCTTGAATCAACTAGAAACCAAACAAGTTGAATCATTAATACAAGCCACAACACAACTAATGTCTGACTATCCCACACAATCAAAAGAAATTCTTGNTTCTATCGATTCTAGTGCAAATGCCTTTACAAAAGGAAGTTTAGCTTCAGCAATACCAAAGATATATTCTTACGATCCAGAATTTACTTTATCGATTTTGGATTGGTTATTGATCGATTCCGATCAAAATACATGTGTACTTGCTACGGGCGCTCTTGGATTCATTATTAGATCTAATAGAAATGCATACTATCTAAGAGCACCAATTGTAATTCAGCACGGTAATCAAAAAGCACTTCAAATATTAGTAAATAATAGTATAAGGGAGTATTTAAATCACGATATTACAGATAAAATAAATATTTTACCAGATCTATGGATTAAATGCAATGAAACCGCTCGCTCTAAACTAGTTAGTTATATTTGCGATCAAGGGAAATTAAGTCCAACATCGTTTATTGATACAGCAACTAGAATTTTCAATAAGGACACAAAATCATTTTCAGATCTATATCGTTGGATAGGAATGCGTGATGCTGATTTACAAGAAAAACTAATAGAAATCAAAACAAACATATAGATATCTATTTTCTGAATATTTCCTTCATAAGTCTATAATCCAAATCATATTTATTTTTTATACAGGACACATCCGAATCTATTTTTTCCCTCTTTAGATATTTTTTTAATTTACGAAATTGTAATTTTTTAAATAAATTAATCATATTCCATTTATTTCCAAATGTACTATGCCTATCGACCCTTTTATTTTTCCAATCAAGTTTTAATTTCAATTTTTTTGATATATCATCATGATCTAAATTTAATACCAAATCAAACTTAGATATATTTTCAATGGCATTTTGATAATCTTCTTCATTTAGTGGTTTATTTGGAAACTTTCCATTATTTGAAAAAATTCTGACATAATAATTATCAGATAAAAAAATATTTGGTTTATGTATGAATTTCTCCAATTTCTTTTCTTCTGTATATCCAGAATAATATGCATAATTGTGATTTGAGATAAGTCTTTTTTCAGGATCTCTTAGACATGTAATTAATGTAACCCGATTATCCATTTCAAGGACACTAAAATTTGGAGAACCCGACTCAGTTGCAACGAAAGTAACTCNATTTTTTTCACAATTATCAATAAACTTTGATAATTCAANCTNGCTATATTCCCAAACAGGTAACACAACTCCATCATCATTAGTTGGATTTCCATTATTATTGGTAATATACATCTTTTCACTATTGGCTTTTGCCATATTAACTATCAAAGTTCCAGCGGCTTTATGGATATGTTGAAACCATATTAATCGGTATACGATAGAATCACCTATATAATCCACAATCAATCATACTTTTCATATCTATCGATTGACTCGGATTGATTAGGTGGTCATATTTGGATACACTAGGAGGATATATTGTAGGCGTTCCTAAATCCGGCTCAACTTGGTTGGCTAATGCATTNTCTCAGCACCCCGATATACAACTTTCAAATCCAAAAGAGCCGAATTTTTTCTCNACTCATAAAGGAACTTTTGGTAGAAATGTCAATAATCTAGTTTTGGATGAATATAAACAATTTTATGCCGATGACAATAGAATGAAAATAGATGCCTCTATACATACATTTGCCTGCCCCCTAGCACCAAAGAGACTATATGACCAATTCCCAAATATGAAATTTATTTTATGTATCCGTGAACCTATTTCACGAGCCTTCAGCCATTGGAGAATGATTATAGAAACAGAAGAAGATAAAAGACATAATGCCAATTGGGCAGATTTTTATTCTGCATGGCAAGATGAAAGATTGAGACATGATTCGTTATATGGAAAATCAATGGAACGTTGGTTAAAATATTTTGATATGAATAATTTCATAATAATTGACAGCAGTATAATGAAAAATAAACAAAAGGAAACATTACAAAAAATTGAACAGTTTTTGGAATTAGAATCACATAATTATGATTTAGAAATGATTAAAAACGCCAATAAAGCTTCTGATAGAAGGCCTTTGACATTTGTTGGAAATATTTTGAAGAAAACATTTTCATTGATACCAATTTTTTTGAAAAGTCCAATTGTAAAAAGATTACAGAATAAAGGTATAAATATTTATTCAGCTCCTATAATAAGTAGTAAAGGCAAACCCCATGAAATTACCAATTTACATTATTCAATATGTCATGAAGAAATAATGGAAGATTTGGTGTTATTTGATTCTATTACTGGATTTTCAACAAAAAAATGGATCGATATTATTGACAATTATACAAAATAAGACGGTTTTATATTCGCAAGTTCTTTGAAACTCTTTTCGGCTCTCCAAACAAATTTTTCCTAATAAGCCAAAATACAGCAACGAACCAGGCCTTACTCCATAATGACCAGGATTCGTATCTAGATAATGGCTTGATATCGCTATTTTTTTGCGATTTTCTTAGATTTCTTTGCAATTTCCATAAATCTCCACTAATGACACTAGTTCTAGATATAAGTCCAGCCGCACTTTCTACATATTTCTTAGGATTACGTCGATAAAGTAATTGTTCAGACTTGGGATATGGCGCATATGTTCCCATAGATCCTAAAGGTTCGGGGTGATGCATTATACACTCAGGAGCCCATATTATTGGATATCCTGCATCAATAACTTTCCATGCTAAATCCGTATCTTCTCTATGCAAATGATATCTTTCATCAAAGCCACCTACTTCTTCCAATACTTTTCTTTTTATTATTAAATTAGCAGTTTTNAAACGATCCCATTTAAATCTTGTAGGTGGATTATGAGACACTATGTTGCCCATTTCATCTTTTGTAGTCATAGCGCCTTCAATTCCACCAATAAAATTGTTTTTTTCAAATATTTTTAATATAGTCTCAATCCAATTTGATGGAGCAACACAATCATCATCTAGAAAGGCTACAATATCGGCTTTACCTCTCTTCCAACCTATATTTCTTGATATACCAGGTCCAAAATCAGTTTCTGAATCATCAATGACCTCGATTGACTGTGGAGTGACCGTTTGTTCACTTAATGATTTCAAGCATCTAGATAATACATCTGGTCTTCGAAATGTTGGAATCACCACATCGACACTAAGGGACATATATGTGTCTGTACATATTATATCTTATTTAGATTACAGGTATTTTATTTCAAGAACAGCCTGTAGTTTCGCCACATGCATCGCATTTTAGGCAAGTTCCATTACGGCGCATTTGGCTACTGCCACAAGATGCACAAATATCTCCTGTATATCCNCTCTCTCTTGCCATTTTTCTTTCTTTCATCTCTTTATTTTCTAGATTTGACACTGAATCAAGAGTATATTGAATTTCTCGCTTTTCACCTTTATTTCTTACTATACCGACATCACTCATTTGTGGTTTGCTTATTGAATAAGGATCAAAATCTGATTCCTCTACCGCAACATGAGCCAAGTCATCTCTCCCTGCATATTCAATTGCCAACTCTCTGAAAATCCAATCTACTAAACTAGAAGTCATTTTGACTCGTCCACTACCTCCTTCAACCATCCCACTTGGTTCAAATTTCTGGAAAGTAAATACCTTTACAAACGCTTCAAGCGGCACTCCATGTTGTAGCCCGATTGAGACTGCTATTGCAAATTGATTTAGCATTGCTCTCCATGCAGCACCTTCTTTTGAGGTTACCAATATGATTTCTCCGAGTGCTCCATCTGGATATTCTCCTGTAATTAAACGAACACTGTGACCACCAATTCTTGCCTTTATGTTATCACCTTTCTTTTTATTGGGTAGTTGTCTTCTTGTAGCTATATAATTCACCATTGATTGTGCTACAGGCATTGCATCAACTTCTGGTACAGGTAGAACCTTAACCACTTCTTCAACCATTTTTGTAACTATTAATTCTTCAACTTCTTCATCATCATCCATTGCGCTAGAATCAACCAACTGGTTCATTAATGGTTGAGATAANTTAGAACAATCCCTGTAAACTGCACACGCTTTATTCATTGTTGAATGACTTAGGTTATATGCATCCCTTATTTCTTCTACAGTTGAGTCAGAAGGCATATTAATTGTTTTTGAAATTGCACCAGAAATAAACGGTTGTGCCGCAGCCATCATCATAACATGTGCTTTCCAATCAATAGATCTTTTGCCATATTTTCCACAAGGAGTAGCACAATCAAATACAGCTAAATGTTCTTCTTTTAAGCCTGGAGCGCCTTCTATCATATTATATCCAAAAACATAATCATTAGCAGTATCAATCTCGTCTGATGACAAGCCTATATGAGATAATACATCGAAGAAAGGATCATCATAATCCTCTTGATTCATTCCCAAAGTATCTTTACACACCTTTTCTCCTAATATCGTCGGAGAGAAAGCAGAACGAATATCAAATACATCATCAAAACTATCTTCTAATTTTTTTATTGTATTGACATCAAATCCTATTTTAGTTAACTTCTCTGCAGAAAGATGAGGACAATTACTCAATGTTTTTGTGCCTGTAATATATTCTTCAATATCTGTTGTTTCTTTATCACTGTAACCAAGCCTTTTCAATGCATTAGNGACGCCACTATTTACAATTCTCAATGANCCTCCACCAGCCAATGTTTTGTATTGTACTAGAGAAAATTGAGGCTCTACTCCGGTTGTATCTGCTCCCATTACTAATCCTATTGTCCCAGTAGGAGCAATAACGGTTGTTTGCGCATTTCTATAACCATGCTCTTCACCCTCTCTTAAGGCAACATCCCAAGCATTGCGGGCCGCTTCTAGTAAGTCCTTTGGACATTTTTTCGGATCTATACTCATTGGCCTTACAGTTAAACCTTCATATTCATCATCTTCTGTACCATAAGCGGCTCTACGATGATTACGCATAACTTTTAGCATATGTTCTTTATTTCTTTCATAATCTGGATATGGTCCCAATATCGATGCTATTTCTGCGCTAGTGGCATACGATTCTCCACACATTATTGCCGTCATAGCCCCACAAATGGCATATCCTCGTTCATCATCATATGGTATTCCCATATGCATTAATAAAGATCCTATATTGCAGTATCCTAGACCTAATGTTCGATAATCATAAGATCTTTGGGCAATTTCAGCAGATGGAAATTGAGCCATTAAGACACTAATTTCCAATGTTGTTGTCCACAGGCGAACACTATGACGAAAATTTTCTATATTGAAAGTTTGAGTTCCCAAATCATAGTATTTTAGGAGGTTTATACTTGCTAAATTACATGCAGTATCATCTAAAAACATGTATTCAGAACAAGGATTAGAACCATTTATTTTCCCTCCTTCTGGACAAGTATGCCATTCATTAATAGTAGTATCAAATTGTACACCGGGATCTGCACATGCCCATGCTGTGTAAGCTACTTTATCCCATAATTCACTCGCATCTAATATTTTACAAGGCTCTGGCACACGCCCTTCTTGTTCTGCTTTATCTAATTCAGTTCTGTAATAGAGATTCCATTCTCCTTTACTTTTTACAGCATCCATAAATTCATTTGGAACTCTAACAGAATTATTGCTATTCTGACCAGATACTGTCATATACGCCTCTCCTTGCCAATCTGTATCTAAAACATCAAAATCAACACCTTTCCAACCTTGTTTTGCCAAATCAATAATTCTTTGGATATGAGGTTGAGGAACACTATCTTTTATTGCCAGTACCATTGCTTTTCTTAGTGGTAAATTTATACTTTGATCGAATCTTTCAGAATCATTACTATGTTCCCAAATCTTTTCCATAATGGCGTTTGCATGCTTTTGTAGAATATTACTACCTATAACAAGAGCAGATACTTTTTCTTCTTCACTAGCCTTCCAATCGATATATTCTTCAATATCTGGATGATCAAGGTCAAGAGTTACCATTTTGGCCGCTCTACGAGTTGTCCCTCCAGATTTTATAGCACCTGCTGCTCTATCTCCAATCTTTAAAAAAGACAATAATCCGGATGATTTCCCCCCTCCTGATAGAGGCTCATCTTTTCCTCTAATATTGGAAAAGTTTGAACCCGTTCCAGAACCATATTTGAACAACAATGCTTCTCTGTTCCATAGCCCCATAATTGAACCGGTTCCTCCTACTAACTCATCAGATACTGACTGAATAAAGCAAGCATGGGGCTGAGGATGCTCATAAGCATTAGAAGACAAACTTAACACTCCAGTTGTTGGATCGACATAGTGATGTCCTTGTGCCGGGCCTTCAATGCCATATGCCCAGTGCAACCCTGTATTGAACCATTGAGGACTATTTGGCGCAGATCTCTGACTTGCTATTAGGTAGCACATTTCATCAAAATATGCTAAAGCATCCGCCTCACTCGCAAAATATCCATATTTCCATCCCCAATAGGTCCACGTTCCAGCCAATCTCCTAAATAGGTCTCTGCCATCAATTTCTCCCCCCCATCTTTTTTCTTTATCAACGGTTTGAAGTTTTTCATGATCCGGCTCACTTCTTTGAAGCCAAACAGGCACACCATCTTCCGATACCTTTCGTAGATAGAGAGGAACGCCTGCTTTACGCAAATATTTCTGAGCCAAAACCTTCCCAGGAACACCAGAAAACCCTGATGGTAATTTTACTCCACGGATAGATTCAGCCATTGAACCATCAGGGTTTCTAATTTCTACATCCATTTCGATCCAGTTAAATGAATCAAAAGGGTCTTCTCCGGCTGACGTAAACCTTCTTTCAATTATCATTCCACTTTCTTCTTTTGCTTCTGAATTGACCTTTTTTATTTTTGACTGCATTATATACTCCTCCTATCATTTGAATGTCCGATTTCTGCATTGCCCCACGTGCGGGATTTTGTCTTCCTGATAGAGGGTGTTTAATGATTGAGGAAGAACCTACTACAAATTGTATCATTATTGATATTTTTATTCTTTTTCCAAGTACGCCAAATCACAATTTATTAATCTCTAATTCCCAGGTTAATTTCATGCCATAACCTGTTAACATTATTCCTACTGAACAAAGCNTTTCGTGACTATATTCTATTATTCTGTTTACTAATTCTCTTGGTACATCTCCATTTATTATATATTTCATATGAACCGACTGAAATGTTCTAGGACTCTCTTCCCTTCTTGTACCTTCTATTTCTATCCATGCCTCATTTACTTTTTCCATGCGTTCTTTTAGTCCTCCAATAACGTCAATAAACGAACATGCAGCATGTGCATGCAATAGCATTTCCATTGGACTTGGGGAATCCTTTCCATAAATTCCAAATTTTTTGCCTCCTTCAGTAATCCCTTCCATTGTTTTATCTTCTATC
Organism: Methanobacteriota archaeon; assembly: GCA_002712575.1. Classification (GTDB taxonomy): domain Archaea; phylum Thermoplasmatota; class Poseidoniia; order Poseidoniales; family Thalassarchaeaceae; genus MGIIb-O3. Next base: position 40,282 of record PATZ01000037.1, read on the forward strand.
CATCGAACTGTACCTTTCATAATTTAAAGCCAGTGTAAACTAGGTCATGAGGGTTGGCTTCTTCAATGACAGGCTAGTGGCGTATATGAGACACATGACAGAGGGCCATAAAGTTACTATGCAAGATGGCAAATTATACATTCCGGACACTCCTATAATTCACTATATTGAAGGAGATGGGATAGGTATCGACATCACCCCTGTAATGATTGATGTTGTAAACGCAGCAGTAGAAAAAGCATATTCCAAATCTAAGAAAATCTATTGGCACGAAGTTTTGGCTGGACAAAAAGCATTTGATAGAACTGGGGAATGGCTACCAGAAGAAACATTAGAAGCAATGAGGACAGGTTTAATTTCAATAAAAGGCCCACTTACAACACCTGTTGGAGGAGGAATCAGAAGCCTCAATGTTGCTCTCCGACAAAAGTTAGATCTTTTTGCATGTGTCAGGCCAGTCAGATGGTATGAAGGCACCCCCAGTCCCGTCAGATCTCCNGAAAATGTGGATATGATTATTTTTCGAGAAAATAGTGAAGATGTCTATGCCGGAATAGAATGGGAAGCTGGTAGCCCTCAAGTAAAAAAAATCATAAATTTCTTACAAGATGAGATGGGCGTCGATAAAATCAGATTTCCGGAAACTAGTGGAATAGGTATCAAACCAATTAGTAAAGAAGGCACTCATAGAATAGTAAGAGCAGCTATTAATTATGCAATTGAACAAGACAAAAACAATGTAACTATAGTACACAAAGGCAATATAATGAAATTTACAGAAGGAGGATTTAGAGATTGGGGGTATCAATTAGCCAAAGACGAGTTTGGCGCCACTGAGATAGATGGCGGTCCGTGGTGTACAATCTCAAACCCAAAATCTGGAAATAAAATTATAATTAAAGATGTAATTGCAGATGCAATGCTCCAACAAATATTATCAAGGCCAAAAGAATACAGTGTCTTAACTACAATGAATCTTAATGGAGATTACATATCAGATGCATTAGCAGCTCAAGTTGGCGGCATAGGGATTGCACCAGGTGCAAATATTAACTATGATACCGGTATATCAATATTTGAAGCAACACACGGCACAGCTCCCAAATATACAGGGCAAAATAAGGTAAANCCGGGTTCATTAATCTTGTCTGCTGAAATGATGTTACGTCATATGGGTTGGAACGAAGCAGCAGATTTGATTGTAAGAGGAATGGAGGGTGCTATTTCTGCAAAAACAGTCACATATGATTTTGAAAGATTAATGGCTGATGCANAACTTCTTTCCTGCTCTTCCTTTGGTGAAGCAATAATCAAGCATATGTAAATATAAATCATTCTTCAGGATAATCGAGTTTATTTTCAAATCTATCAAAACTTCTTTGCAACCATTTAGGTGACCACCAATTCAAATTACCCATTAATCTCATNGTTGAAGGAACAACCAATGCACGAACAATAGTTGCATCGACAGCCACTCCTAGTGCTAGCATAAATCCGAATTGCATCATAAGTGAAACCGATGAGAAACCAAAGGCTGAGAAGACAGTGACCATGACTAGGGCAGCAGATGTGATTATTCGACCGCTCTTTTGCAGTCCGGTAGCTACAGCCATTGTATTGTCTCCTGTTCTTTCCCATTCTTCGTGAATCCTAGAGAGCATCAATACCTCGTAATCCATGCTTAGTCCAAACAAAATAGCAAAAATCATCACAGGAGTAGTTGGATCTATAGGTTGAGGGGTGAAGTTTAGTAACTCTGCTCCATTCCCTTCCTGGAAAACCCATACTAGTATTCCGAATGAGGCACTTACTGATAATATGTTCATTATGAGGGCCTTCATGGGTAAAATTACCGATCTTACCTGTAGGAAAATTAGTATGTAACTGGAGAATAGTATGAACATCAGTGCAATTGGCAAGTTCTCTTTGACAGCATCTAAGACATCTTGGTTGTAAGCAGCGAAGCCTGCGACATTGACCTCCAAAACTCCTCCAAACTGACTTTCCTTGCCATTTAAATTCCGTATTTCTTGAACAACCTTTCTGGATGATTCACTACTTTGATCTCCCTCGATGGCTACTTGAACAAGAACTACTCCATCTCCAACAGATGAATCAGCGTAGAAACCTCTTTCCATTTCACGCGCTACCGCCTCATGTGGAGATAACTCACCATCAGTCGAATCATTCCAGAAATCGATAACTTCATCTTCAGTCCAGCTTGAATTAAAGTGTGCGTAAGTGAAGACATAATTGACGCCTTCGATAGATAATATGTCTTTAGAAAATGCATACAGGCTTCTGATATTTTCCTCAGAAAATATATCTGTTTCAGTTTGAATCTCGTAAACAATTAGGGCGGTGTTAGAAACTTCTTGAGGCCAGTTTTCGTCCGTAAACTCCATACCACTTCTGGCTTCATTATCTGGACTCAAAGCCTTCCAAGAAGTGATGCCCCACTCTGCCTGAAGGAAAGGAGCCCCTGCTGCTAAAAGAATCAGGACTGAAGGAATCAAAACCGAAAACGGTTTGTCCATGACTCTTCTAGCCAAATCCGACCAGAAACCATCATCAGAGACCTCTGTGTTAAGACCTAAAGGCACTCTTCCAANATTGATTTTATCTCCAAGTATCGCCAGTATAGATGGNAGCAGAATGACCGAGGATGTAAGCGCTACCAAAGTTGCACAAATACCACCCCAACCCAGTGATGGTAGTCCGGTATTATCGAAGAATAACATCCCGGTCAAGCCTGCAACCACTGTAAGGCCCGAAAACAAAATCGCCCTCCCAGCGGTCGCACTAGTCATTGCGATAGCAATCCTATTGTCATGACCTCTACCCAACTCTTCTCTGAATCTGTTCACTATAAACAGCGAGTAATCCACGCTTAGACCGATGCCCAATAACGATACGATATTCACTGCATAAACTGTAAGATCATCGACGACGTAAGTAAGACCGTGAATTATACCGACTGCAGCTATTACAGTGTAGATTCCAGATAAAGCTGGAAGGCTTGCAGAGACTACGGTACCAAATACAAACAAGAGAATGAGTATAGTCAAAGGAGCTGAAATTAACTCAGCTCTTAGAAGCTCTTCTTTGAGAACCAGATCGAAGGTGATATCGATCGCCAAATTATCTGTGAGGTACTTTTCCATTCCTTCTGGGGCATTACTTGGTAATTCTATATCCTGATAAATATCTTTTAAGAGGGCTTTAGAGTCCTCTCTGTTCATATTGACCTTAACATATACTCTAGACCAAGAAGAGTCAACAGTGCTTACTAACATAGATCGATTTGCTTCATTTGTCTCCCAGGGAACTTCTACATCGATGTTCTCATTTCTAGAAAGTACTTCAATAGTCGACTGAATAGCAGAGACTACCACCTCATCATCGTAAGCATGACCGGGGTGATGGAATAGAACATGAAAAGATTCGAAAGCCGTTTCATTAGGGTCAGAGAAACCTTCTCCGGCTGCTTCCCACCCATCAACCGATTCCAAATCTCCTTCTCCATAACCTTCGATATATCGTGGCTCTAATGTAATCATGTACCCTAGTCCTGCACAAAGTAGTAAAGAGCACATAAGCACAACCTTTGCATTATCATAAACAAAGATTCCCATTTTAAAATAAAGACGATTCTCCAAGGTAGCAGGATCAGTAGCACCTTCCATATCTTCGGCTCAATACTAGGGTATTTGAATTATTGATTACAAAGTTTAATCTAAGTGTTAATTTAAAATCTAGTGTAAATTCTATAACATGTTGTAATCATTTTCACTGTTTTATTTATTTAATACATACAACTCCATTAATTATAGGTGGGTATTTTGAATAAAGAGAGAAATGAAAAGAAATTTCAAATGTCTCATTTGAGAGCAGCAGTGTATCAGAAAACACCAAAGCCGCTATTACCAAGCAAGCCAAAAGTTTTGACTTTGTTAATTTTAATCCAACTTATTATGCTAATGATTTCTCCAGTTTGGAGAACATATCGTTTTTCTTGGATTCTTTTCGGAGCATCAATTCCTGTAGCAGGATGGTTATTTATGAGGTGGAGAATATATTCTTCGGTTTTTATTACTCCGTCTAGAGAGTCGACCAATATTACCGATACTCGCTGGCATCCATTTACCTTTTTAGGGTGGGGCAATGAAACTCTTAAGGCGCATTATTTAGAAACAATTAGTAATAGTAAAGATGTAATCTTATATTTACATGGATACAACTCTAGTTTGGGAAGAGGAGAATCTAGATGCCAGCATATGAACAGCATGGGCCCGAATATCTTTAGTTTAGATCAGCGAGGTTTTGGAGAACAAAAGGGCAAGTATGAGTGGACCATTCTAAAAGTAATAGCTGATATTGAGTTATTATTAGAAAAAATACCTACTGTTTTGGGATATATTCCCGAAAATTTGTGGATATATGGCCATTCTATGGGCGGATTTCTTACAATTAGACTTTCATCGCATTCATCTGGCTGGTGGGAGAAAGCACTTAGAGGCATAATATTAGAATCTCCAGCAACATCTTTTCCTTTAATTATTGAAAAAAAACTACCTGGAAGGGCGGTAATGGCAAATTCATGGGTCAGGCATATTCTCAGAAGAGAATACCAACGTATACATCCAGATTTGAATGTTGGTTATGCTAATGCTCAGATCCCTTTTTGGGGAATTCCCAGAGTACCAATATTGGTAATTCAGGCTGGAAACGATGAAACCCTTGGTAATGATCATTTTGAATTATTGAAAGTACATTATCAAGACATTTCTGAAATACATGTTTTAGATTCTATGCCTCATACATCTGCGATAGATTCGATTGAAAGAAGAAAAATTTTCGAAAAATGGTTTTTGAATCAAATAAATCTGTAGAGGTCAATAATCAGGAAACCTTTCTGAGTATTCTTCTATTAAGCTCCTGTGCATCTCCGACTATTCCAAATCCAAATTCTTCTTCTAAAGATCTTGAGATTAATTTGAAATCACCATCTCTAGTTGCAATAATTACTTTTCCTATTTCTGGATTAATATTATTGCACAATTCAGCTGCATAGCGCATTATTTGCATATCTCCTCCTTCAGGATATATTTCCTGACCTTTTATTGTACTCCTCTTTGAATTATCCTCTCTACTCATTTTTTGTTTCGTTAACTCTTCAAATATATTTTTATGTTGAATCATAAATTCTTCTAGCTCAATTTCTTTCATTCTTTCTTTATTAATTCTACAATCCCAATTACCAAATTCTTTACAAATTTGTTTTATTTTTTTATCAAGTAATGTTTTAGTTATTTTTTCATTCCATGTTTTGGAATCTATATATACATTCTTAGGAAATAATTCTAATACGTTTTTAGGAGTTTTGACTCTATTCAGAAATTCTGCCTTTACCATTGGTGGAATATTCATGAACATCAATTTTTCCTTACTTCTTCTTCTTAACATCCAATGGAATGACCTATCTCCGGTCCAGTTAAGACTTCCAAAACTATCGCCAGACATTTCTCGTAATAAATCATCTTTTAGAGTATCTATCAAAATATTTGTATCTACAATGACTACAGGCTTTAGTGAAAGATTGCGTAACATACCCCTTTCTTTTATGGGTATGGATTCGCTATGTTGCACGAACATTGCTCCAGCAACCCTTTCTAACGTAGTCTTGTTATTTTCTGATAAATCAGGAGAAGAAATTGCCCGTTCTAATTTTCGCAGTCCTCTGATAGGAGCATAATCTGCAATTTGATTTGCTATTGATTGAATTTCATAAATATCCTTTTTCTCTCTAGACATTTCTTGTTCAAATTTTAAATCAAGCTCTGATCGATGTGTATTTTCTATTCTTTGTAATCCACGTATTGCCGCCCTAACTCGACCTTGAAATGGAGATTTTGGTAGCGGAGGATCCAACTCTTCTGGATATCGCATAAGAAGCTGTAAAGCTTCTATTTGTGCTTCCCTATTTTCTTTAATATTTGACATTTCAGATTGTACTTCCTTTAATGCATATTCATGTAATCGAATCCTTGCATTGTCTTTTCTGTTACCTAATTCATCATTACAAACGTTGAGGTATAATTGAAATCTCTCTGTTACTGAAGCAGAGAGTGCAGGTTTTGAATTGATTAGATTTACGGAATTTCTCCATCCACCGCCATGGGCATAAGATATTAACGCCTTTCTCATAATTAATGCGTATTTTTCAAAATCATGTTTGATTTTTTTTGCTGCATCTTCATATTCTCTTGCAGCTTGGATGTAGTTACCTTGTGAACTTTGTATTGTGGCCTTAATGAGTCTAGAATCTAAACTATTATTATCATTTTTTCTATACCACCTTTCCAAGGGAATTATTCCTTCAGCAATTATTTTCCCATGCTCAATAATCATTTCAATGACAAATTTTACATTCTGCATAGAAATATTATCCTTAGAGGTTATCGAAATCAATGTCTGGTTTGCATCTGTAACCCTATCTGACATGCCACTTTCTACATCCATTGCAATTCTATTTAGTAACAAAGAATCACCTAGTGATTCAAACAACCGTCTTTCCAAATAATCTAAATTTGCAATTTTTATTGAATCTTCTAGTTTTTGTATCGATTTCGTACTAACTCTACTATCACCTTCAGGAGATAATGCTCTACGAACTTCATTTAGCGCCAATAAACCATCCGAATCCAATTTTTGATTAATTATATTCATATCTCTTGGAATACCATCAAGAAGAGATATGAGTGCCTTAGAAACTTCAGAAAGAATCAAATCTTTAGGAGAATCAGCAATTGACTTAAGTGCATCATCTCTTAAAATTTCTAATTCATCGGCTATATTTTTTGCATTTTTTGCACTAATCATATGCCAAATCATCAATACACGTTCCGGATAAACTTTAGCTAGTGATTTATTCTCTACCAAAACTTTTGCTAGACTTTCAATATCAGCAACATCAGTAAAAATATCTAAAATATCACTCATGTATCTAATAGAATCAAACTCTAAAACTTTAGTTGCTGCTTTAATTCTTATTTCATTATTACAACCAGAGTCTTTTGCAACCATCAAAAGCCCCTTCTCATCTAAATTATCCAAGGATTGTTCTATTATCAGCCCCATATTTTTTTTCGAATTTATTTTTAATGCAATTTTCAGTTGCTCATTATTCCTAATCATTAGGCCATTTACTGCATCATAAGCTTGCTCTAATTCATTTATTTCAAATAATTCAAAAACTAATTTCCAGATAATGAAATCTGGTACTGTTTTCTCTGAATTAGATAAAACATCAATACCAAAACGTAATTCTTCAATAGTAAAAACCCTCTCTATATTTTCAATTTGTTTCCATGCAGTAGTTCTAATTGATTGTGATAACAAATCTTCTTTTTCTATTTTGGAATCTTCCTCCCAATTAGATAAGTTACCAGCACGCAATTTTAATAATCTAACTTGTTTTTTTGCCACATCAATAATGGATTTTTCAGATATATTATCTAAGACTTTGATAGCATCATCATGTTTACAACAGGCGAGTATCATCCCCTCAATTAATGCCATTTCCTTACTTTGATTTCTTAGAATAGGATCAATCCATTTATTCCATTCCGAAAATCGAGGTTTATTGCCCATATCCTTTTTTATTTTTTGAATTACCTTTAATTGATCAGTTTTTGCATTAAATGGCAGACTTATATCCAGCCATGATTTCAATTCTACAGTATCTTCCGGATCAAAATAGGAACTATTAATCCAAAGCGAAGAATCTTTATCCTTTTTACTATCATGACTTATTTTGAATCTACTAAGCTCAGCAAAAATATTTGCCTCTTTGGCTAATTTATTCCAAACAGGATGTATTC
>PATZ01000038.1 GCA_002712575.1 Methanobacteriota archaeon
CCTCGTAAGGGAGTTCTCCCGGCAAGTCTCTACAGATTGTATCTAGTCTTTCTACATCCATTGTAGAAGTAGGATTCTCATAAGTCCTACAACGTAATAAATCATAATTATCAGGTAGATTACAATCATTACGAGTTAATTTTTCCACGTACATCATAAATGCTTTATGATCACGAAGTTCTTCTTGAGGGTTTTTTGGATCTGGTCTCTCATCTATGTCTGTATTAGACATATCAAATATTATTCCCATTACTACTACGCCAGTATCCCATATCCCATCTCCATTAGTATCGCAAACTAAACTACTGCGGCAACCAGGACGGTTCAGTAATTCCCCAGAATTTTCCACGTATCTGTCTATTCTTTCTTGCGCATCATCGCCTTGAGGTATTGAATATCCTTCGAAAGGATTTAGAGAAGCGAGAGTACAATCTTCCTGGTTACCTGATGGTAGGCCATATTTTTCTGCTGCACAGCTAAATCCATAATTTGATGAATTAGCTTCTTTAATCATTTGGGCAGGAGATAATATCCAAATAACTCCATCATTTGTTCCTCTATCCGATTTGTCATAGTCTAATCCTCTCTGATAACCTGAAAGCTGAATATTGTTGTCATCCCCCTCTATCCAAGAAATTTGAGACAATATGTTAGCATCGGTGATATTCTCAGAACCTTTTTCAGAACCAGACGCAGCATTATTGGTTTGTACGTATAAAATTACTATATCAGTTGCCCATTGTTCACGAACATTTTCTAGAAGTATAGTAGAATCGGCACCATCGGGTAGATATATTTCTACATCACCATTTATTTGGTGTTCAAAATCAAGGGCATCCTTACCAATAAGAACCGTAAGAAGAAGAAGTACAGCAATGATACTGCCCGGACTTCTTAAGATAGTAGAGTAAGTTAATTCGGTTATCCTAGTTGAAATCGCTCTTGCAGCATCTGAAATATCATCATATAATTGCCCTAAAGTATCATAAATTTCCCCTAAAAAGGTAGATGAAAGAGAATTTTTTACGTTTGAATATGAATTACGTAATGGTTGTAAACGATTAAAGAAATTCTGCCAAAATATGGCTTCATCATCTAATTCATCTCCATCGAAAGAGTCTGGCACATGTACGAGGCATAATAGGAGACAAATGAAGAGTTCGCAACATAAGACTGTAAAAATGATTTTAATCGATATAAAATTAATTTTCATAGAAAGAGATGAATAATCGATAAACATGAGTAGGAATATTTGAAAGCGTGAACTGTTGCCATTGGAATGAGAGATATGTCTAGAAGGAGAAGGAAACAACAATCACAAGTTGTCGTCGATAATGGAGATTCAAGAATGACATCGTTCTTGGTGACGTCTGGAGTGATTTCAGTAGTAATCATAATTTTTATTAGTATGGCATCAGATTACAAAATAGGCCCTGCAGAAGGAGAAATAATACCGAACATAGGAGGAGAAGTGTATGAAAATGGAGAATGGTCCGATTTTGATTTACATTCTATGTTTGACAGAGGGTGGGCTGAAGGCGAAGATGGCAAGTGGATTTACATCCAGGTTCTAGATACTGATTGTCCATATTGTTACAATGAAGCGGACGAAATGAGCGATAGGTATGCCTCATATGGTACTAAAGCAGATTTCTTGTCGGTTGTTGTTGAACTAGGTATTACAGGGCATGATAGTTCTAAGGCAGAAATATCTGCGTTCAAAGATAAGACTAACTTTGGCACAGATGACAATGACGGAGATGGATGTAATTCTGGTAGAAATAATTGTGCTAGTAGAGATGGAGGAGTACACAACTGGGAATATGTAGATGATTTAAATGGCGATTCAATGAGCGCTTGGGAAATCAGCGGAACTCCTTTCCATATCATTCTAAAACCAAATGGGGAAGTTGCATGGAATCAAGCACAATCAGGATCTGGACAAAGTATTGACGATGCTTTGGCAGTATTGTTGGGGGACTAATATGCTTGGAGAATATGGCCCATTGATTATTTTTAGTACGATAATTATCTCTGGAATAGTAATTTCTAGCCCACTTGGAAAGAGCATGAAATTCCCATTAACAAATACTAGACGGATGCTTTTGGGCCTAGTTGTTGTAGAAACTGGAACACTATTAACTTCCATGTGGACCGAAGTTATACATAGAGAAATTGCAGCCACAGGAGGAACAAACTTCTGTGCTGCTGATGGTTTAGTTCAGTGCGGCAGTGTAATTGGTGATCCAAAATACTCAGAATTTTTTGGAATGTCATGGGGCATGATAGGTATGATATCATTCTCAATTCTACTTTATCTTGCTATCTCTCTTTTCTTCGGACCCAGGGACAAGATGGCAAATCTTTGGCTAAGTATGGCCTTTCTTTTATCTTTACCGGGTCTAATCGGAGTAGCCTGGTTAGTAATAGTAGAGTTATTTTTAGTTGATGGAGCTCCACATATTTGTCCGTATTGCACAGCAGTACATGTAGGAATGGTTGCTACAGTTGTAATCTTATATGTATTAAGAAATGAAAAAGAAGAAGGTAAATGGGACATTGCAATTAATTGAGGTTTTAACGTGGAATTGGTAACTGGAGGAGCAGGATTCATAGGATCTCATTTGGTAGATTCATTAGTCGACAAAGGAAAAAAAGTTAGAGTTATTGATAATTTTAGTAGCGGAAAAATGGAATTTTTATCACATCATAAGGGTAATGTCGAGATTATTAGATGTGATTTGCTAGACTTTGAAGATGTGAGTAAGGCTATGGAAGGAATTGAAACCGTACATCATTTGGCAGCTAATCCCGACATAAGACTAGGTACTGAAGTGACAGATACCGATCTCAGGCAGGGGACAATGGCGACATATAATATCTTAGAAGCAATGAGAGTTAATGGGGTAAAAAATATCTCATTTGCATCTTCTTCTGCGATTTATGGAGAAGCAAAAGAAATGCCAACGTCAGAAAAATATGGACCATTACTTCCAATATCTCTTTACGGCGCATCAAAAATCGCAAGTGAGACTTTAATAACGGCCTGGATAGGTACTTTTGGAGGTAAAGCATGGATTCATAGATTTGCAAATATTGTCGGACCCAGAGGAACACATGGTGTAATTTTTGACTTTATCCACAAATTAAAGAAGACACCAGATAGATTAGAAGTTTTAGGAGATGGTTTTCAAGAAAAATCATACATGTCAGTACATGATTGCGTGAATTCAATGCTACATCTCATTGAAAAAACAAATAAAGATGTTAATCTTTTCAATTTGGGGACAGGAGATACTTGTTCGGTACGAAGAATAGCAGAGATAGTTGTAGAAGAAAGTAAAATTGAAAATGTAAAAATTGAATATACTGGAGGAAAAAGAGGATGGGCAGGAGATGTTCCAAAGACCTTTTTGAATGTTGATAAATTATTAGAAACAGGTTTTGAACCCACTAGAATGTCTGAAGAAACGATTAGGGATTGTGCAATTAATCTGATCGACGAAATTGGATTAAAATAGGAGTCACTGAAATACATATTATCACCAGAAATGGTATGAAAATATTGGTCTTTTTATTTGTATTTTCGTCACCCAAGTGAATTGACATGGCCCCNAATATTTTTGAATTTGAATTATTGTTAGNGNNTGACTCATGTATAACTACTANTTCCAGATTTTCAANTAATTTATCTTCAGGTAACAGAAATTTAGATGTAAAATTACTTTCCTGAGAAGATATTGTAGTCCATNACTCATTAGGATGAGACCATTCATTAGAGCCGTTGATATGAATTTCATTGTATGCAAACACAACATCATGGTGTACTTTTATGTCATTTGAATTTGTATTTTCAGAAACTAATACATTATCTTCCAAAATTAAGAAAAAAATTTTCGAGTCTGNATTAATGTCCCAATTAGATAATTGAGAATTTATAATCAATTCATTAGAATTCAATGATAAATTGAGGTTAATTTCCGTATCTCCTCTCCTATCATTTTCTGCAGAAAGTAAACTTCTGTGTAAAGTGGTTTTATCAGGTGCACCACCAGAAGTGATTAAACCATCAAACCAAAAAGAAGGAGCAACAAGTTNGTTCGAATATTTTGCCAGCCTGTAATCAGTTATTTCAGTACCCAAAGGATCGTCAATAGAATCATGAAATGCCATCCTAATAACTCGATTGCCATTTGCTTCTGTATATTGAGGCATCCAAGAATCCACAGAAGCGCATACGTCACACCATGTTGCAGTGTATTGCTCCATAACTACTGAATATCCTCCTTTTTCGGACCAATAACTATCTTCATCATCCTGAGCATTACTCGGATAACTAAGAAATAAAAACGTGATAATGAATATCATTAAACGGTGCGCGAATGCCATTACAAATGACCCTAGGGTGCTTCCTTTCATAACCTAATGTCTTAGCGCCATTAACTATGAGTAAGCGATGGTATCAAGAAAATCGCCGCGATCCATGGAGAAGAGAGGCGCGTTCAAAGGGATATCGTGCCCGTTCAGCATACAAATTAAAGCAAATACAAGATAAATTTGGAATAATTAGGAAGGGAGATTCAGTCCTTGACGTAGGTTGTCATCCGGGAGGATGGACGCAAGTAGCGGTCGAAGAAGTAGGAGAAAATGGATTTGTTTTGGGCGTGGATTTGTTATCTACCTCTCCGATAGAGGGCGCTTCGATAATAATAGGAGATATTTCGGAGAATTCTACCTTAGAAGAAATTTCGAAACTCTTAGGAGAAAGAGATCTAAATACAGTAATTAGTGATATTTCGCCAAAATTAACTGGCAGATATGATACAGATCAAGCAATATCCTTAGAATTGTCAACACTTGTAATGGATAAGGCAATGATGATACTAACTCCTGGAGGGAATTTTGTTACAAAAATATTCCAAGGGACAGGGATTGAAGGTTTGATGAAGGCCGCAAAACAAAGATTCTCGAATGTGCAACGGTATGCCCCTACAGCAAGCAGAAAATCGTCTTCAGAGACATATCTAATTTGTCAAAATAAATTACCGAGAGTCAAAGGAGGAGCCCAAGGGAAAACTGCTTATCAGCAAGTACAGGAACATCTGGAAGAAATAGATGTACTAGTAAAAAATTCAGAAATGGATGAGACTCCCACGGTTAAAGGATTTAGAAGATTAAAGAAGAAAAACAATTAATGATTTCCATTGCCATTACTTGTTCGGACTTCAGCTGCCAATAAACCAGGTAGTACCAGTAATGCCAATAATAATGAAAAGGCAACTGAAATAGCACTTACAATGCCAAAATCTCTAATGACAGGGATTGGAGATAATAACAAAACCATGAAACCGCAAATCGTAGTTCCTGCTGAGATTAATAATGATGCCCCAGTAGTCAAGTACATATCCCTCATTGCAGGCCATATTTTCATCCCTTCTCTCCTATTTTCTTCAAATCTTCTCCATACATGTATGGAATAATCAATACCAAGACCTATGGTTAATGCTGTAATCATTATCGTTAAGACATTCCAGTTTATTCCCAATACAGCCATTGAACCTACTACCCATGACCCTGCTAAACCAACAGGTAAAATTACAACTAATGATTGACCAAAACTTCTCGTGAGGATTACTAAGACTGCCAAAGAAACTGCAAGACTGATTGCAGTAGAATACAAGATAGAAGAAATTAATCCCGAAAGAACGTTTGAAAGAACTATTAGGTTTCCATCTAGATATGCATTACCTCCTATATCTTCTTCGATTATATTTACCTCCACTTGGAACTCTGTAGCAATATTCCCTACTTCCGTACTTGATTCGGCTTCAACATCCACTCTTATTGACAAGAATTTAATTGCAGAATTTGATTCGTCAAGTGCAACATATAGTTCAGTTCTCTCTGCCCAAGACAGACCCCTTAATTGATCTCCAACGCTATCATTGGATAATAATTCAAGAACTGCTCCTGTTAAATCTCCGTGTTGAAAATTTTCTGTAGTTGCTATTTCATTTCCAAATAATTCTAAATTATTTCTTTCGCCAAACTCATCACTTTGTATCAACATATCTTTGAGTATTAGGTATAAACTATCATAAGAAGGCCATTCATTACTTGAGCCGGATACCTGAGTCGATACAACTGAGGGTATTCTCGGAAGTGATTGATCGAATCCTCTTAATGAGGTTAGAATTCTTCTTTCGTCATTAAAAGATAGTTCATCATTGGATGGTTCTATCAAAATATTGACCGATTTCAAAGCATCAATTTCATAAGAATCATATATTTCATTTCTTACCTGCATTATTTCCATTTCATCTTCTGATAGGAAATCAGTTAATTCAAAACTAGTATCTAGTCCATTTTCAGCAACTACAACAGATCCAGTAGTTATCAAAACAACCATCAGTAGTACTCTAACCGTATTATTTCTTTGAAAATCGGTAGCCTTGTCTGCAATATAGTCAAGTTTTATGCCACGTGAATGAGTTTCTCCAGTTATTTTTTCCACTACGACATGTACCGCTCCAACTGTTACAGTACTCGCAATAAAGGCTGAAACAACACCTAATGCTAATGTAAATCCAAAGGCCTGTAGAGGTGGCAAAGGAGAGAAAGAATTTGCCAAGAATGCAAATACAGTAGTTACTACAGCAAGTGATAATGCCATTCTTATTTTCATAAAAGATTGTATCCAAGCTGTTGCTGCACTATTAGTTTTAGATCGTGCTTTGTCATAACCGGTTTGTAAATGTATAGAGTAATCAATGCCAAGTCCCAATACAACCGGGGCTACGGCTACTTCTAGGATTGTAAATCCAAATCCCAACATAGAGATAATTCCATAAGTCCATACCAAAGATGCTGAAAGGCCAAGAAGAGGTGCTGCTACCATCATAAATGACCTAAAGGTAACGGCAAGAAGAAGAACGACTATCAAAATTGCTAAAATGAATAAATATATCAAATTATCAAGTGTGGACTCATTGATATCATTGCTTATTAATGAATCAGAAATTACGCCATACTCAAGCGGTTCATTAGAAGAATCATCACTATCATGACTCAACATATCTCTAATTGCATCAGCATATTTGAGATTTTCATTTTCATCTAAATTACCATTCATTTCTATAATCCATAGAGTACTCGATGCATGAGGTAATGGATTACCATTTCCATCGAGTAGCCAATCGCATAAAGATTCAAAATCAAAATCTTGATGCAACATTACCGAGGATGCAAAAGATGCATATGCTACATTTTCTTCATCATTTGAAAATGAAGATTCGCAGTTCTCATTATTGACAAATACAGAATTGAGTAAATCCTGCCAATCATCAAAATCATATAAAGAACCGGAATAATTACTTTGTTCAATTGCTCTTTCTAGGATATCAGCAGCATTAAGTTGAGATTTGATAAAATTTCCATTAGATTCAGAATAATTCTGTATTATTAAAAAATCTGTATTGAGCTGTTGTAATGCGCCAATTTCAAGAACACTTGAATCATCCTGACTTGTTTCAATATTGATGTAAATAAGTTCTCCAGATTGTGTAATTTCATTGTAAATAGTAGATTTAGCCTCATCATATTCAGTATTTGGAGCAAATGAAGATAAATCAGTAGAAAAATTTGGCAAAGGAGAAAGGAAACTAGCTAGTAAAATTGTGGCTAAAACACTTATTACGACTATTGGAAGAGCCATTTTTTCAAAAAGTTCAGAAAACTTTTCCGACGGTTGGTCAGCACCTTCCATGCTTCCCGCTGAGGATGCTGATGTATAACTTAGGGTCAATATGAATCGAAGATTGGCAATAATGACATGAAAGGACTCAAAAAGGAGAGGCAGGTCGAAAGGTCGTCTTATGCCAATCAAAGTATTGAAAAATGAAGGTCGAGAATTGAGAGTTAGAATAACTGGAGAAAGTCACACAACATTACAAATGTTCAGGTCAAGACTTAATGGTAGTAAAGATGTTGAATATGCAAATTACTTTCAAAATCATCCTGATTTAGATGATCCGGAGATATTCATAAGAACGGAAAAGGGAAAAAAGGCTGAGAAAGTATTTAAAGATCTTTGTAAAGAATTGAGTAAAGAAATTTCCAACATAAAACTTTGAGGCGGTGAAGTCTTGAAAGATAGCTCTCTAGAAGGGCGTCTAGGCTTATCTGAATGGACATCCGATAATGATGGCATTGGAGGAATATTAAAAGCTAGAGTTGAGGATTTCAGAGTAGAGGAAATATCAAAAATACCTGCTCTAGATCCCAAAGGTCGGTTTACAGTGGCTAGGATAACCATGGTCAATTGGGAAACGAATAGATTTTTGAAAAGGCTATCCAAAGCGTGTGGAATAAGTAGGAACAGGATTTTCTCATCAGGTATGAAAGATAAAAGAGCAGTTACAACACAGATAGTAGTAATAGATTCTCCTCTGTACAAAGTTGAAAAAATAAAAATTCCAGACAGTACAATAGAGATTTTGGGGAGAACACATCAAAAAATTGGCATGAGTGATCACGATGGAAATAGATTTACAATTACTGTTCGCGGATGTTGTGACTCTGAAGGACTCCCACTAGATGGCAAAGAAGCAATGAAGAGAGTTAAAAAAATTAGAGAAGATATGACGGCAAAACTTGGTGCGGATGCATTTCCCAACTGGATAGGGCCACAAAGATTTGGTTCAACTAGACCTGTAACTCCAGAAGTAGGTAGAGCTGTTGTTAATGGAGATTACAAAAAGGCAATTGACCTTTACTTAGGAATGGAGGGGAAAAATGCCAATCAAGATGTTGTACAATTTAGAAGAATGTGGAGAGAAACGGGAGACATAAAGGCATGCCTAGAAATAATTCCTGAACATCTTGGTTATGAAAGAAATATATTAGAAAAGTTACAAGAGAAGCCTGAAGATTATGTGGCTGCTTTCATGGCTCTACCAAATTCTTTACAATTACTCACTGTACATTCAGTTCAATCCTTGACATTTAATTATTCATTGAGAGGAAGAATGAAGGAAAATTTGCCAATAATTCACCCAACTCTGGGAGACATTGTAGCACCTGTAAATCCTAATGGAAGAATTGATGCAGGAAAAATGGCATATGTTTCAGAAACTAATCTTGAAAGATGTAAAAGAAACTGTGAATCTAGCAGATTGGTAGTTACCGGGCCTTTACCGGGATTAGATTCCCCAATGGCTAAAGAAAATCCAGGAATGATAGAAAGCAAAGCATTGAAGGAAAGTAAGCTTGACAAAGTGGATTGGAGGATTGAAAAAATACCAAGATTGACATCTTCTGGAACTAGGAGGCCACTTTCAGTATTTTTCAGAGATTTTAGCGTCAGTGAGGCCTCAGAAGTTGGCGATCTAACTTCCAGTCGTTGGATAGAAGGAAATAGAGAAGGAGATAGATGGAATCCTGACGGGGCGTGCCTAAAACTGAAATTTTCCCTTCCTCCTGGGACATATGCTACAGTATTGATGAGAGAATTTATGAAATCACCATTGGACCATTACTAGTGAAAATAGTTTTGCAACTAATCAAAGTCGTCCCATCTCTAAAGTCTCTATCTGACTTACTAAAGGATTGAGTGATCGAATTTTATCTTCAAAACCATCAACTATCCCTTCTCCTTCTCCTAAGACTGCTTGAACTTCAATGAACATCATTCCAAAGGCAAGTGGTTTAATCTCCACCATTTGAACTTCGGGTAAATTATCTATTAAACCAGCTATTCCTTCGTAATCCGGCATTTCATTTTCTGGCTGATCCATAGTAACCTTGTATTTAACAACAACTTGTCCCATACTATAACCTACTTTTTTTAAGGGCCTGTAAAAGCACAATCTGGACAAATATACTTGATTCCTTGTACTCTGCATTGTTCGCTACGGCCTATGACATATCCACATTCTGGACACTTGAAGGTCGTATCCCGATTACTAACTAGTGGCACTCCAGATGAAGTACAGACTCGGGTTTTTCCTACCATCGACAATCCTCTGTGTGCCCGCCGAGCGATGCCCCCTTTTTAGCGTTGATTGAAATACATGAGGAAAAAAATTGAATAGTTTTTAGTAAAATATAGACTGAAAATCGAACTGAAATTATGTTTTGTAAGAGAAAAATATAGATTATTTTAAAGATTTATTTTTCTAGTATTTCATTAATTTTTTCCATATCTAGACCTTGTTCCCGTGCTAAAAGCGAAACACATAGCCACAAAGTCGCCGGCCCCAATGCTTTTCTTTTTCTTTGTGATCTCCTAACTACTTCTCTATTAGTCAAACCAGATTTTTTTGAAACATAATTAATTAAAATATTTGTCTTATCTTCAATACTTTTCGATTCGTTAACGGAATTGTGTGAATCTTGTTTGTTTTGTTTTATAGNGATAATATCTGATTTATCTTGAATAAGAGAAGATTTCAAATCATAAACAGGGGAATTCAAGATATCTCGTAAGATCGGTTGCCAGCCCAGAATAGGAGGAGATAGATTAACATTGGAATTAGGATATAAAAAATCGTCAGATTCTATTATCCAATTCATATCCAACAAATGAGAAAGCACCAAATTGGCATCATTGGGATTGAACCACTGCAATTCTAAAGACCATANTCTTATTATGTCTCTTTTAGATATTTTAGGAAATTGAGGAGGAAAACTGGAAAATAACAATTTTGAGATTTCCGCATAACTATCTGACACATATGTTCCTTTGAAAACAAAGTAATAAACTTACCATAAAACATGAACAAAAATTAGTTTGGTTGAATAGTGAAGTTGTTGTGCGCGACTCGATATATGTATGCCTGGTGACTATATTGCTAGAGATCCACGTACGGGTAAGGCGATTAGTAAAGGTGTTCTTTCTTACAAGGATGAAGATATCAGAATGCTCTTACCTAGTTCAGGCCCTTGGCAAAGAATACCTGTTATCGAAATATTACCTCTTGCCAGTGGCCGTGTGAAGAAAATTGAATTAGAACTAAGTGGTGGAAAAGGTGGTTTTGCAGGAAGAATTGATGGAATAAAAGCCCTTAATAGAGTTCTGGATGCAGATGTCGACAGGGCGCATGAAGAGTTGCTAAATGCTCTTGATGATGATTATCCAGATGTTCGAATAGCCGCATTGAAAGCNATGCCATCTTTTTCTCTGAGAAAAAGTGTTTCTATTTTCCAATTTCTTTCAGATAGATTAATTGATGAAAATGAATCAGTTAGAGATGCCTCTAGAGAATGTCTAAAACTTCTAGCCCCAATTTTTCCATCTGGTTGTGAAAGCATNCTGAGAAGAGAATTACGTAATTCATCAAAAGAATGCAGAAATGATGCATTTGAAGCTTTGAGGTTGACAGCAAAGAGATGGCCAGAAGCCGGTTGCCTACATCTTGATGAATTGATTAGAGAAGAAGATGAAGACTTGCGTCGTAGAGGATCAAAAATTCTCAAAACAATTGCATCTTCTGGTGGNGCCAGTGGTTGGGATTTGATTAGTTGGTCACTTCAAGATGAAGATGTACAGGTTCGTAGAAATGCATCTCAGACGTTTGGTGCACTTGCAAGTTCTGAACCAAGAATAGCTATAATACTGATAGAGGCCGTAATTGGGGAAGAAGATAAAATAATAAGAAAAAATGTTATCAGAACTCTGAAGAAATTAGATGTACAAAATCCAAGAGTCACGAGAATGATAATTGATGGCGCTAGATCGAGAGATGTTGAAATGCGAAAAGCATGTGTAAGTCAGTTATCCATAATCTTGAGNGGNGATAGATTAAGAGAAATTGCTGAAGAATTATTACGTCATGAAACAAATCCTGAGTTGCGCAAGAAACTAACATCATTATCCATAGATATAACTATGGAAGGAACAGAAGTTGAGAAAAATCGATTCTTAGCACCATTGGAATATGTCGAAGAAGATTTGGAAAAAGAACAAAAACCTATTAAAAAAGATAAATTAGTCAAGGGTGAGTATGATAAACAAGAGTTGGGTCGGCGAAAGGGAGAGGGTTCGAGATGAATGATGATTTTGATGAGAAGGGATCTCAATTCGACAAACTTTGGGATAGCGAAAATAGGTCAAAAAGACTGAAATTTAGACAATATATGAAGAATCATGTATTACAAAAGTTCCATAAAAGAAATCAAGAACAAACTTCAACTGCAGATAAAGGACACTATAATCATAGTTTTTCCAGTGATGATCAGTTCCTGACTAGGGAAAATTGTAAAAAATATTGGATGGGCGAACTTCAGAAGGAAATTAAAGATGCAGAAACCTTCTGAGGCGATTAAATGAATTCTGTCGATATTTTCTCTACATGGGATTTAGATGCTGAAATAATTTCGGCCATTGAAAGCAAGGGATGGAGGAATCCCACAGAAATACAATTAGAGGCCATTCCTATTGGGCGTAAAGGTAAGGACATAGTTGGACAAGCTAAGACGGGATCCGGGAAAACTGCCGCCTTTGGTATACCACTTTTGGAAAAATGTTCTCCATTGGGATCAGTACAAGCAGTTGTATTGTGCCCAACTAGAGAATTAGCCGTACAAGTAGCAGAAGAGATTGATTCTTTACAAGGAAATAAAGGTTTAATGATACAGACAGTATATGGAGGAGTTGATCTGGAAAAACAAGCAAAGCGACTTACTGAGGGGGTAGATATCGTCATCGGAACTCCAGGCAGAGTAATTGATATGACTAAAAGAAAATACCTTAATCTGCAAATGGTCAAGATATTCTGTCTTGACGAAGCAGATAGGATGTTAGATATGGGATTTTTCCCTGACGTATTATGGATTTTTGAAAAAATGGCTAATAGAGAACAAACCATGCTATTTAGTGCTACTTTTCCTCAAGAAATATTAGATGCAGCCAATGAATTTATGGTTGATGCGATTCATATAATGAGTGATGATTTAGAAGTAGAGGTTCCCGAAATAGATCAATATGGCATTCAAATTGGAAGAATGAATAAATTATGGGCCTTAGGAAGAATAATTTCCAATCTAGGCGAAGGAGATCAAATGTTAATATTTGCAAATACTAAACGTATGGTAGATATTTTGGTAGAAAGATTAGATAGAGCACGNATCAAATCNATAGGTTTNCATGGAGACATTGCACAGNNTAAAAGNGANAAAATACTNGAGTCNTTTCGAGATGGNAGAGTTAGAATTGTTGTNGCAACCGATGTGGCTGCTAGAGGACTAGATGTAGATGGAATTACCCATGTAGTAAATTATGATTTACCAGATGATACAGAGTCCTATGTCCATAGAATTGGACGTACAGGAAGAATGGGTAAAAAGGGAGAAGCATGGAGTTTTGTAACAAAAGAAGATATTTCGGCATTAGATAGGATATCATCCACATGGAATATGGATATTCCTTTAGTGGAAGTACCTGAACTGAATGATGGTTTTGACAGAGATCCAGTTAAGAAAAGAGAAGATTGGGGAGAGGTATCAGATTCTTTTGGAATGGTCAAAGTAAAACTTCGAGTCGGTAAAAAACAAGTATCAAAGAAAATAATTTGTGATTGGATTATTGATATCACAAAAATACCTGAGTTAGCTGTTGGAAGTGTATTTCAAGATGAAAATAGTACGACAGTAGAAATTCATGTAGAGAAAGTATCATATGTTATTGGAGTATTAAAAAATAAGAAATGGAGTAATATTAATTTATCTCCAGAGGTAGCATAATTACTTTCTTTTCACAGTTCATTTATGCTATAAACGAGATATCTTCCGTATTGTAAATATAATTGGTCTGTGGAAGACAGCCTAACACAGAGGCGGGCAGTGATAGAATCATTCATTTGCGAAGGGAAATTTCTTAGGAGGCAAAGACATGAATAGGAAAGAAGCTGAAAAAGAGATTGACTTAATTTATAAAAATAATTTCAAAGGAGAGGAATACGAAAAAAGGAAAAAGAATATTCCTAAACTTCTGGAAAAATATGAAGGAAAATATGATAAATTATTAGAGGCAATGAGTAGAAAATACGTCAATGCCAAAAAAGAAGAAACTGGGAAAATAACCAAACAGGAAAAGGTATCTGTAAATGATAAATTATCCGAAAAGGATGCAATAGCCAAAGCGAAAGAGGCAAAAAAAACTGCTGCTGCCAAGGCAAAAGCCGACAAACAGGCAGCAATAGCAAAGGCGAAAGAGATGAAGAAGGCTGCTGAAGCAAAGGCAAAGGCAGAGAAGCAGGCTGCTGAAGCAAAGGCAAAGGCAGAGAAGCAGGCTGCTGAAGCAAAGGC
>PATZ01000039.1 GCA_002712575.1 Methanobacteriota archaeon
TAAGAATATGTTAGATATGAGAAGTTCACTAAAAGGCATAGTTAATATGACAATGGCAAAAAAGACATTGATGAGACTTGCTTGGAAAGAAGCTGGTCGTTCTACAGAAGAGTTGGAAGTCTTGTTTGAAGGTGCTGCTCAACCTTGTATAGTTCATAGTGATTCTCTAAATGCATATCAATTATTTGATGAGTTAAAGAAGACGCGTCAAGGTCGTGCTGCAAAAGAAGGTGAATTAGCACCTACGGATATTATTGTTCCAGCCGGGCCGACAGAATTTGCACCAGGTCCTTTGGTGGGAGAATTTAATGCTGTAGGAATTCCAGCAAAAATTGACAAAGGCAAAATAGCAATACAAAAGGAAACAAAAGTTGTATCAGCTGGAGAGCCTATGTCTGCTGATTTGGGTATGATGTTGGCAAAACTTGGAATAAATCCTATCGAAATTGGTTTAATTTTGATTGGAGCTATTGAAGAAGGATTACTATTACCTGCAGATGATTTAGATCTAGACGTAGACGGTCTGAAAGACGATATTGCTGTTGCAACCTCACGTGCATTTAATTTGGCTTGTAATGCACATTGGTTCTCTACAGCAACCACTCCAGTATTACTAGCTAAAGCTAGCAGTGAATCATTGGCAGTAGCAGTTGAGGCTGGTATTGTAAATGATAAGACTGCAGAATTATTTGTAATGCGTGCTAATGCGCGTATGATGGCTCTTGCGAGCCAATTAGATTCCTCAGCACTTGATGAAGGATTAACAGCAGCACTAGGTGCTGTTTCAAGTGCTGTTGTCGTGGCCTCTGAAACGACTGAATCAGATGCAGGAACTCCTGCTACTGAAGAGGAAGAGGAGGAAGAGGAGGAAACTGGGTTCGGTGGACTTGGTGACCTCTTCGGTTAAATAAAAGGTGAAAAAAATGGAATATGTATATGCTGCAATGTTACTGCACTCTGCTGAAAAGGAAATTGACGAAAAAAGTGTTAGCGGAGTATTAACTGCTGCTGGCGTGGATGCTGACAAAGGTCGTGTAAAAGCCCTAGTTGCATCTCTTGGATCTGTTGATATCGGTGAAGCTATGGCGACTGCTATAGCTGCACCTGCTGCTTCTGCTGCTGCACCTGCTGCCTCTGGTGGCGGAGATGCTGCTGAAGCTCCTGCCGCAGCTGCAGAAGAAGAACCTGAGGAAGAAACCGGTGGTTTCGAAGGCCTCGGTTCTCTCTTCGGATAAGTAAAAGCGATAATTAACAATACGCGAAGACGCTATGGGCGAGAGCCTAGAGGGATTCTGTATGATGTCGAGCCGGTTAGTCGAAATACCTGTCAGTGTAACGCCTACTGATACAATAAGAGCGATTAGAGAAATCGGTGAAAATAATAATTGGGAAATGCGTAGGATTGAAGAATCAAAAATAGTTAGCAGATGGGCAATAGTAATGCCAATAAGTAAAATGGCAAAAGTATTAGGAATAGTTGTTGAAGAGGGTGAAGCAAAAGGTCTTGCTATGAGAGTATGGTCTCATACTCCTGGTTCAGCTGGGAAAATAACAAAGGTTTCTTTTGAAGTACCGATTGAAATTGAGGGAAAAATATGGATTAATATACTCAATCAATGGGTTTCAAAATTTAATCGGTGCCCTTGGAAATGGAGTTTTGGAGAAAGATCTATGATTGGATATTTTCAACCGGAGTTTTACAAATCTAAATCTCAATTGAAGAAAGAGGGAGTAGACATTACAAAATGGACTAAGGAGTCTGTTTTTTGATAATTTTTACACTGTAAATAGAGGAATTGAAATGCGAATGACCTAACGGGTCGGTGTAATACAATGGACTTTGAAGATCTGGTAAATACTTCTCGTAAGAGAACTATGCTGATGTGGAGTGTCATTTTCATGATTGCCTTCCCATCTTACTTTGCTGTAATGCCGTCATTAATCGATAGTGAGATGACTGGAGGAACAAATGGGATAAAAGGAGAATGGATGATTTCATTTGAAGAGACGACAGAGACGTTGTCTGAAACAATTAATTTAGCAGATGAAGAAGCATATGATACATTCTTCGATATTGTAAGTGAAATTAATATCGGTTATGTAGAGTTAACAGTNACNTGCATGGATAATGATGATCCGGGNCCAGGATTTAATGATGGAATGGANGTGGTTACNGATCTAANTGGAGTTGANGGAGATTTTGAAGAACAGAATGAGCAAGGNTCATGTAATGGNGGNGGNAATTCCGGAGTAAACATCAGATGGGATNTAACAGCAAATTACACAGGAGACAATATTACACAGAGTGAAACTACTGAACAAGAAATACGCAATCAATGGACAGACAATGGCTTTGGTAGAGGAACTTGGTCTGCAACAATAACTGCTGACATTAGTTCACCTCCCGCACCAATAGTTGGAGATATTGTAGACTCTGATGAAGATTATGATATCACATGGACAGTAGTATCATACATTGTGACAATAAATCCGGTAATAGAGATATGAATTAAAAAGATTGTATATCACAGTATTTTCTCCAAATATGTATAAATAAATCTGCAACTTTATCTTGATTATGGAGAATAAAATGATCTAGATTTTCTTTTGAAAACCATTCTCCGGTTTCTATTTCTGATAAATTAGGACTTAATAATTGATCAGTTTCTAAATGATAAACCCAACTAAATTCATTTGCAGTTAATCTTGATGGTTTTAATTTGAATAATTTTTTTGGTGCATAATTTATTTTTATTCCAACTTCTTCTTCAATTTCCCGGATACATGCAGCATCATAGGACTCATCTGCATCGACGTGTCCAGAAACTGAAGAAGACCAAAGACCAGGACTCTCTTGCTTTAGTAAACCTCTTTGTTGAAGAAATATTTCTCCATTTAAATTAAAAATCAACACATGAATTGAACGATGAAATAAATTTTGAGAATGTATCTCATCACGTCTCATTTGTCCAATTACTAAATCTTCTTCATTGACGACCGACAAGATTTCAGCATCCTCCAAATCTCTGCTCATGGAAATATTAGAAGTATCATAGATTAAATAATATCCGGCAATAATTTGAAAGTTGAATCAATATCTCGAATAGTGTGGGAAAGAGGAGNTGTGCTGCAGTAAATTGTAATGCACTAGAATTTAGAAGTGTTGGATATTGCCATAGACACAAAAATTTTTATCCTCCATTGGAAGTAATAATTATTAAGAAAAGGCCGATTGTAAATTCAAATGATTCAGATATTAGATATGATATTGATGGAAATAAGAATAGAATAAGTTCCAAAAGTATAGATGAGTTATTTATTCTACTCAAGTCTGCAAAGAGTTATTGGGTGGTAGATTTAGGAAAATATGAAGATGAATTCGTACAATATGCAGTTAATAAAGGTGAATTGGAACATTGGGATGATAGTAAAAAGATTGAGAGTAAAAAAATGAAAATGGAAGATGCATTTGAAATTTTAGAATCTAAGTTATTGGGTGATTTCACTAGCCATACGACATGGTGGGGTGAGGAAGAAGATTTAGAGAAAAAACGAGNCGTGTTACAGATATTAGGAATAGTATCAGTTATTATTATCGTGATATTAGTTTTATTAACTGGAGATGAGGATGGATTTTTACTTACTATCGGTCAACTTGGTGTNGAAGCATTTTGTGGATTAGTAATTTTAGGAGGAGGAGCATTAACTTCACTCAATAGGTCAGAATCTGGTAAATTTGTAAAATAGAGAAATTAATTTTTTGCATGTATTCTGATTATATCTCCATTTTTTATTTCATAATCGGCTCCTATTACTCTTGAAGAGCGAGCATCAACTGCTCGAATGAATCCNTCTCCAAGATCNGAATGAACTGCATATGCTAGNCCTTTTGCGGTAGTTCCCTCAGGAACTAATATTACATCTGGGAGNATNTTACCTTCTCCATCAACCCAGTGNGATTCATCTTGAACAGGGTATGCAACTTTACGATTAAGAANNCCAAAAACTACCTCTGATAATAATCCAACTAATCCTCTTCCTTCCCAAGAATTTAGAGTCTTACTAATTGATAATAGTCCTTTTCTTTGTGGTTCAGATAATTTTTCTTCCCCAGTTTTAGTTATTTCAAAATTTGAATCGCCAGGAATATGGCTTATCAAACCTGAACGAGAAGCTCGTCTTAAGGCCAATTCAGCCTCTGCACTAGTTGGAACAACAATGCCTCCATTTGTTTTTACTACTTCTTGTAATTCTAACCAAGATTCTTGAGACACTGAATCTGCTTTGTTTGCTGCAACAGAAATAGGAAAAAGTTCGGATCTAATTGCTGAAGCAATAGTCGTCAATTCCTCTGTTCCCCATTCCCAAGGAACTCCGGCATCTGGAAATTTTTCATGGACAGCCGTCAAACCTAATGAAACATGTACTTCTTTAGCCCCTACACCGGATAATTGATCTAAAAGGTAGAGAGAAATTGCCTTTTCTCCTTCAGATTGAACTCTCCTTGCACCGCGTTGCCAACCTGAACTAATTATTCCAGTTATCCAAGCATCTAATTCTTTGAGTAAAAAATGATATTCTTCCAAAGGCGTTGATCCTCCTGTACCGATCGGATTACCCTCAATATCCGTTGAACCTGAAGCATCTACAATTTGTATTAATGCATCACATCTCGCTAAATCTGAAAGGAATTGATTTCCTCTCCCTCTTCCTTCATGTGCACCGGGCACCAGTCCTGCAACATCAATCAGTGTAACTGGGACTAATCTAGTGAAGCCGACGCATGAACCAGAATTAGGAGAACAAATACTTCCTTTTCTTTCATCATTATTTCCAATATCCAGTTTTCCTTCTTTTTCCTTTTTTAATCTCAACTGAGAACATGGACAATTATCAAGTAAGGGTAACCAAGCTATTCCGACATTTGGATCGATAGTAGTAAAAGGATAATTTGCTATTTCTACTGGTTTTTCGGTTAAGGCAGAGAAGGATGTAGATTTACCAACATTCGGCTTTCCAACTAATCCAATGCGCATAATATGACCATAAAATAGAAATCATTCTTCTTCAGTGTGAAGTGGAGTGGGTTTTCCAGATTCATTACTTTCGAATGTGGGTACTACTTCAGTATCTAATACTGCTCCACTCGCTAAAATCTTACGAATAGAGGTAGTTGAAGTCAACGGATATGAAGTAGGAGCAAATGTTGTCTCAGATATACTCACTTGAGAATTTACCTTATCTCCTCTATATAATCCACTTACAATATTGGTAGCATGGAATATTGCTCCCAAAACAGTACCATAGAAAATTACTGAACCAGCTTTCCTCATAGTTTGAGAAAGTGTACTAGGATCTTCAACAAGGGCTTCCGCCAATGCAAGATCAGTGATGTCTGATATTAGTGTAAGAACTAATCCTAGTATAGCTCCTCCAGATAACATCCAAAATGCCATTCTAGCTCTATTTTGTGAAAGCGGATATCTTCCACTAGCTGGAGGCAATACTTGTAATGCTGCACCCAAAGTTAGTGGGATAAAAACAGTCCAGATAGTCATTAATTGAATTATATTAGAAATCCCAGTAAGTTCATTTACTCCACTTAGATAGTCGGTTTGTAAAAATAAAGATCCAATACCTAACGGAAGTAGCATCCAAGCACCAAAATTTATTTCTGGAATACCTGCTGAATCTGGGTTTTCTACAAAGGTATCAGTACCACGAAGTGTGATTAATATGTTTGATGATAACGCTATTATTGGAATTATGGCTAATGCCATCAAAAAAGATCCAATTACATTATCTTGATTTGTAATAACTAATTCCGCTGTTGATAATCCAAGCATATCTACAGCCATTACTGGGTGAACGTCTCCGAGTGGGTTAATTGTAAATAATGTTCCAAATATAACTACACCTGCAACGGTTCTTGACCATAATGCATTTCCAGATCCATAACTAGCTGAATAAAGTGATATTCCAGCTATTGATGAAAACCAGAATGTAGCACCAAATAGATGGTATGCCAACCATTGACCAATTCCTTCATCATAAGCACCACTAACAAATATAGATATGATAGCAATTGGTGTACCAATTAATCCAAAGATAATCAACCAACCTGGTGTTGCCAATGAGACATCTGAATTTGCTTTAGTGAGTAATTGATTGGCTGTAATAGCGGTGGCAACAAGCAAATTTACTGCTGTTCCAATTAAAATAATATCTAAACCAAAAATTTCGCTACTTTGAGAGCCAATGATGAGAATTATTACTGATATTGTCCATAAAAAAGAAGTTAAGACAGCGTTCTTCTCACTTGCTAAATCGACTTCCAATAATGAAGGAAGTATATGTAATCCTGAGCCAATAATGAACATTCCGACTGCTCCAAATAATGCAGCAAATTTACCTGCATAGAAAAGTTCTGATGAAAGAGCATTGTATCCCCAAGCTTCCAAACTATGCAGAGCAATTGGATCATGTCCAAGCCAAAGTCCTATGAAAGTAAGAGTTGCAGAGACGAATAACCAAATCGTTCCTTGAATAATCCAAATCTTTGACCCAGAACCTTTTCTTCCTTCTACAAGATCTGAACCGGGCCCTAACGCCTTCTCGAGCATGAACATAGTCAAGCCACGTACAACTTCTCCTAGTACACCAAGACCTCTTTGAATTAGAATATAAGAAATAATAATGAATCCCCAAAAAATCACTAAAGTTGATAATATTGTATCCATTTTAAAACCTCACTCAATGGTTGCCTCTGTAAGAATAGTGCCTAGAATAGCAAATGCGCCAATCATAGCACCCAGTATGAAGAACCAAATTCCTGAATCAAATACACCCTCGAACATGGGCAGAAGAGAAGAAAGAACAGGTAAATCTTGTCCAGGATATAATATATTATATATTACTAAGAAAATTAGTGCTGCTACAAAACCAATTACTAAAATTACCCATGAAGAAGATGGTTCCTTCTCACCTTGCAGAAACTGACCTATTTTACCTGAACCGTCATTAGACATTGCGACACCACATACATCCCACCGCGTAGGACATGCTTAACCACTGAAGATTGCCCCTTAAGCATTAGGAGAAAGATGTGGTTGCTTTGGCTCATGGGGCACGAACGGTATCAGTTCTGGAAGATCTACGATCTAATCCAGAACCAAGAGAAATTGGAAGATTATTATCATTGAAAATTTCGACATCCCAGACCTTTTTACACGAACAATCAATACCTGAAAATTCTTCTAAGTTACTAGATACGGAATATCTTTCTATTGCTGCAACAACATCTTCATCACAAGAACCACAATTGTGGGCTCCCCTTATTCTACCTCCGGCAGTTGGATGTACAATAGTGCGACAATCCAGTTGTGAAATTTCTGAATGAGTTTTTTCAATCATATCTACCAAAGACCATAACCAAGGTGGCCTAAATTCTCTATTTCTAAATAAACGATCTACGATTGTACTTCTTTGAATATTCATAGGGTTAATTGAAACCTCATCAGAAAGAGGAGCTACTTGCTTAACCCATTCTATTGTATGATTTAATGCATCACCTTCTGACATAAATGGTGGTTTAAAAATTAAATATGTTTTAACTCTAAGGCTGTTTTCTCTAAGCAAATCAACTGCTTTATGCCATTGTTTAGTGGAAAATCCTTTATTTACATGAAATCTTAACACAGTATCGTCATATGCTTCAAGGCCTAAAGCAATTGTACAACCTGGGTGTTTTTTGGCTAGCCATGCAATTTTTTTTGGATAACATAATTGTGCTTGAGCTTCGACTACTAAGTGTATTTTTCTTTCAAAGGTTTCAACTAAAACTGATTCTTGGAAATCGACAGGAATTTCTTGATCCTCAAAAAAAGTCCCTGATGTATATACTTTAATCATCTTACATCCGTCAAAATCATTGGTTTGCCGCTTAGCCTCTTCCCATTGAGCAAAAAGATTTGCTGAGGTAACATCATCCCTTACATCATTAAAATATCCACAAAATGTACATCCAGATTTCCACCACCAAACACAACCCTTAGTTCTAAGAATAACTGTAGCAGCAGTACAGGGCGTTCCATCGGGTAAATTTTCTGGAGTTTTGTAAACTATAGCTGGCTTATCTGCATCCCATGATTCTCTTCTTGAAATTGAATATGGAGTATTTTCTGGAGCTTTGACTAGATGATGTATTTTAATGGCTTTTTTACCATCTCCAAGTAAGCCAGATGCCATAGCCATAATTGATGCGTGGGCCATTTGGTCTTGATACTGCCGTAGGTTACTAAATTATACATTAACGAAAATATACTATGAAAGTCTGTTATTTTATCCCGAAACATCTTCTCTGAACACTCTCACGGACTATTAGAGGTGTACCAATGAAGGCATTCATTATCATTCAAAATTTTTTAACAGCACTAGTAATACCAATCTTCGCCACTATAATTGGATTTACAGCTATTCCTGCTTTAGCATTATTTAATTATGGATATCAAATTTCTACTTCAAATACTGAAAATTACTTCTTGGAATTGATGGGGATTGGAGTTTCTCTTGGATTATTTATTATGGCTTGGGGTATTAGTTTAGTGATATTTAGCGGTTTTATGGCAGGTCTTTTGAGGCCGAGACTGGCACCGGGGAGATATCCATTACAATCGTTTGTTACAATTCAATGGGCATGGTCAATGATTTTTCATAAGGCTGCTTTATTTTTCTTACCTAATCTAGTTCCTTCTTTTATTGGAAATACTTACTACAGGCTTTCTGGGGCAAAAATTGGTAGAGGTGCACAAATAAATACCCCAAACGTTAATGATTGTGGATCAGTTACAATTGGAGAAAGAGTAGTAATAGGGGGAAAGGCGGTAATTAATGCTCATCTTACTGAAAAAGGAGAATTAGTTATGGCTCCAGTAGTTATTGGAAATGATGCACTTATCGGTACTGAATCAATTATTCAACCAGGGTGTACGATTGGAGAAGGTGCTGTTATAGCATCAAGAGCAGTTGTACCTAAATGGACTAATGTGCCTGCAGGAGAAATTTGGGGCGGATTACCAGCAAAATGTATCCGTTTAGCAGATGGTTCAAAACCGGAATAGGTGTTTATTCTGTTTCGTCAGAATCTTCTGATTTTTCTTCCGAAGCTTGTTCTTTAACGGCATCAAGAGCTTCATTCATACGATCTTTGAATGTATCTTGCTTTTGCCGGAACTCAGCCATAGCTTGTACTGCACTGTCTATCATCTCATATCTAGTTTGAATAGCTTCATTGAGGTTTTCAAATAATTGCATATGCTGAACATACCAATCATCTCTTGCAGACATTTCAGTAGTTGCTGTTTGTAAAGCTTCATCTAGTTCTTCGGCTACTTCGAAAACACGACCTAGCCTTGCTTTTTCTCTGGAATACATTTCTTCTGTTTTCTCTAGTTTTGGTTCAAGATGTTCTATAGTTTTATTTGCCTTGGCACGCTCTAATTCCATTGCTCTCAAACGCTCATCTTTCTCATCTAGAAGTGCTTGAATTCCTTCTTTTTCAATTTCACTATTTACAGCCTCTTTTTCTAAAACTTCAATAATAGCTTGTAATTCTTCATTTAGCTTTGATGATTCATTATATGCAATATATAATTTTTCTAATCTATCATTTGCTATTCTCAAATCCTCTTCTAAATTTACTGAAGATGGAGCGTTTGGTTCAGGAAAACCGATTCCATTTTCGCCTTCGTTCATGTCTGTCTCGATATGTTCCACAGCCACATCTGATTTAACATCGGCGGAATTAATATCCTTCTTGCGTCAAAAAATATAATTTTAACTTGATATTGCAGCTATTGTTGCAGAAAGAACAGCGGTTAGTCTTTTTGAGGATGGAATGTGGAGTTTTTCATCTGGTCCATGAGCATTATTACCGGGTCCACCAGTACCAGTACAAAGGAATTTAGCATCTGGATATTTGTCTTGCATCATAGCCATAAAAGGAATTGTTCCACCAACCCATGTGGCCAATGGAGGTAATCCAGTTATATGCATTGAAGCATCATGTAATGATTGAAGTAGTGCTCCTTCCAAAGGAGGTGCATGAAAACCATCTGCTGAAGGATCTAGGGAGAAGTTAACTTGTGAGCCAAATGGAGGATTATCTTCTAATCTTTCTTTGATTATTTTCTCAACAGAATTTGCCTTTATACCAGGAGGGATTCTAAAACTTAATTTCAAGTCAGTATTGGTACGTAGTACATTACCTGCATTTTGTACCGAAGGTATGCCATCTGCACCTATTACAGTCAATGCAGGTCTCCAATTAACATCAAGTAAGCTTTCTTCAACAGATTCTGATTGTGAAATCAGTGTATCTATTACAGGTAAAGTCTCCCATATTGAATTTCCAATAACTTCAGCAAGAGTTTTTGCTTGTTCTCGAATTGTATCAGTTATTGTGGTATGCATTTCAGGAATTATGATTTCACCGGTAAGGGAATCTTCGACTCTATCTAAAAGAATTCTTTGTATTCTAAATGAAGAAGGTATAGTTCCACCAGACATTCCTGAATGTACTCCTTCATGAGATACTTTTACAGAAAGCGTCCCTGATACTAATCCTCTTAGGGCTTCAGTTGTCCAAATATGGTCATAATCAGGTCCTCCACTATCTAATACCACAACTAAGTCAGGATTTCCAAGTTGATCAGTTAATTTTTCAAGGTAAGGAGGTAAATCGAAAGAGCCAGATTCTTCACATGTTTCAATCAAGAATTTGCAGGTTGGATGAGGAATTCCGAATTCTTGTAGCATTCTTAATGCTGTAACGCAAAGATAGCCGCCATAACCATCATCCAACGCTCCCCGACCGAATAGCCATGGATCTCTTCTAACTCCTTTCAAAGGATGTAATCCTTCAGACCATAGTTCTGGTTTAGAAGGTTGCTTGTCTAAATGAGAATAAAATATTACTTCGCCTGACCCTGTTCCTTCTACCTCAACCAAAAGAACAGGAGTAGAATTTGCTATTTTATGTACTTCGTATGACATTCCGGAAAGTTTTTGTTTTTCTAGCCAGGAGCAAAATAAATTAATTGTTGCATCTAATTCTCCTTTATCTGCCCAATTTGGCTCAAATGCAGGAGAGAGAGCTTCAATTTCAATAAATTTTTTCAAACTGGGTAAGATTGATTCTTCCCATAATTCATCACTACGTTTCATCAATGCATCGAGGTCAAGAGGCATGATGTCCTGTCTACTACCTTGCAAATGTATTCTTCGTTTAATTAGTTAATTTAATGGGCCACAGATAGGTAATTCTCCTTGATTAAAAGGACATTTATGACATATCTCAGATTTACTTGATTCTAAAGGAGGGAAATTAGAAAGTGATACATTAGAGCCTAGAGATATTCTAGCTGCTAATGATAAATTATCTTCTAAATCATCTAATGCATTTTGCAACATATCTTCTGGATAGACTACTAACCTTCCTGTGACACCAATTAAAATTGCTGGAGAAAGAACTTTTCTTGAAGGGAAACCATACTTTGATCTTTCATTTTCAATATTTTGAAGTGCTGTATAATAAAGAGCTTGTTGCATTCTATGTTCCAATAAAATTTCTATTTCTGCTTGGCATTTTGGTTCAGTTGAAGTTTCTCCTAATGCTTCAATCAACCCATCTGTATTTTGATCTATCAATTTACTTGCTTCTTCTGTTTTGAGGTCTATGGGACGAATTGTTGATTCTCCATCAATAATAGTGCAAAGTACAAGATCAATAAGACCGCTCATTTCAATATTAGCGAATTCAATTTTAGATAATGACTCATAGCCTTCAGGAGTCCATCGACTACGAATTAAGCCGTTTAAGTTTATTTTTTTGGTAATGTTAAATGGCATTTCAGTTCTTAATCCCTCAACTCTATGTCCATCAAAAATTTCACCCCTAGATAGTTTACCAAGAGGTCCAGATTTTATCCTATTAATCATTAAATTGACTATATGGGTGGTGCTTTCTCGATCTGCTTCTAAGGGTAATAACTCATCAAAGACTGTATTATGTATTTCAGGACTATCAATTAAATCAATTTCTCTCTTTATCCATGATTCAGGTAATGGAGTTGATGGGTAATCTCCTTTTGGACCGGGATTACCTATACCTATCTCGATTATCCTATGAACTATTGTACCAAAAAGAGCAGCGTCAATTCCCCTCGGGAGTCCATTTGTTGAATTTACAGCTATTGATGGAATGATAGGTTTAGGAGATAGGCCGCCAATTGTCTCATACCAATGCCTTCTTGGGCATTTTTCTATGATTGAAATTCTACTTGGTGCAATCTTCAATCCTGCAGAAAAATCTGTTCTTGGAGAAATAAGAGAGGTTTTTTGTTGGGATAAAGATTTTCTGGCAAATGTATCTAAATTTTCTATTCTAGTAAAAGGTGTTGATACAGGAGAACATTGATTTGCAGAAATAAAACAATCAGGATGATGCAATACTGTTAATCCTTTTAATGACTTGATATTGCCTAAAAATCCCTCAGAAAATAATGAAGATGGGTCAAATTCACGATATCCTCGTGTTTTTATATTTATTTCAGCTGTTAAATCATCAGATTGATCAAGCCACGGTGAATCCTGTTCATTCCTATTGACCGATCCTTGGCGTAATGATTCTATCCACATTTCACCTAATTGGGGTAATGATTCTGAATATGTCCAAGGGAATTTAATTCCTTTTCCATCCACCCATTTTGTGCCTTTTGTTGACCCTACTATGATGAGTTTGTGTTGTGCCCTTGTTGCTCCAACATAAAGAAGTCTACGTGATTCAGCACTTTTACGTGCTTGGTAAATCTTTCTGACATGTTTCCATAAAGCGGATAATGGAGATTTTTCATTAGACCAGGGCTTTGGATTACCGGCGAAAAGCTCCGGTGTTACAATCAGTCTGTTTCTATCATCTATCGTCATATTGGTTTGTCGACCAGAAAATAAATCTGCAAGAATAACTACTTTGGCTTGTAGTCCTTTTGACCCATGTATAGTCATTACTCTGACTGCATCGCTCGGAGGGATTGTCACTGCTTCCAGAGAATTACCACCACTTTCTCTTAAATCGCGTATTTTATCTGCTAAAACAATTGAATCTCCACCAACTTCTTTAGATAAACTCCTTATAATATCTATTATTTGTTCTATGTCTTGTCGAGATACTATATCTGGAAACGCCATTAAAATATCTGACCTATCTACTGTTTCTTCTAAAAGATCAACTATACGTCCTTCCGAAGAGAGATCTATCCATCTTTGTACCAATTCTTTTTGTCTCTCGTTGATTGTAAAATCTCTTAATCTGATTAGTAAATTGTCTTCTTTTTTAGAGTAAAAAAGATATTCTTGTAGTTTAGCATCATCAAATCCTATCAAAGAAGATCTTGCAACCCAAGAAGCGTGATGTCTAGAAAATGGTCGTGCAATGAATTGCAGTAACCCATCTATTGTATGAGCCGCTGGTCGATTAAGTAATCCTCCCTCACGATCGGCCTGTGCAGGAATTCCTAAGTTGTGTAAATGACGGATTATAATATCTCTAATTCTACTCCTACTTGGCAATAGTATCATTATTTCACTAGGTTCTACAGGATTTTCCGCCGGTAATTCTATCCAATTTCCTTCAGATGAAATAACTTTTATTGGTTTACCTTCGATTAAATTCTTTATTCTTAGGGCTATCATCAAACTTTGTCTTTCAATAGAATCCGATTTTCCAGATCCAAATGGATCAAGAGGTATTCGTAAATCAGTAGGTGGATTTTCGTCTCCCTCTATCCCTAAAGGACAAATCCATTCTAATGACCCTTGAGCATCTATTTTATCCTTACTTGGAAATAGACGCTGCGGACTTGCGTAGAAATTACCATTAGGAAAATGTCTGTGTTTATCGTTGAAGATGTCTTGCCACCACTCATTCATTACATTTAGTAAAGCACCATCAGTCCTGTAGTTGATTTGTAAACTAATTAGCCCTTGTTTTCTATATTCTACCTCTTGCGAAGTCGGTATAGGGAGATGAGGGTCAGATAAATCAAATGGTATCCATGGTATTAAATTTCGGCCGCCTTCTTCACTTACTTCAACACCCTTTACTATATTCAAATTATATGAGTTTCTTGGATCTCGACTTGCGTCTGATTTACGTAAGGGTGGTTTACGAGTTAATTCCTTTATACTAGAAAATTCATGTTCATTAATATCTCTTAAGATTCTCGAATACTCTAGAAATCCAGTAACTTCTGCTTGGCGAAATGCGTAGATACTTTGCTTTACGTCCCCAACATAGCAAATAGTTGGTTGCCATGGTGTATTTGGTACTTCAGGATCTTCATCTTGAATAGTTCTCTCGCCCCATAATCTAGAAAGTAGTCTCCATTGTAAAGGAGAGTTGTCTTGTGCTTCATCAATAATGAAAGCCCGATAACGTCGTCTAATTTGTTTCAATAATTCATAACGTTGAGTTAAATCTAAACGAATTGTAGATAGTTTTTCTAGATAATTACCAGCTATTTTTGGATTTTTTTCCCCACATGTGTAAAAATCAGCGCTCATACAACCTTTTTCTGGCCAAGTATGACAAGAAACGTGACTTTCAG
>PATZ01000040.1 GCA_002712575.1 Methanobacteriota archaeon
CTCATCATGGTCAACTGAAGAAATAGCATCAGAGTATAGTACTGGAGTTGTAGATATTGCAACAGGTCCAGATACAACAGTCGTGATACTAGCAGGTACACCGGACGGAGAATTTACTCTTCATAAAAAGAATAATCAGTGGCATTACAATGAAGTAAAGAATATTGGAGATTCTGGGTGGATGGCAGTAGAAATTACCGATATGGGACAAATGTGGGGATTTGCACATTATCCGGGTGATCCGAATCCATTTTATTTGTTAAGGCAAAAGGGTATGACCAGTTCAGGACTTAATCTCGACATTGATGGAGATGGATGGACTAGATTACAAGAACAGGAATGTGGTACCGATTTTAAAGATAGTACGAGTTATCCTTCCGATACTGATAACGATGGCATTTGTGAAGCCAATGATGGTGCTGTAACTGGAGATTTAAGCATTGGAGAATCTGATGCATTGTCATTAGGCGAGAAATTTGGATGTGCACTATTATCCAACAATTCGGTAGCGTGTTGGGGAGATAATTCAGAAGGCCAGCTTGGCAATACAACTGTAGGCATGAATGCAATAAATTCTGCTGTAATGGTTGATTTTCCAGATGGATTCAAAGCAACTTCAATAGATGCAGGCGCTGCACATGCGTGTTCAGTTGGATTAGATTTTACCGTCGTTTGCTGGGGAAGGAACACTGCAGGAGAATTAGGTAGAGGCACGTTCTCCTCCTATGAATCTCCAGAATATGTAATTTTGCCTGAAGGCCAATTAGTTAGGGATCTAGCAGTTGGGACATCTCATAATTGTCTCAAGACATTAAAAGTAGAACTATACTGTTGGGGCGAAGGCGACAATTATAGACTTGGAAGAATAAGTGATTTGAATGTTCAGAGCGATATCAACGAAAACTTTGATGATGTCACTCAATTGGGATGGATAACTGGTAAAGATTATCAAGGTTATTGGAATATAGAAACTCAAGATGAAAATAAAATATTACGATGGAACTATCGCAATGGCTGGTCAAATAGTCTATATCAATTACCAGAAGGTACTCTGAACTTAGTCCCTGGATCGAAAATACAATTCGAATTTGATGCTCGTGATTTTGGAAACAACGGTCAAACATCCGAATGGGTTAAAGTTTGGGCTGGTGATGTTTTAATAGGAACAGTTAATGATAATTCTTCAACTAGGTGGAATGATAATAGTTGGTTAACATTTGATGAAGGTAAGACAACAATAACTATGACAGTACCTGAAGATTTTTCTGATGCAAGTGGTTCTTTAGGATTTGAAATATATTGTTATAGATGTCAAATTAGAATAGATGATTTATCCACAAGAAATTATGCATTTGGAACTACCGATGATCAAAATGCTCCTTCTTTGGTTCATCTAACTAATACTAATTCAATATCGGAAATAGCACTAGGAAATCGTCACTCTTGCTACACTGCAGAAACGAATTACGATAATGATGAAACATACTGCTGGGGTTACAATGGTGGAAGACACTTCAATGTGCTAGGAAATCCGAGATATAATGGCGTTTTTAGTATTGGACCTCAGTTGGTTGATCTTTCTTCAGCAAGAAGTTTAGTTTCTTCTGTATGGGACAATTATAATGTAGATAGTATCAATGCTGGTAGCGATACTTCTTGTGTAATAATGGATAATTTAGAATCTATTTGTTGGGGTAAATCATCACAGACGGAATATAATAGCCCGATTTCAGATGTGATAACTTCAGATGGTAATCCAGATTATCCCGCATTAATTAGAATAGGTAATCTTTGGAGTCTTGCATACTACGACGACTCAAGTCAAGATTTAGGTTATGCTATTTATGATGGAAGTGTATGGAATACAGAATATGTTTACTCAGGCAGCAACGATATAGGCAATGGAGTATCAATAAATGTAAACCCAAGAAATCAAACTAACATTATTGCATATGATTATACTGATGACTCACTGGTTTACTATAATAGACTAACTAATAGTTCCGAATCAACTCCAGTTACTGCAACTAGTAATTATTTTGCAACTACTGCAGTTAGCTCGAATGGCAATAAGCATGTAGTTTATCATAAGTATGATGATAAGGATATGAAATATACCTTCTTTAACGGAACACAATGGTCTACACCGATTATTATTGAGTCAGGAGCTGGCGGCTATTGGGCCGGTTGGGGAATTAAAGATTTGGAAATTGATTCAGTAGGGAATTTGCATCTAAGTTATTTTATTTGGGATGCTAATCCATCTAACGATATTTTGTATTTGATGTATGCCACATACAATGGAACTTCTTGGAATAAAACACAAATTCGAGATATTACACTTTCAGGGGCATTGAATACTTGGAATGGTAAATTAGAGACTTCCTTGGAACTAGATTCAAATGATTACCCCCATATAGCATATTATGATGATAAAAATGATACTTTAGGATATACTTACTATGACGGCGCGACATGGGCTGATACGACTGTAACTGAAGATGATAGTAACGATAGAGGGCGGCATGCTTCAATTGGCTTAGATAGTAATGATTACCCTAGAATTGCATACCATAATACAACAGGTACAAATTTAGAATTAGCAATATGGGATGGTTCAAGTTGGATATTTGAAAAGGTCGATGAACCTGGTGGAAATNCAGGANTATATNCTAGCCTACANATNGATTCTNATGATTTAACCCANATAGCATACTACGGAGAAAACAGTAATTCTATAAAATATGCNACTAATGATGGATCTAATTGGAATATAGAAGAAATCAATACGTTCAGCATTCAAATATCAACTAGTNCNCCNATTAGACTTGGAATTGANAGNCTAAATAANCCTAGANTNNCTACTGTAGACTTCACAGGAACAGATAATGTAGTAGTAATCTATAANAATGGAGGAAGATGGTATAAATATGACGTTGAAGACAATTCAGGGAAGCATAGNNANTGGCCCGATTCTTTTGTTGATNCNGAGGGAACAGTCCATATTGCATATNNAGATAACAATAATAATCATAGATTAGTCAGGTATACAACAGTTTATACAGAAACAGTTTGGAATGAAACAGTAAATTTGANAGGAACGGGTGATGTTTCGGGTTCTGAACCAGGTACATCATTGTACTATGATCAAAATCAAGAGTTGAATGCAATATATATTGATGCTGATGANTCGGAATTAAAACANCTCNTTATTCATGAATCAGGAGACATAAAAAGAACNGTTTTTGCAGATAGAGGATGGTATTCCTCGATGGAAATAGATAGTTCAGGAGTTTTGCATGCAGCATATTGGGAATATACTAACTCAAATCTAGTTTATGCNAAAAAGGAAGGNANTNTATGGNAAACTACCATAATAGATTCTGANGGATCAGTTGGAAAATATCCATCTTTAACATTGGATAATAATGAAATGCCTCATATTTCATATAAAGATGAGACGAATGATGAGTTGAAATATGCTAAATATAATGGTTCTGGTTGGGAAATAAGCCAANTNGATAATAACTGGGACACTTATTATAATTCTGGAGATATTGGTGAGACTTCTATTGATATTGATTCNGAGAATAATCCCCATATCGCATANAAGGTANNAGATGGNAATGGAAATGGAGCTTGGGAGTATTTTGTAAGGTATGCCTACTATAACGGAACTGGATGGGAATTATTGGATGTAAAGACTCAGGATAGAACTGAGTCGTCTTGGACAAGTTACAGNAATACAGGTAGAGATGTTTCAATAGCAATAAATAGTACAGATTCAGTTTTCATCATTTATTTTGATGACTACGCAGATGATTTGCGTGTNGCCAACATTACTGGGACAAGTTTNACNACNGAAAGAGTGGCAACTAACGCAGCGGGACTTGAGAGGAGTGCTGCTTTAACTATTGATTCCAATGATTCATTACATGTAGCATNTTATGANAGAAGTGGTGCAGATCTGCATTACGCATATTGTTCTCTTTCATGTGAAATAGAAGGAAATTGGGACATTACTACTGATGTAGATGCTTCTACCAATAGCATCGGAAGGAGGGTAGACATAATTGTAGATTCAAATGATAATCCCCATATTGCTCACTTTGATAACAAGCAAGATGATTTGGAGTACACGTATTGTGAAAATTCTTGTGACAATCAAGCGTCATGGAATAAGTCGACAATAGAATGGGGGAACAATGTTGGATACATGCCTTCTCTTGTANTNGATAATGATGGNAATAAGCATTTTATTTACTANAATTTTNCATCANTAAAAGTCGAATATTCAATTCTCNATTCAGGNGTAGATTCAATATACAACATATCATCAGTAGGNNCTCATCACTATCAATTAGGATCTGTTGTAAGATATGACATCAATACAGGCAATGGNAATTTGAATCAATTACATCTATCATATTACAATGGAAGTGAAAGTAATGGTAAATTACAATATTCAAATATTAATATCTCTACTGGGATTTGGGAAACTACAGTAATTGATGAAACCGCAACTAAAGTCGGACTATACTCCGATATTGATCTTGATAGCGATGGTAATCCGCATATCTCTTACTTTGATGCAACAAATAATCAAATAAAATATGCAAAATTCGATGGNATTTCATGGACTATTACTGTAACATCCTCAGTAGGTAGTGATAGTAGTCATACTGCANTTGCCATAGATGATCTAGATAGAGCTCACATTGCATATAGAAATTCCAATAATGNGAAGTTAGAATTGGCATCATGGAANGGNNTAGATTGGACAATAATGCCACANTATTCAGGAGGANCGGGNCTTACTGATTACNCGAATGTNGAAATTGATATTCTTGATGGTAAAAAATACCTAGTATATGGTGCAGACAGTAACTTAAATTTNGCTACAGTAGGATATTACACTCCCCTNTTAACGGGTAATTCAGTATATCACCACTCTGGAACTTCATTAGATGGAGGATCCAGNCCAGTAAGNGNAATTGACATTGGAGATACCCATGGATGTGCAATAATCGACAATGCAACAAAATGTTGGGGAATTGGGACTACAGGACAACTTGGTGATAATAATTTTGGACCTGGATCACTAANTCCAGTNAGTGTTAGTGTAGTGCCTGGATTTACTCCTATAGAAGTCGCAGTCTCAATANAAGAGTCAGATTCCTCGGGTTCGGGTTTTANTTGCTCNCTTTACAAAAATGAAACTACAGATGCAAGACCTGTGNTGTGTTGGGGCATGGGAACATATGGTAATTTAGGCGAAGGGNCNAGTACAGACAATGTAGGAGAGCCAAGTGCCTCTGTNATGGTAATAGATAGTTCTGATGGTGTGACAACTTTAGGATTTGTAGATGATAGTCAATACCACGCNACAGGCCCCAATGATGTAAAGAAAATTGTCTCATCCNTCAGCNANANGCATAGTTGTGCNTTATCTTATGAGGGACATGTAAAATGTTGGGGATATAANGGATACGGACAACTTGGAATNGGAAATAATTCAAATATTGGAGACAACATAAATGAAATGGGAGATNANCAAGCCTTTGTACCACTAGGTACAAACAGGACTGCAATCGATATAGCTGTTGGCGGATTGCATTCATGTGCAATTCTAGATAATTATAGTGTGAAATGTTGGGGNTATAANGNANACGGNCAACTTGGAATNGGAAATANTNCAAATATTGGTAATCAAGCTAATGATATGTGGGGCGATAGNCACACAACNNTCGATTTAGGAGTGAATGTAACTGCTGTTGATATAACAGCGGGCTATGTNNCATACCTGTNTAATTACCAATCTAGGNGAGGTTAAATGTTGGGGNTATAANGNATACGGNCAACTTGGAATTGGAAGTACTGTGNNTATCGGNGATNNTGCTGGTGAAATGGGAGATAATTTAGCAAGTGTTGATTTAGGATATGGTAGGACTGCTATCAAAATTGAATCNAATNNGNACAGTACATGTGCCATANTAGATAGTGGATTAGTAAAATGTTGGGGATNTAATNCAAATGGANANCTTGGAATTGGAAACNCAAATAATATTGGAGANANTNCTGGNGAAATGGGCAATAATTTAGCAATATCGGATTTAGGAGTTAANATAACAGCTTTAGAAATAGAGGCTGGAGCTAATCACTATTGTGTGATCATCAACAATGGAAGCGTAAAATGTTGGGGATCTAACGCATACGGGCAACTTGGAATGGGCAATACAACCACTCTGGGAGATNNNGCNGNTGAAATGGGAGATAAATTAGAAATTGTAAATTTGGGNGTAGGACGAACTGCAATTTCTNTAACTTTGGGAGACNNNCATGCTTGTGTTATTTTAGATAATGAAGATTTGAAATGNTGGGGATNNAATNNAAATGGACAACTTGGNATNGGNAACACTCTTAAATATTGGAGATNATNNTNNTGAAATGGGAGATTATTTAACANCTCCACANTTACCTTCTNCGTATATTAAATATATTTCTGCTGGANNTCGTCACACATGTNCGAT
Organism: Methanobacteriota archaeon; assembly: GCA_002712575.1. GTDB lineage: Archaea > Thermoplasmatota > Poseidoniia > Poseidoniales > Thalassarchaeaceae > MGIIb-O3. Next base: position 6,531 of record PATZ01000040.1, read on the forward strand.
TATTTTTGATGATTCAGTCNTGTGCTGGGGATACAATNGNNATGGNNNNCTNGGAATTGAAAATAATCTGCAAATNGGAGATAGTACTGGNGAAATGGGCAATAACTTGGANNTTACCGATATTAATCTTGTACCTNTAGATACTGACGGAGATGGATGGATAGANATATGGGATAGAGATGANGATAATGATGGTTACATAGATGTAAATGATGATTTGCCGTTGGACGTAAGAGATTGGATAGATTCTGATGGNGATGGCCTTGGAGATAATGTAGATACTGATGATGATGACCCTACAGTCAAAACTGCAGAAGATGATACAATATTTACATGGTCAGACAGTGAAGAAGAAGCATGTGGATATATGCCGNNNAGTTCATTATCTACACCTGCAGATTATGATGGCGATGGCATATGCGATAAACTAGATAACGATATAGATGGNAATGGTTGGGATAATACATACCAAAGAATGTGTCATGATGTAGGTTCTTCCGATTCATGGGAACATACAGANTTTTTCGNTTCNCNANCNCAAGATTCCCCCTATTACGGAGGATATGATTTCATAATTACAGAATATGGAATCCAGTTGTTCGCNACATATCAAGCATNATTATCTATCGNCCNAATTACTNAGGTATGATGGTTCAATTGTAACTAGANANACTGATNTNTACNCANNTAATAATTATTGGTATTTTGATACTGAGGAGCAAAATGGCNTAACATATATNTTAAATCAGGNCGACNTCTACAGAGGATCAAATTCCAATACATCCTATTATNCTTCAGGGNNCAATATGTGGGGTTCACTTNATTCATTTGNNGGNGANNCAGGAGGNGAGTTGGCAATAAGCCAGGATGGGCAAATTGNATTAGCCTATGATTCACAATATAGCGACACTTCTAGTACAANAATAANNGGTAGTTATCTTGTGAGTAGTGGAGTACATAGCTACCAAGAAGATACNNATTTTGCATTTGATGCACCTTTTTACGCAAGAGGTGGACANATAGTATTTGGACCTGATGATAGNTTNCATGTANTNCAGCTTGATGTAAATGCGAGANATTCTGATTTGCCGATTGGTTTNTATCACTCATATGCCGATCTTAATGGCTCAATGAATNTGGAATCAATNGTNGAATGGAGTGAGCCNTCTCTANTNCTAAATAGGAATCAGANTGATGGAATGTATGATTATACAACTTTCTCAGATGCCGGCAATTATCGTGCTGATTTACATATATCCAATGACGGAACGATTTATGCAGCGATGTACAATAATACGGATTTGGTGGTAGCAACATTTGANGGCACTTCATGGAGTAATCAAATAATTGCAGAATCAACTGGCATTAATGAAGGAGTTGTGATTGCTTCAAATTCAACNGGAGTTCCACATATNGCATGGATTAATCATACTTCTGACGCTTTAATGATTTCTGTGCTTGAAGATTCCAATTGGATAACTAATGAAGTNTGGAATACTAGTGGTGNAGCTTGGGATTATNNCTACAGAGACGGAAAACTTACTCTAGAATTTAATGACTTTGATGACTTATTCTTGATGTCNACTAATAGAGGGCNAAATAGTGCGATAATGCATCANAAAAGTCCATTATTGGCTCCAGAATACACATATANNCCCANCGATTCCAATNTAGATGGAATATGTGATAATTTACAATATGCAGTTATTGACTACGGTAATGANCGTATTGTTTTCACAGAAGGNGAAGAAGANAGTATAACGCCTACATTTAGAGGNCAAGAATTAGTGGAAGTTTGGGCTCCATCACTCCCAACCGGATTAACGATAAATAACACAACAGGAATAATATCTGGNACNCCAATTATTNCGGATTTCGAAGGCACTACTTACACCATATATTCTAATAGCTCTAGTTCATCTTATTCTTANTCTTTAACCATATATGTAANTTCAAAACCCTCCCATTATGCAGGNTATGGTAATTATTATGGTTNNCAAAGTNNATCAAATGGAATAAAAGAGATGTCNANTGCATATGATTCTGAAGGAAACCTGTATTATTATGGAAATTGTCAATATANCTCAGAATGGGCAACAGATGGGGCTNTAGATAATTCATTTNNTTGTAGTAATTATNATGACCTTATAGTAGCTAAAAGATATAGTAATTCAACATGGGCATGGGTAAAGNNCTTAGATTGTAGTTCNACTTGTTACGAAGGTGGATTGACTTTAGATGATGCAGGTAACTTNTATGTCATTGGACATANANNCGGANNACTAGATCTACCTGGTGATGATTGGGACTTNCCCANTAGAGGTGGCTCAGCTTATACGATATCTTTTGATAATGATGGAGAAATAAGATGGGCGAAAGANATCTACAATCCATCTGGAGGCTATACAAGTTTCCTATTAGGGCATTCTTATTCTTCCACTGGAGGNGGCTTAAGTCAAATTAGTGTGAATAATTCTACAGGTGAATTAACATTCGCAGGAAGTTTATATTTTACAACNTCGAGCATGTCTTATAGAACCATTCGAATTGGAGATTTGACGTATACAGAAGATGGAACATATTACAATTATTATAGGCCATTCATTGTAAGAATGGNTGCAAATGGAAACTTTTCATGGTATCAAAGTTTTGAGCCCCTACATCCGAATCAATATACCTTGGAAGATATGGTAGTTAATGATAATGGATCGGTTAGCATATTAATGAAAGCATATGGAAATGTCCAATTAGGCGAACATTATATTGCAGATTCTGGCAATAAGGCCATATTAGGGAACATAAATTCATCTGGTAATTGGACTGGTGGCATCATTATATCTTCCAATCACGAAGAAAGCAATTTGTTTGATAGTGGTTTTACTTGGTTAATGATGGAAAAAACATCTAATGATGACTTGATAATTTCATTGTTAGTTACAGATGANGCTACAAATATGACAATAAATGGAGTTTCTTACTGGCTGAATACCACATGCGATGATAGTCTAGTCCTATTCAGAATAAATACAGATGATTACACTGTTCAAAGTAGTAGAGAAATATGCTACCTTNACGGTNCATTAGGTAATGGACATAAAGGAAGCGATATGAAGGTTGANTCGAAAGATAGGTTATGGCTATTTATTGGTAATAGCCAATCATATTATCAATCCTTCCAAGGAATTATTAGGACNGATTCGAATTTTAATACAGACTTCAGAGAGAATTTTACTCAATANNNCAATAGCCCTACCTCTTCTTTCCTATTTGGATGGCAAGACGTTTGTTTTGATTCTAATGATAATGTAAAAGCAACTGTATATACCTCAGCAAGTANCCTATATTATGGTCTTGAATATGTATCTTATTCANNATCTTACNACTACAGAGATNTGTTCTTCATGGATACTGTAGAACATACTATAGATGGGAAAATGCCAGTATCAGGTGAATTAATGAGATTTAAAATCAAGGGACTNGGTGCTATTCAGAGAGGNACANGCGANAATATAGATTCATTTACNATTNATCCAGNANTACCNGATGGATTGNCCTTTAATACCGGAAATGGAGAAATAACAGGGACGCCATTGACTAATTCCTCTATGGTCAATTACACCATATGGGTTAATGATACATACTTTGGAAATCATNTACTAAATATATCGTTTGGAATCGGNAATGGAAAACCTACTGTGACNTATAATGAGACTGAATATGTATTTGAAAGAGGGACTCCAATATCTCCGATTATACCAGCGGAGATTAATGGAAGTATAATTTCATGGCAAATAGTTCCTGAGTTGCCAGAAGGATTAGAATTAGGCGATGATAATGGAACTATATGGGGCACACCGACGGTTAATTTAACAGCATCAACATATATCTTACAAGTAAGTAGTGATGGTGCAACCAGAAACATTAATTTCAATTTCACGATTAATGAACCAATAGCAACTATAGAATATGAAAATGGAACAGTAACAGTTGGCAGAGATACTGTAGTNAATGTACATCCTACTTTAGGAGGAGGGGCTGTAGNTTCATTTGGAATTTCCCCTACCAGTCTTCCCTTAGGGCTGTCATTTGACAATGAATCAGGGAGGATATACGGAACTCCACGATTAACGACTTCAGGAGTAAATTATACTGTTTCAGCAACTAATAGTGGAGGAACAGCATATACTAACTTTACATTGATTGTAACGGGAAGTGGCATTAGCCTTACATTCCCCACTTCAATCCTGGAGCTCGTTAATGGAAGTGAAATGCAACCATTCGCTGGACAGACCTCTGGTTCTGCTCCAGATTCATGGAATATTACTCCAGATTTGCCAAATGGATTGGAATTTGGTGAAAATAATGGAACAATATGGGGTACTCCTGAGAGTGTGATGAATGGAACAATATATACGATTTGGGCAAATAATTCCGCTGGAGAATCCGCAAATGCACAATTGAGTATTTCAGTATTATTAGATACTGATGGAGACGGAGTACCAGATATAACGGACTTTGATGATGATAATGACGGATGGTCTGATTCAGATGAGACATCATGTGGAAACGATCCTTTAGACCATACTGATGTACCTTCAGATATAGATAATGATGGTATTTGTGATTCACAAGATGAATCTGATGATTCAATAATTGTAATTTCTTACTTAACAGATAATCTAAATATAACAGTTAATCAAAGTTTTACTCCACTCGTCCCAGTAACTTCTGGAGGAGCAATAACTAGCTGGGAAGTTTACCCTGAATTGCCATCAAACATATTACTCAATCCTGGTAATGGAGTTATTTCTGGCATGGCAATTACAACCTTTAATGCCTCTTTATATACTATTTGGGCAAATAATTCAGTATATTCAGATTCATTTGATATCACAATTACTTCATCATTATTAGATACTGATGGAGATGGAATTCCTGATGAGACTGATGAAGATGATGATGGTGATGGTTGGTTAGATACTGAGGAAATAATCTGTTTAACAGATACTTTGGATGAAACAGACGTTCCAACTGATAGTGATGGAGATGGTTTGTGTGATGGACAAGATAGCATAAACGATAGTCAATTATACCTATCATATGGAGTTGAGCAAGTAATATACATAGTCAATCAGACTACAGATGCTTTGCATCCATTGGTATTTGGCGGAGATGTGGTTACTTGGGAAATTTACCCAGAACTTCCTGATGGTTTATTTTTCAGCAATAATACGGGGGCATTAACGGGCATGGCAACATCATTATTTGAATCTCAAAATATCACTATTTGGGCNAATAACTCACTGCACTCATCAGAACATATAATCGAAATCTTATCCATATTACTAGATACTGACGGAGATGGAATTCCTGATGAAATTGACGATGATGACGATGATGATGGTTGGTTGGATGCTGATGAGATAACTTGTCTAACCGATACCACAGATGAAACTGATTACCCAACTGATAATGATGGAGATAGTGTGTGTGATGGTCTTGATGATGTAGATGACAGTCCAATATATCTCACATATTCCAGCATTGCTCAGAATCTATTTGTCGATGAACCAATGGACATACTAGTAGCAACAATATATGGAGGAGATGTGAGAGAATGGGAAATATATCCAGAATTACCCGAAGGATTATTTTTCGACAAGGGAATTGCATATAGATCCTTAAATTCTGTGGGGACTGGAACCATTTCTGGAGCGCCAATAANTGAATTTAATCTTTCTACATTCACAATTTGGGCGAATAACTCACAACATAGTGATTCAGTTGTAATTACACTCAGGGCTTCAATTGCAGATATTGATGATTCAGACTTTGAATTAATTTACTTAGACGATTATGCTAATTTAACTGTGGATTTAGATTATTTGTACCTCGAACCAATGATTTTTGGAGGAAATGTAACCAGTTGGAGCGTAGTACCGGAAATGTATGGAGGAATAACTTTCAATACTACAAATGGAGTTATATCAGGTACACCAAATATCGATATTGACTTGACTATATTTGAAGTAACTGCTAGTAATTCAATCTATATTGACTCTTATAATGTTTCAATAGTTGCACAACATTTGGATACGGATTTAGATGGAATTCCTGATTACTTAGATGAAGATGATGATGGAGATGGTTGGACAGATGAAGTTGAAGAGTTATGCGGTACTGACTCACTAGAATTTTATGATTTTCCAGGAGATATGGATTCTGATAATTTATGTGACCTTTTAGATGATGTTGATGATTCTCCAATATTGTTCTTTTATCCAAATGATAAGATAGTAGCAACAGTAGGAGAAGCAATACAACCAATTGTACCTATAATTGCTCCAACGGGAGGAGACATCCTAAACTACAGTGTAACTCCACAACTCCCGGAAGGATTAGGAATAGATAATTTAACAGGAATAATTTCAGGCATACCACTAAAAGAATTTAATCACCTAATCTTAGAGTATTCACATACAATTAAAGCAACTAATGGACAATATGAATTTAGATATACTGTTGATTTCGATATTTTGCCAGAAGTCATTGATAACACTGATAGTGATGAAGATGGGTGGACAGATGTTGAAGAACTAGAATGTGGAACTTCCCCATTTGATTCAACATCATATCCACTTGATATCGATAATGATGGCAAATGTGCTATGATTGATGATGATGATGATGGAGATGGAAGAGCAGATTTGATAGATGATTTCGCGAACGATTCTACTGCATGGCTTGATACAGATGGCGATGGTTTGCCTGATGAAGTAACATGCCAATATGCAGTTAATTCTGCTGAATGTGCATTAATGGACCTCATAGAAGATAATGATGATGATAATGATGGCTGGAACGACACCAGAGAGATTGATTGTTCGACTGATCCCAAAAATAGTACTCATATACCAATTGATGATGATGAAAATGGAATCTGTGACAGGCTTGAAGGAATGGGAATTGAAAGTGTTCCAAAAATATTGTGGATCTGCTGCTTCCCATTAGTACTATTATTACTCGTACTTCTTTGGTTGGCTAATCCATTCGGCGTCAAGGATGAAGAAATTAGAGGCCCTGAGCCACCATATACTAGCTCCAAACCTAAGATTGAAGGAGGCTCGGGAGAATATGATGACCCATTTATTCTAAAGACAATAAAGAATGTTAGAGCAGGAGGAAGTGTGGAGAGTAAAGAATTAATTAAGATTACAAATATCACACCGAGATTAGAAATAGATTTCATAAATCTATCTGTTGATGACGATAATGGCCGATTCAATATGAATAATATGAAAGCTAGTTCTAGAGGAGAAATTGAATTTAGGTTACAATTTAATGATTTTAACTTAAGCTCTGAAAATACAAAATATGTGGCATTCATCAGAGTTGGAAAGGCATCAGTGTATTTCAGATGGGAAGTTCAAGTAGTTATTCCCAAAGATTTGACAGATGAAGAAGTTGCAGCCTCAAGGGCTGCTGCCAAGTCGGCTGCCATAGCAGCAGAGGCAGAAAGAATAGCTGCTGAAGCAAATGCTGAGGCTGAAAGAGCGCTAGAAGAAGCCGAAAGAGAGGCTGCAATTGCTATGGAAACCTCTGCTGCTGCAAAGGCTGCTGATGAAGAATTTGATGATGATTTTGATGATGATTTTGATGATGAGGAGATAAATTCTGCAGAAGAAGAGGCTGCTGCAAAGGCTGCTGCTATACTGCTTGCCAATGAAGAAAAAGAGAGGGTTGAAAGTGAACCACCCGCATCCAAAGCGTCCAAGAAGGAAGAAGAACAGAAGGCTGAACTTCTGCGTGTCAAAGAGCGTGCGAGTACAATCGATTTTGAAACTCTGGGTATGGCAACCTCATCAGAATTGAAGAACGAGGTCAATGAAGGTGCTGACACCCTCGAGGTTGCTAATGCATCCGATTTTGCCGAAAGTGGTTACGCAAGAATCAGCGACTCAGTCGGTAGTTCAGTTATCGCATGGACAGGAAAGAATGGAGACATACTGACTGGCGTATCAGGAGTGGCTAGAAGATTTGCCGCTGCTTCGATTGTCACGGCTAAGGATGACTTACAAGTGATCAAGGGAATTGGACCTTTCCTCGAAGAGAAACTGAATGCATTAGGAATTACGACCTATCGTCAGATTGCTAACATGGACTCGAAACTGGAAGAAGAGGTCAACGTAGCTATAGAGTTCTTCCCGGGCCGTGTAAAGAGAGATCAATGGGTTACACAGGCTAAGATCCTACTCGGCGAGGATTTGAAACTTGACGAGAAAATACCTAATCAAATAGATGAGTCACAGAGTGTCGAGAGCATGGTTGCTGCTGAAGAGGAGGCAGTTGCAAAGGCTGCTGCNGAGGAAGAGGCTGCTGCAANGGCTGCTGCNGCNNTAGCAAGGNTAAGNGNGGCTCAAGANGAAGCAGAGAGAATTGCAAAGGAAGAAGCNGAGANAGCANTNGCGGAAATGGATGAACAAGAAAGAGCTGNTGCTGCAAAGGCNGCTGCTGCAGAAGAGAAGAGNCGTAAANTACTNGCAAGAGTAGCAGAAAAGGCTGAAAATATTGATTTNGCTACAATTGGTATTGCAGCAACTTCAGATATTGTTTCNGAAATTACAACTGAATCNACTAGNATAACTTTATCNGATGCNTCTTCATTCCCNGATAGNGGNAATGCATATATTTACGATCCAAGAGGAAATATATTATTAAANTGGGAAGGAAAAGAANANAATACATTAATTGGAGTAAGTGGCATCACNAAAANNCCNCCANTTGGTGCNATAATTATCGAGAGAGATAATCTTCAGGATATNAAAGGAGTNGGGCCATTTATAGAAGAAAAATTAAATGCATTAGGNATATACACATTCAAACAAATTGCGAATATGAATTTTGAAATTGANGAACAAGTGAATGTTGCTATAGAATTTTTCCCAGGAAGAATTAGAAGAGATGAATGGGCAAAACAGGCTTATGATTTCATTACCGANGATGAAAGTTAAGAGATAAGCATTTAATAGAAATTGAAANNGACAGAATAGAGGCAATAACATGGCAGGTGAANTAGAGAGTNNANTATCTCCNATGACTGATGGATTGAAAGATATTGAAGAGATGGGTCTTCTTTATCAATTAGGATTTAGCNTTATTCTTATTTTTNTCGCATTATTAAGCGTTANATTTGGATTCTCCAGACTNGCATGGAGAATTGTGAAAAAAACTGAGAATGAATGGGATAATGCAGCNTTGGGNCCNGTNACNAATAGNCTCTACATATTTGTATTATCTGCAGGTGCAGAAATATCAATCGATTGGATNGANAGTGGNGGAGATAGTGCATTTTATTCNGGNATCGAACCTTATTTTTCNGCAATTTATATTCTATTAACAACCTCTCTGATTAGCGTTGGGATAAAGTATGTAGTNCCAGCAATTTTTGAAAAATACACTGTAAATAGATCAGTNACAGTTACTGGNGGNAATCCAATAATGGTATTTATTTCTAGAGCAGTNATTTGGTTCATTGGATTAAACTTNGCATTAAACACNATAGGAATTGAATTACTTGGAATATTAGCATCCNTGGCAGTTTTCTCACTAATAATTGGTCTTGCAGTTCAACAAACTCTAGGNAATATTGTAAATTCATTCATGCTTGCTATTGACCAGCCCTTTGAAGTTGGAGATAGAATAGAAGTAGATGGAGTNATGGGGAATGTAGTTTCAGTTGGAATACTNTCNACNAAAATAATCACAATTTCAGAGCAATTAGTNATTATNCCAAACAATAGACTCATNGATTCTACNATTACNAATTTCGCAAGAGGNGGAGGAGACGGAGTGGCTACAAGAGTCTCCTTGAGNATTGATGTAGGAGTAGATTATGATGAAAATTCTGCNCATGTAAANCAAGTAATGTCGNATGTTGCAAGTAANTGNGAATATGTATTATCTGATCCACAACCAATGGTATTACTAAGAGAATTAGGNGATTTTGCAAAAGTTTACCGTCTTTATGCTTGGATAGAAGATTACAGTGATGAATTCTTGGCTAGAGACTGGCTATTAAGAGANATTGATNTTNGNTTTGGAATTGAANGTATAAGTATNCCATATCCTGTNTCAGTAGAACTTTCTGAGAAGNNNTCNCCATNNGGATATGACGCTNCNGGAAAGTTAGACAATGATGAATCAGCCATTGGCAGGCGTAGTAGGAGAAAGGCNAGNAGACAGCATGTAGCTACTNTGAGTATGGAAAGAGATGANGCCAGAGTTAAGGATGAAAGAGAGAGNATGAAAGAAGATTTGGAATANCTTCAGGCNCAATTAGCACAAGGNGATTTGAAACGTNTCGAAAGAGAAACTATNGAGGCNGANATAAGGAATCTTGAGAGTTTATTGGCTCAATTCTCTGATTAATNTTCGTAATTGATTTAGTCCNCCTACACGTCCGATGNTTATGGAGATAGATACTNCAACCTCTGCTAAAAGTGCTGGCTTGAAAATATCCAANAGNAAAGTCCCNGGAATAACTAGGNAAAAAATAGAAATNAAATCTGAAGAAGANGATAAAATAAAGATAGANTGGNAATATATTAANCCAGATGGNAAGATTTTGAAAGATGANGAAAGNATAGTNTTTCTAAATTCTCTTGCAGTTCCTCCTGCNTGGACAGANGTATGGTTTGATAGTAACCCAAAAGGACANATTCAAGCTACTGGNAAAGATGATAAGGGAAGATTNCAGTATAGATATCACCCNGATTGGATAAAGAAAAGAGCNGATATGAAGTTTGATGATGTTGATGAATTCGGTGTTGCACTCCAAGAAATAAGAGANCGNTATTGGGGCGATTTGGAAATGANAACNNAAAAAGGAAATTTTCCCTTTCACAAAGCNGTTGCACTTGTAATATACTTAATGGACAGATATCACATCCGAGTTGGATCAGACCAATATGCAGCAGAAAATGAATCATATGGACTTACAACAATTACAAAAGGGCATTTTACTCTTTTGAAAGGAAAAAAAGCCATTGAAGGTAAGATGGATGCAATATTTAGTTTTACAGGAAAATCAGGAAAGGCATGGAAACTATTAATCAGAGATGACGATATCGTGAAAATGATTCAGGAATCAAAGTCTCTAGGTGAAAATAATGATGAAACGGATTTATTTAGTTATAGCGATGATATGGGAAATATTGTAGATATAAAGGCAGATCATGTAAATAAATATATCCAAGAAGCTACAGGGAAAGGATATACTGCAAAGAACTTCAGGACATGGGCTGCTACTTGGAAGGCAGGCGCAAGACTGGCATTAATCACAGAAGCCTCTGAGGAAGAAATACTAGAAATACCAAAATTATACGAAGAGTGGAATGAATTGGATAATCCACATGAATTCGAACCAATGATAGAATGGAAAGGTGCTAGGCTAAAGAGGCCTGAGGGGTTGGTTAAGTTAGCACAGAATTCTAAATTACCTGGAAAGACCGAGAAAGAAAGAATGACTACAATGCTGGCAGTTATAGATACCGTTGCGGCTGACTTAGGAAATACCAGATCTGTATGTAGGTCTTCGTACATCAGACCTATGTTCTTGGAAGATTGGGAAAAAGGAGTTTTTCATAAAAAATGGATGGAAGCCACAAAAATGGTTAAACCAGAGGATTTGCAAAGACAGGGATTTACAAAAGAAGAAACATTGGCCGAGGCAACAGCAATTCATTACATGAAAAAGAATGAAAAATAGGGTGATATTATCGATAAAAAGATAATTTATCTTGATTTATTGGGTTTTTATTGTCCGATACCTGTCCATGAATTAAGGAAAGCAATCAATTCAACGCATACAGAATCTGTCTTTGAAGTAGTATGTGATGATCCAGAAACATTGCATGATATACCGTCACTCTGCGAAAGAATGGGAGTTGAATTGGAAAGTGTTACGGAAAAATCTGGAGAATATCATTTTAGAATAATAAAATCTATTTTTTAATTGAGATTGCGTACTAGATGATTCAATAAATGAATAGTGTTTGGTGGGTGTATGAAGAAACGGGAGATAGTATCAGAAACTAAAGTACCTGCAGATGCAAAACTACCAACAATTCATGGTGAGTTTAGAATCAGAGTATTTCATGAAGAAGATACGGGCTTTGATCACGTAGCGCTTACGCTTGGCGATATGGATGGCCCGGATCCCGTTTTAGTCCGAGTACATTCTGAATGCCTTACAGGAGATGCTTTTAGTAGCCTTAGATGTGATTGTGGAGCACAATTAGATGCTGCACTAAAACAAATACAAGAAAAGGGCTGGGGTTGTTTGGTTTATTTACGTCAAGAAGGAAGAGGTATTGGCCTACATGCTAAAATCCAGGCATATAACCTACAAGACAGGGGCGCAGATACATATGATGCTAATTTAATGTTAGGGCATCCAGTAGATGCAAGGAACTATAATATTGCATCAGTAATACTTAGTTCGATTGGAATTGAAAAAATTTGTATTATGACGAATAATCCTGAGAAAATAAAACAATTGAATAAATTTGGAATAGAAGTTGAAGAAACGACCCCATTAGTTGTAGGAGTGGTTGAAGAAAATAAAGATTATTTAGTTACAAAAATAGATAAGATGGGGCACTCAATAGATGAAGATTTGCTTAATTGACTATGGGGCCGTGACCGGGAATTGAACCCGGACCGGCGGGACCACAACCCACCGTGCTAACCATTACACCATCACAGCCGTATGTATGCTTAGCGCAATATGTAACGTTTATCAATCGTATGTTCAAAATATTTACACTATTATACCAACGTATTGAAGCATAGCACGCTTACGCAAGTATCATGGAGTGGAGAGAACAATGTTTGTTTACTGCTATTGTAATCTTAGGTTTACTATTTCCTCTGCCTATTCACAGTGCTGATGAAGTAGTTTCTGTAGAGGAGATAGAATTACTAGAAAGTGGAAATTTTCAAGATTCAGAAGAATGGGAAATTTCATCTACATCTGGTTTTTCAACTAACATTGCAGAATACAGTGTCGGAATGGTTGCAGATAATGAATTATCAATAACTCACTCAAGGCCTAATAATTTTGTAACCCATACAGAATGGGCAACATCTAGTATTACTAATTCCAATAATACCCTTGGAAATCCGGACTCATCTTATACATGGTCAAAAGGACCTGATATAACTATGAATGGGTATGATTTTTCAAGTTTCAATACTAACAGAATTGAGAATGTTTCAGTAGTTTTACACATCAGCATTCCTGAAGAATTATATCAAGATGAAGTTTACATAAAACTTCAAAATCATGGATCTGATAAATTAATTACTGTATTAACAAATGTCGATACTCCTGGTGGGCTCAATCGGATGAATAATCCTTTAGTCATATCATTGGATGATTTGGTAGAGTGGGACTGGCAGAAAATAGAAAATACACAATTCACAGTAGATTATGCTTCAGATAATGTGGGCCCGGATGATTCTGAAGTTCGAGTAGACGCAGTAGGAATTAGAGTAAAATATAATCAACCATGGTATTCCTTCGAGAATGTAAAAGCAGAAACAGTAGTATCAAGTAATGAATTACCCATCATTGACTTTGGCCCATATGAAGGAAGTGTTGAGAAATTAATTTATTCTAGTTGTGGTTTAGAAAAAGAAGATCAGTTAGAAGATGGAATTTGGGATATCACTGAAATAGAGAAACCACCTTCACAGGAATTTGGAAGGATACACTCCTATGGAGATGGTAATTTCACATTGAAATACAAAAAAAATGATGGAACATTCCAATCTATTAATTCTGGAGAATTATTGCCTATATTGGGAGAGAAAATAGATTTGAAGATTTTTATTCATGATGGTTGCATAGAAAAAATAAGAATAGATATTAATGATCCGGTACTAATAATAGAGGGAGAAGTAACAGGTAAAACTGATGGTTTATCAAACTCTTCACAAGTTTTATTTGCCGTTGATAATGAATTAGTATTTTCCATGGATATCGGAATAGGTAATTTCTCATATTCTATTCCAATTGGGTTTGCATTTCCAGAAGAGGGAGATTTTGAAGTTGGTATAGCTACAAGATTTCAATGGGCATCGGATGGAACAAGTGAAACAACTGTTCTACACCTTAGAACAATCGGCATTAAAGGAGGTTTCCACATTGAATGGGATTACAACCCAGAATGTATACAAATGGATGATTTAGAAATAAATGAAGATCAAGGTGGCCTAATTATACCGATATCGACCAGATGTGAGGATGACATTACTGATCAAGAGGATCTTGTTCTAACTGCGATTAGTATTGATGAAGAGTTAGTAGAAGTTTCATCGGAAGATGGTAATTTGAGGGTACAACCAATAGAGAACAAATTTGGTGAAACTAACATAAATATTAGTATTATTGATCAAAGAGGTAATACCTGGGATGATACTTTCAAAATAAGGATAAATTCAGTACACGATTCTCCGATACTTAGTAATCTACCCTTAACTGCTTATGTAGAATTAGGAGATACGGAAATCGTAAATATTTCGATAATTGATGTAGATACTGAAGAATTATTCATCTCAACAAGTAGAAGTTGGGCAACTATTGATTCGTCGCGTAATTTAGTACTAACGCCGGTACAGAGTGGCACTCATACAGTTGAGATTGTCATTAGTGACGGGGAATTTGAAATAAGGGAAACAATAGAGGTTGTTGTTTCAGCAAAACCGGACTTATCTGTGGATGAGATTGAAATTACAAAAGATGGAGTGAAATACGATATATTAGAAGAAGGAGACATAGTACAAATAATTTCATATGTGAGAAATTTAGGGAGAACAGAGGCCAATAATGTAAATATTCAATGTAATATCGATGGTATTTTGGTTGGACAAGATACTATTGAAAAGATTGCCCCAGGAGGATTAGGAATTTCAACTTGCGATACACAATTTGATTATCAAAGTGAAGGAATAGAGATTATGATAGAAGTTGATAGTACAACAGAAATATTAGAAACCAATGAGGAAAATAATCAAATGATTATTTTCATTGAAGTCGAAGGCATAGATTCCGGAGGAAGTGATGAAATTGATAGAGAATTGTTAATTATTATTTCTTCATTTACGATGGTAATTCTAGCATTTGCAGTATTGCAAATTGGCCCAAAAAGGATTAAAAGAGAATTTGAGAAGATTAAATAATTTATTTTAATTTAAAAAAACAATACGTATGGCCGATAATCGTTCTAAAGTAGGGAATAGTTATATCAGGATCGATTACGAAATACACTCACTACGCTCTCAGGTTGTGTGGCCAATGAGCTTAGTGGTGTGTGAAAAAAATGATGAAACTGAAAATTCGTTTAGAAACGGAAGAATGGGTTTACGAGGAACATGAATTGGTTTAAAATTCGTATATTACTTTGTAGACCAGGTCTGAGGATAAGTTCCCGGAGGCATTAATACGGATTGTGATGTTGCAATTTGTCCTGATTTGATATCGATTAAATTGTCTGAATCTACTTCTAAATTGGCTATTGCGACTGCTTCTTCTTTTAGGCTCATGATTATGATAGTATCGCCTTTTTTAATTCCCTTTTCTATTTTAACTAATCCCGGTCTAGCAAGGGTAGCTCCGTGAGAAACGGCTGATGCCGCTCCATCTTTTACATATGCTCTTGGTAAATTTCTCAATACTGATTCAATTGGAGATATTAGTTTTCTGAGGCCTTGATCATCGCCCTGATTATTCCATAAAAATACTGCATCAGTTAGCTGATGCATCGTGCATGCCATGCTTTCATTAAAGCTGCCTGTATTCTCTCTGTGAAGCTCGGTTAAGTCACATTCTGTCCCTAGAAGTAGTCCAATATCTTTTGCTAAAGTTCGAATATAAGTACCTGCATTGCAAGAAACATGAATTATTGCAATTTTGCCACCATTGTCAAAATCAAGTAATTCATTAGAAAATATCATTCTTGTACGGACTTGTACTTTAACGGCAGAGTCTTTTGGAGGGACATTATATATTTCTCCTTTAACTATGTTTAGAACATTTTCTAATTCTTTACTTGTGATGGCATTAGCAAATCTGAGAACGGCAATATAACTTTTATTTGTATTTAGAACAATATTAGTTATTTTAGTGGCTCTTCCACATAACAAGGTAAGTAAGCCTGTTGCAAATGGATCTAAAGTACCCCCATGACCAAGTCTATTCAATCCCAGTAAATCCCTTGCCCAAGCTGTCAATTGGTGACTAGTCGGGCCAGATGGTTTATTCACCAAGATGATGCCTGAATCAAGTAACTCTGTGATGCTTCGATCTTTTGGTGGGCAACCATACTTACGATTAGTTTCTGCGGAATCATCAAAAATCCAATAATCTTTATTTGACATAATACTATCCTCCTAAATAATTATTTACAATTTGAAATACATCATCTTCATTCTTGTCATCTGCCTCTACTATAAGGTCATATGGAGATAAGTCATCTAAATTAATGTTATAAAGAGTCTTATATCTATCCATATCGTCCTTTTGACGTTTTCTAGATTTTTCTAGGCAAAAATTAAATTCCCCTCCTTCTCTATTTTGAATTCTTTTTGCCCTTTCAATATCAGATGCAGAAATCCAAATTTTAATACAGTCTAATTTCAATTCTTGAGCCCACCATCCGCATAATCTACTCTCAACAATTTCTGGAGATTCTGGAGAAGTCATAATTTGTTTTAGAGTATTATCTAAAGATCTATCGACATCTAAATCATTCTTGCATAAAGCACTAAATTCTTCTATACTTATTTTTCTTTCAAATGCAGCAGATCTAAATATCTCGCCACCGTTGATATATTTCCAGTTCCTTTCTTTAGATAATCTTGAAACAAGAGTCGAAGTTCCACTACCAGGAGGGCCACTAATTGTTACTTTGAGCAAAGATATCATCTCCATTCATAGCGACACATTTCACAACGTAACTTACCACTTGATGTTCGGTAGACCATGTCTGAACTGCATGACTTACAAGTAGTACCATCCTTTGGGGGCGCAACATGTAAATTTCCTGATGATTTTCTAGAATTATTGGAATCACCGGTTTTCCTAGGTCCGGCACGTTTTCTCTGGTTACGTTGATTACGAGGGTTATTATTTTTATTTGTACGACTTTCTTCCAATAAATACAATAGAGGTTCGGGTATTGATTCACCGGCTGTTACTAACGGATGAGACTTATATCTTACTAGTTTTATATGCCTGTCCACTATCCTTCCCAATGGCGCACTCATGGATATATATGTCGCAATCCATGCAGGAAATATCCAAAATACTTTATTTTCAAAATTCCATGTTGCTGACCATGGCGTACTTACATAATCAACTCTGAAACTTTCAGTCGATGTTGCCATCCAACTAAAAATAGCAATAATGAAAATCATGGTAAACATCATCGGTTTCATCATTGCAGCTTGCATAGCCATTTGTTCAGGCATCATTTGCATCTGTAATTTCTGCATCTTTTCCGTAGTAGCCATATCTCTAGCCATTCTGGCTTCTCTAGTTTTTTGGCCTATTTGCCTAGACCTATGAGAATAATGTGCTTGTCTAATTGGATCTAAGAAAAATGATCTTATAATTGTATTAACAATCATTATTGAAGATCCTAAGAAGAATACAGTAGGGATGAAATATTGGTTATGGAAAGGTAGAATAGGCTCTATTACAGTTCCTGCAGTATCCGATAATGTATCTCTGAAGCCAGGAAAAAACATCAAAAGAACCATCATTCCAATCAAAAAAAGCATAGGAAAAAGCATAGCTGACATAGCTTCAGTTTGGGCATCCCCACTTGGCTCTGCGGTAACCATGAATATACGGCCGTAACAATCTAGAATGAACACTTCGGTTTAAATGTCAAAAAAAAGGCATTACTATACAAAGGAAAAGCCGCACAAAATGCATTGTGAAGAGCCGATAGGATTGTCAGAACCACAAGTAGGACACTCTTGTACAGAATCTTTAGTATTGTTAGTTTCTTCTTCTGTGTGTTGTTCTTCAATAGTTTCTTCTTCTGTGTGTTGTTCTTCAACAGTTTCTTCTTCTGTGTGTTGTTCTTCAATAGTTTCTTCTTCTGTGTGTTGTTCTTCAACAG
>PATZ01000041.1 GCA_002712575.1 Methanobacteriota archaeon
ATCACCAAATGCAATTAAATCAGATAGCCACTTTGCTGCCAAGTCTCCATCTATACTATATTGTTCTAAATCAACATTTTTCAAATGATGCTGTTCTAAATTTGAAAGATTCATAGCCAACTTACGAATCTTCATACTAACGCCCGAAGAGTATTAACGTTTGAAATTCATCTAAAAAATCAGAAAACTAATTCATTTAATGAAGTATTACTGTCATGTATTATCCCATCGGCAAGAAGGAGTTCGGCCATTAAAACTCCAGAACCTGCCGCTCCTTTAATGGTATTTTCAGAGGCTAATCTAAATCTTAATTTTTTAGAAGTGATTTCAATCTCACCGATTGCAACTGACATAGCAGAACATAAGTCGGTACTTGGTTTTCTAGATTTCGAACCGACCCATCTATGAGAATTGGTATCTAATTTGCCATCTATGAAAACAAATGAATGCGTAGGGGCAGAAGGCAGTTTTAATTTCTGAATCTTAGTAGAATACCCAGACCACAAATTAATTATTTTGTGTGCGCTAACATCTTCATCAAAAGTGATTTCTATTTCAGCTGAGTGACCATAATCACGAGATATTCTGGAACAACTGACTTCCATGTTCAATTTTGATTCTTTATTGCCTAAATCAAGACACAAGATTCTGTTTAATTCATTAATTATGCTTTCCCTCTCTCCTGGAATAAATGGGTTTATTTTACTTCCATTTCTACCTGATGCCAATAGTTTCCTTCCTCCGCCAGATAATGACTGTTGAGTAGTTATTTTAACAGAGGTACAATTAATTTCGGAAAATAAAGGCTTTAACGCCAAAGATAGAGGAATTACCATGCAATTAGAGCATGAAATTAGTGAACCAGGTGCAAAATTCTGATGATTTATCAAGCTAAGTTGATTTGGATTAACATCTGGGACTATCAAAGGAATATTAGTATTTAATCTATGTACAGATGCATGACTAATTACGTTGAACCCGGACATTGCGAGTTTGTAATCAACTTTAGCTGCCACTGAATCTGGGATTGCAGAAAAGATTATTTGGACATTTTTCTTTCTTAGATTTTTTATCAATAAATCTAGATTGTCAAGACTTTCCACTGTAATATTGGGTAATGATGGTTTTTTTTCATCCAGAAACCAGGGTAAATCAGTAATTTTTTTTCCGACAGTAGATTTTGAGCCTATGACCATAACTGGTAAAAACCAATTATGATTTATTAGTCTCTGAATATATCTTTGAGCAACTAAACCACGTGAACCAAGAATCGCACAGTTTACCTTCCCCAAGTCTTGCATGACTATCCCAATAAGTTCAACTACCTAAGAACAACTGTTTAGGGATTCATACAAAAAATAAGTTTTTTTACAATTAGTTAAAATACTCTCGATTTCAATAATTAATTATGGCAGGGGCTGAATTGGTTATTATAGGATTACTATCCATATCTTTGGCCTTATCAATATGGCATATAATCAATAGAAAAGATTCTGGAGCAGGTATGGAATTACGTAAAGAAATTAGAGAAATGGATTTAGAACGTACTAGATCATTAATGGACACATTGGAAGCATTAGGGAAAGCTCAGCAAATTCACTTATCAGGAGTTTCTGAAAATATAAAAAATCTCAAAGAAGGAAATGAAAAAAAACTAGACGAGATGAGGCTGATTGTTGATGAGAAACTACAATCAACACTTGAGAAAAGAATTGGTGAATCATTTAAACTTGTGAGTGAGAGACTTGAGGCAGTTCAACGTGGATTGGGTGAAATGCAGGCCTTGGCAACTGATACTGCAGACTTAAAAAAAGTGTTAGCCAATGT
This sequence comes from Methanobacteriota archaeon, assembly GCA_002712575.1. GTDB lineage: Archaea > Thermoplasmatota > Poseidoniia > Poseidoniales > Thalassarchaeaceae > MGIIb-O3. The sequence continues at coordinate 1,828 of PATZ01000041.1, forward strand.
TTCAACACGAGGGGCAATGGGAGAAATACAAGCTGAGCAAATCCTGCAACACATACTGTCTCCTAATCAATATGATAAAAATGTCAAAACGCACCCCTCTTGCAAAGGACAAGTAGAATTTGCTATAAAACTGCCAGGTTCTGATGGAGACATTAGAAATCCAGTTTGGCTACCTATTGACTGCAAGTTTCCCAAAGAAGATTATGAAAGATTATTAGATGCTTATGATATTGGGGATAAAAAAATAATCGAAAGTGCATACTCTACATTCGCTTCCAATGTAACTGGAAAAGCAAAAATGATTAGAAAAGAGTATGTTGCAACGCCTTATACTACTGATTTTGCCGTTATGTTTCTGCCCACAGAAGGACTCTATGCAGATGTTGTAAGAAGGCCCGGTTTGTTTGAGGCACTTCAAAGAGATCATCAAATTGTAGTTACTGGCCCTTCTACATTGGCGGCATTTGTAAACAGTCTACAGATGGGTTTCCGAACGCTTGCACTAGAGGCATCTGCAAGTGAAGTTTGGAATGTTCTCGGTGGTGTGAAAACAGAATTTGTTAAATTTGGAGAGATGATGACAAAATTACACAAGCAACTTAATACGGCGGCAAATACGATTTCTAATGAAAAGGGCGATGATTCAATGATGAGGAGATTGAGGGCGATGGAAAGGACTTTGAAGGATGTTGAGACATTACCTTCCTCGAATTCTGAGAATATCCTTGGAATTTCTGAAAATTTAGAACAGTGATTGGAAATAATAATTTGTTAGTTCTTGTTCGAATTATCATGGTGAATTGGAAAACAGGAGATTATCACCCGATAGTTCATCTCCCAGAAAAATATGAAGTTAGAGATTTTACCGGAGGTGATAATACACCTTCTGAATCTGAATATGATATTGGCAGGTACGATGAATTAAGACCTGGAATGTATTCAACAGATTTATTTTCTGATGGGAGATTTCTACATATTGGAATAGACATTGGCGCCCCTGTTGGGACTCCTTGTATGGCGTTTGAAGATGGAGAAATATCGCACTTTGGTTACAACCCTGCCGATGGAGATTATGGGTATGTAATAATTACAAAGCATGATATTGGAGGAGTAACGGTATGGGCATTATATGGACACTTAGATTCTAGGTCAGTAAAAGAAAAGACTATTGGACAAAAGGTAAAACGTGGAGAAACTATCTGTTGGATGGGAGATAAGCATGAGAATGGAGGTTGGGAGCCTCATCTTCATTTCCAATTATCATTAATTGAACCAACCACTCACGATATGCCAGGAGTAGTAAACCCCCAAGATAGAGATGAGGCTTTACAAAATTATCCAGATCCAAGATTAGTCATGGGACCAATATATTAAATTGAAGAAAGATGTTTTTTTAGAGAAACTATTGGGTGCATATCAGAAGGATCTTTGCCCTCAAGTAATGCTAATGCAATGGACACCCAATCGGTAATATGTGCAGTATAAATTAAACACTCCAGTAAGGAATTTCCTTCACATTCTATAACCCATGATGATTCAGTACTCATTTCTTCTAACATCCAATCCAACCTAGATCTTGTTCTTTGGTTCATCCCGCCCCATGAAAAATAAATGTCAGAATGATCTTCTTTAATTGCAGAACCCCATGCAACAACTTCATTATGATTCATTTCTGGAAAATTTACTTGCCTCGCAAATCTTTCGGAGTTTTCGTTTAATTGGCTGACAAATCTATTTGCAGCTGAACTTAATGCAGTAGGAGATAATACTCCTATCTGCTTTCCCATCATAGATTTGGCCATTGAAATGGACATTCCATTACCTGTGATAATATCTGCATTGGAAGACATGATGCGTAATCTGTTAATTATGTCATTTATTTCTTCATTTGTAGGTTTTTGAAATATGCCCAATGCCCAGCATATGGCCATCTGAGTACCAAATAGATGCCCGAAGGCAGACCTAGGCATCTGACCAGAGGGAATCGATAAGCTAATAGAATTATCATTTTCTGAGAGTATTTCTTCTAACTTACCTCCTGATGTTATTCCTATAACCGTCCCTCCTTGCTCTAATGCAGTTTTNACTCCATCAAGAGTTTCTTCAGTATTCCCAGAATAAGAAGTAGCGATTACTAACCAATCTGANCCCCACCANGAAGGNAGGCCATAATCTTTCCAAATAACAAAAGGNATNCCTGCAGAATAATCTGAAATAGATTTTAGAAAATCTCCTCCTGCTCCAGAGCCNCCCATTCCGAGACATAAAACTCCAGACCAGTCCAAATCTTNTTCTATTTCTATTTCAATATTAAATGAATTTTCAATATCATCTACAAAACTTCTNGTATATTTTATCATGTCTTGTTTATCGAATTTTTNGGCNANNGCANCAANATNATTTNCATTANTCATTTTACACCTCCGTATTAGTTCCNGGTATTGCTAACCACATATCACCTATGAATCCAATTCTTATTTTAGATGTTTGATTATCGTCNTCATAAGGCAGNGCNACAGTGACAATCTTGTAATCAACGGGATCCATAATNTCGACNGCAGAACTNTCACGATTTAGAATATCAACTAGATACTGATCTTCTANAGAACATATAANCATNCATTTCTCCATATCTCTCCAGGANACTCCTTTTCTTTCAAAATAACTNATCCTACGTAAAATTGGTCCATCTTTTTGCCAACGACTAACNAGCCATAANTCTCCCTTTAATTTAATAACATCNCCTATTGAATAAGCNGGTTTNCTATAACTCATTGTNAGTCTTGTNACTTCAATACCGTCNTTTGCTCCAACAACTGTAGATGTTTCTTTTATTGTTCCTCCAAATCTTTGTGTNAANCTTTTTCCCCAACTTCTNGCCATTGCCTTTGANCCTAATTGCATATCCCAACCTCCGGTNACNGGGCCTTCGNTTGTTATGAAAAACATNGGATCNGGTTCNATTTCAGATAGCATTTCNTCCAATGTATCTCGNACTTCTTTNATTTCAGAAGAATTTAATTTTCTTCCNGCAGAACGNANTTGAACNATAGACTCNAAATAGGAACCTGCNTTTCTTGTGCAAGCAGGGCAAACNGCATTGCTAGTCTGCATCAAAGAGGTATGATTATCTTGGAAAAGATNCCCTTCTATTTTTCCATTTATNCCAATATGNAGNCTAACAGATCTATTATCTATTTCTTCAATTGAAAATCCTAGTTCAATTTCNGTTGATTCNGGATATATCTTTAAATTTTCTCTAATTCGTAAATCNGCTAGGTTTTCATTGTCTATTTCTGACCATCTTCCGCCTATTTCGTATTTATTNCATTTAGGNCATCTATATTGTTGTATTCTCTCTGGAATCGNAGATAAATGNTTTCNTTTTCTAAAGCATTTTTCACACAACCTNTCNGAAGTAAGGGGCGTTTCTGCACCACAAGTAATGCAAAATGCGCCTTCTGACATGTTATTATCCCATTATGCCATANANAATTCACGTTAGAAGTTTTTTCATNNAGAANNTTNATTCATCCTCTGATTTTTTNTTTNAAAAGTNATTTTCTACCGTATCAATACGNGATTCAATATCANNNANTTTAGAAAATAAATTCCAAACATAACCNCCNATTATTCCNATNAAAATTACATATGCAAATGCTAATTCAGTTAATCCGGACAAANTCAATCCTCTCCTCTATCAATTACNCGCTGATATTTTTCTGTTTTTGATTCTAACTGATTGACNATATCATTGAGAANNGAAATNCCAATGAACATTAGACCAAATGAAACGAAAGAGAATATCAAAACCATTTTCCATTCATCTGGCAAACCGGTATCTTCTCCNTCAATTATGATTATNGGTGGATGTCTTCGATTATACAGTGTTGTTGCCACTGCNGTTATAGGGACTANAAAGAAACCGAATAATCCNATAATNGAGAGTGTATCTCTGGTTTGATTTGTGTCAGGNTGNGATTTTCTTGATAAAACAAGAAATAGTGCAACAGCAGTCAATANGGCAAATGAATTTAATCTTANATCNCCCCAATCCCATGGTTTTCCCCATGCNACTGAACCCCATATTGGTCCAGAGGTTATTACTCCAAANCCGAATAATANNCCCATATCNGAACCAGTNGAAAATAATCTCCAACCNAATTCGTCATTTTTCAAATACCATAGTATTGAGCCTACAAATAACATAAGAAANGCTAGGAANGAACACCATGCAAATGAAACATGCCAAAATAATATCCTNTATGATTCNGCAGAACCTTGTTGCACAGATTCTGGATTNATTCCTGGAACCCAAATAAAGCCCAATAAAATTGATATTNAAGAGCCNAATAACCCTAGNAAAATTAGTACCAAAGATANAGGCTTGTAATCNGGCATGATACGTCCACTTAATTATAGGTCATCAATACTATTGTTTATGCGTCTGGAAGAAATACAGCAACTAACCATACTAAAGAAGAAATAAGACTAGCAAATAAACAAGAAATCAGAGGAGAACCAAGTTCTAGAGAGAAGGACATTCCATTAACCATGATGGAGGATAGAGCCTCAGATAATTCTAAAAATGGCCAAACTAGGAATATCAATAGTAGTGANGCAGAAGAAGCCTGAGATCTTTGTAANTCNGAGACTAAAAAATGTAAGGCCGAGGANGCTATNGCCAAATCTAACATACANAAAGCAGGAAGCCAAAGCCAAGTAACTACGTCATTTGAATAAAGTTCAGATTTATCTCCAATTAGAATAATCCATGAAAGATATGTCAAAGGCAAGGGCAATATTAGTGAAGCACCTATGAATGAGCTAATAGGTCGAAATTTAGTTCCTAAGTTGATATACCACCATTTCCCACAATCGGCTTCATTGAATCTATCTATCAATGCTGGAGAGATTATACATGTTATAAAAGCAGGCAATAATACTAATAAAGATATTATTTGAGGATCAATTGTTTCATAATTTATATTTTCCAATAATGAGAATGATACAAGAAGAGAAACCAATGCAGGAGTTAGACGGCTTATTGTATCAATTGGGTTCCTCAATTCCATTTTAATAGACCAATCAACTAATGATTTGGCGGATACTTGCTTGGTAAATACTTCGGATTCAACCATTGTTACAATTTTGCCAATGGATTTACCTGATGTTTCAATAATAGGTTTATTTTCTTCTAATTTTATTATTCTGTCTGCGCATTTGATTAAATCACTGTCATGTGAAGTAAAAATAATCCCATTACCCCTAGAAACTATTGTTCTTATCCAATTAGTCAAAATATTACATGCTTCATCATCTAAACCTTCACTTGGTTCATCTAATAAAATTACTATCGGTTGTGGACTAAAAATGGCCGGGCAGAGCCCAGAAAGTACAGATAATCGTCTTTTTAATCCACCTGAGAGTTGAGAAACTCGGTTAGATTTTCTATGGTATAGTCCCCAGTCAGAAAGGATTGAGTCAATTAAATGGGCATTTTTACTCTCCTCATTCATATTCAAGACAGATAATAATTTTTCTTCAACAGTTTCTTCACCACAAATACCATTATTTTGTAATGTCAAACCGATCTGAGGAATATTTGAATTGCGACCATCCTTATTTCTGATAACAGTTTTATTATTAGTATTGGAATAATAAGATAAAGTTCCCTCGATAAACGGAATCGTCCCCGTACAAGACTCGATGAATGTAGTTTTTCCAGAACCATTTGGACCAACTAAAGCAACGACTTCTCCCTCTTTCAATTTAAAATTTATATTATTCAATACACTTCTAGTTCCTCTACTAACTACAAGTCCTTCTAATTCTAGAAGGAGGGGTTCATCCATATGTTTGCGGAAGGGCGATACCGTTTGAGTAATTCTATTGATGAAAAATTCTATTGACAAATACCCTTTGGATAAAAACGGGGCGTACATATTGGATGAAGATTGGAGGTGGGATCTGTTAGAAATATCTGATATATTNTGGATTATTATCATACTGATATTAGCTTTTATTCCGTTTTTTTATGCTTTTAAAGACAAAACAGGTTTTTCCTTAGGAATGGTATTATCTCTGTTGTTAGTCCATTTTATACAATATTTCTTGAGTTTTTCAGAAAAGAATATCTTTTCATTTGAACCAATAGAAATTTTTGGTTTAATTCCAGCATTTATGAATGAAGGACNACATTTCCATAGATTTGTTACGGCCGCTTGGTTACACGCAGATTGGTTGCATGTACTCAGCAACATACTTGTTATAGCTTTAGTTGGAGTGCCTCTTGAACAAAAATTAGGAAGTAAGAAATGGTTAATTGTCTACTCAATGGGATTTATTGGAGGAAATCTGGCTTGGATATTTACACATCCTAACTCAATGAATCCTGCAATAGGTGCTAGTGGTGCGGCTTTCGGACTTTTAGGAGCATACATGGCATGCTGGCCTGAAGATAAGATAGAGTTTCCATTACTATTCCTTATTCGTGCTTGGCCTGTTTGGTTGATTGCATTTATCAGAGTAGGAATAGAAATATATCAAATCTATTCAGTGCAGACCGGGACATCAGGAGAAACAAATGTGGCACATATGGCTCATCTAGGAGGTTTTTTTCTTGCATATATTTCTGCCAAAATTATTGTAAAAGAGAGAGATATTTTAGCATACGGNGATAATTATGAAAATGGACAAATAGAAATTTCAAGAATGAACAGACAAGATATGTTATCTCAACTAGANAATGATCCTTGGACTGAGCATGGTATTGAATTAGCGGAAAATGTTTCAAGAATATTGAACAAACTTCGTGAAGAAGGAGATGAGAGAGAAACTAGACGTGCGTGGCTAGAAGAACTGGCTGAACAAACGGTTTGTCCCATTTGTAACGGAGAGATAGTTGCNGATGAGAGAAACAATATCTATTTTTTGAAATGCGTCAAATCAGATAACCACCTCAACTGGCCTTAATGACAAATTTTCTGCCCTTATATTGGTTGGAATTATACGATAAAACACTGTCGCTGCCCTAGAGTGACATGCGAATAGACGTCAAACCGGTCTTGATATCAATACTAATGATAGTATTTGATTTATCTATAGGTGTTGGCGCTCAAATTCAAAATTTAGAAATAGAAAATATTCCTGAAATAGATGATGTTAATGTAGAAATTCCAGAATTGATGTGTGGAAATTTTGTTTGTGAAAAAAAGGATAGATCGCCAAGCCATACTCCAATAGATGCAGGAAATCCAGTGCAAGAATATGGGTGGTGGTATGATTATTGGAATGATCATGATAATAATGGAATGGATGATGATTTACAATTGATTATTGATGGTCAAAAAGATTCTCAATCAACAACTTCCATAGTAGGAGTTGATGGAAGAAATACTGTAGCAATAATCATTCATTATGCTTGGCATCCTGGGCAAAGTGATATTGATAAAGTTAAATCTATCTTAAAAAAATATGAATGGGAAGAAGAGNCATCTTGGTTTATGCCAATGGAAATATTGGATAATATAGTCTTNGATCATGTNCCANTTAGTTCTCTAATAGAANTATGGAGTTTAGATGGAGTTGTTCTTATTGAAGAGCAAAATGTATTGGCGCCTTACCTCGATAAGGCAACTAAGGGATCAAAAGTTCGGGCATCGAGTTTGTATGCTGAAACAATGAGAGAATTGAATTACGATGGATCTGGAATTGTGATTGCTATATTAGATACTGGAGTTGATAATGAACACTTTTCTTTGGATGATTTTTCAGATAATAATAATGATAATACAAATGATCCCAATGATTTGGAAGATCCTAAATGGCTTGCAGGATGTGATACCACTTCTTTTTCGAGTAATGGTTGTCCAACTGACGGAACTAATGATCCAGATGATGGAAGTGGCCATGGTACTCATGTTGCAGGAATNGCCCTAGGTACTGGAGANAGTGATAGAGNAAATCAAGGATATGCNCCNGGGGCTTANCTTGTTGATGTCAAAGTAATGACNGATGNTGGAGGNNNAAATNCNCANTCNNTTTTACAAGGAATACANTGGGCNACNCANAATGTAGANACNGATTGGGGAAATAATGATTCNAGTGNAGGAATNGACATAATGTCAATGTCTTTTGGNNNTGCATCANNNCCNANNGGNAATGATGATNCAGGAGATAATGGAACAAGTGCTGAAGCACAGGCNGTAAATCAAGCAGCNGANGCAGGTATTGTTTGTATAGCCGCAATAGGNAATGATGGGCAACGNAGAGTTACGTCTGTAGGAGCTGCAGATAAAGCTATNACTATAGGATCTATTGACGATAANAATAGTATCGATAGGACTGACGATAGTNTAGCATCNTATTCTAATTNTGGACCTAGAGTCTCAGATAATGATGATGATNNATTGGATGAATTGAAACCTTGGGTAGTTGCTCCAGGTTCAGGAATAATTTCAGCAGAGCATGCACAGTCAACTTCGATTATACCAGGTTCAGAAAATAATAGGGCAAAGGATGGTTANACGTCAAAAGACGGGACTAGTATGTCCACNCCTGCNGTAGCAGGACTNGTTGCNATAATGCTTCAAATAGGAATTAATGAAGGTTTGATGGATTACAAAGATCCGGAGAATACAGAAAAAATAATGCAATACCTCATGAAATATTCTGAAAATAGAGGTACTTCGTCTCAAGAAATTGATGGAAATTCTTGGAACACGCAGTATGGTTTTGGAATAATTGACGGTAGTTTAATCATGAAAGGGATGTTTGGAGATGGAGATGGAGTGATCAATCCGCCTATAGGTAATGAAACAGGCCCGGGCGAAGGTTCTGGCAATTGGGTTGAAATAGAAAATCCAGCAGATGGAGATTGTGAATATGATCCAGACAATACAAATACTTTGGTATGTAATTCATGGGTAATAGAAGGTGAAACTTACAGGATAAGAGGAAACATAGATCAAGGAGACAATAATGGAACTGTAGATAATGTATTAGCACAAATTAGTTACAAGTATAAACCAAAAGATAACCAACCAACTAGAGAAGAAATATTGATNGGATGGCATACTCCAGAAACTATAATTACAGGAGATAGTATAACTAATTGGAGTACTACAATAGAAATTCCAGAATTCACTGAAGATGAAATCGATGCCTTGCAAATGATAGTAAGAGTTGCTGCACAAAGTGAATTTGGACAGTGGAGTAACATAAGTAGAGCAACATATGGAATTGGCCTAATAGATTTTGTATTAGAAAGTCCTAGTGGACAGAATGAATTAAGTGGAACTGTAGACATTCAAGGAAGATATGAATCAGTAAATGGATGCACAGTACAATGGCGCATAGGCACTGATGATTGGGAAAACGCGATCACAATTGGAGGAAATGGATATACATACTCAACCCAAGATTCCAATGGCAGAAATATAATTAAAACTGGTTTAATAAAAGATTCAGGAGATTGGTCATTTAGCTGGGACAGTAGTACTATTGCAGACGGTACTCACAGAATTTCAGTTAGGATGATTAGTGGTAATGGCGTTATGTCAGAGGAAATAAGGAAGCAGATAATAGTTGATAACATACCACCAAGTCCTGATTTAATGTTCAGAAGTTCTGCGTTATCATTTGAAGAATTTGGTGTTCCAATATCTGAAGTTTTTGTTAATACTTTTCTAGAAATAAGAGGCTCGATAAGGAACATAGGAGATGTAGCAGCGAATGAAGTGGGCATAATATTAGAAGAAGATGGTGCAAGAAGAGATGAATATGTAATTCCAAAAATAGACAGTGGGGAGATAGTAGAAATAACATTATATTGGAATCCAACATCATCAGGAGAGAGGCAAATTGAAATTATAATTGACCCTGTAAATACTATCCAAGAAAGTGATGAAACTAACAATAGAATATCTGAAAGCTTTCCAGTAATTCCTAGACCTGATGGAGTAGATTTAGCAATAAGAGATAGTGCAATAAAAACAATTCCAGAAATACCTCGTCCTAACGAGCAATTTGTGTTAGAAGTGAGAGTAGATAATTTAGGTTCTGGTGATGCATTTGACGTAGATGCATTATTAGAAATAAAAACAGATAAGGGATGGAAGCAAGTAGCTAGTAATGAGATAAGTAGAGTTTTTGGACAAGGCTCTACTCAAGTATCATTTTTATACATCCCTAATATGTCTGGAGTTTTGGAGATAAGAATAGATATTAGTGGGCAATTTTCTGATTTAGATTGGAGTAATAATATATTTGAAACTACCTTATTGATAGATGAATCTACATTAACTGGGCCACGAAATCTTAATTTCAAAGTAGGAGAAGTACCAGTAGAAGTAATTGATATGGAAGATGGAGGAATAATAATAACTCAAAGAGAGGCTTCTTTATATTTGTATAAACTTACTCAAAGTAAAAATATTGTGCAATGTAATAATATTATGGAAGAAATGTGGTCTGGAGAAATTAGTGTCGAGATTGATGAAGATAATATAGCACATCTATCATGGACTAGAAGGTATTTAGATAATAATGGATANTATAAACAGACTTTGACGTATTCAACCATTGATTCTTCATGTCAAATGACTCCCATACAAGATTTGATGCCGCCAATATTACTTTCTGATGGTAAATATTGGGGGATAGATATGGATCAAAGAGGTACAGAGATTATTATTTCAGGATATCATCAAGATATTTTTACTGGAGGCAGTTTCCAAGAAAGGACAGATATATTCCTATTATATTCTGATTTACCTATATCGTCATCTGATTGGTCTATTAATTCAAATATAATTACAGACATAGATATTTCTTCATCGTCATCAGATAGTCTAGAAATAGAATTTGGAGTTGAAGAGGAAATACACCTACTCTATCAAGAAAATAGAGACGATACAACAGGCATAGAAAGACTTGGATTATGGTACGCCCATGGAGAATTGGATGAAGGAAATTGGGCATTTAAGAAGGCAATTGGAGATCAGGCTGCTCTTGCACAAATGACAGTAATTGTCGAAAAAGAAGATGAAAAAATTGTTTCTTGTTGGAGAGAAGGCAGTTTGGATCAGTCAGAGATAGTATGTATAATTGCTGATTCATCATTTAGAGCAATAGAAGAACAAATGAAGAGTTTTCCGGCTAGGGGTTTGAGAAATATTGACTTTGTAGAATCGGAAAGAGGCATTCAGGTATATTATGATGGAGTTGGACCTACTGGACCTCAACTGCAATATGGTTTGATAAATTTTGAAGATGGTTGGTTGGGAATTTCAGATAGATTAGGAATTGGCCAATTACATACTTCTACAAAGTCTCCTTCCAGTACTGAAACATTAATACTCCATACGTCCAATAATGGCTGGCAAATAAGATCGTTAATAGATGATGAGTTTGGTAAAAATAATGATATTTCCTCATTAGACTGGTTGAAAATTCAGTTAGGACTATCNAATAATGATCAAGAATTTAGGATTTTAGTTATCGGAGTTTCAGTAACGGTTCTAATTTTGTGCGCAATAATCCTTGTAACTATGTCCACTCAAGGAATGAAATGGATTAGTGAGAAAAGAAAAACGAGAATAAAAGACTCAGTAAAATTGGAAGATGATGTGATAGATATTATTGGAGAGGATGATTTACTGGTTTCTTCAGCAGAAATAGACATGATAGAATTGATTCCAGATAATGATGTAATTGATAATAAGGAAAGTCGAAGAATGAGAAGATTTACCAGAATAGAAAAGGATCAAAATATAGAAGAAAATGAAGTTTTTCCGGTTGAAGTAATCAATGATGAACAAATAAAAAAGCCTCTGGTAAAAAACAATCAAATTATTTGTCCTTTCTGTAATTCAAAGTTTGGAATTATTATTGGTNTTTCATCAATAAAATGCCCGGTTTGTCAAGAAAGAATTGATTTATGATAATAAATCATTAAACAAATGAAACGCCACCGTGCTTTAAAATGAAATCACGTTGTAAATCAGTAAACCACTCTAGCATGGAACTAGAAAATTGCACAGATATTACCTCTTTATCAGAGATTAAATCATCCTGAATTCCCTGTAATGTGCCCGGTGCAGCACCACAAGATATACATGCACCATCGAGATTTAGCACGAGTGATAAAGCAAATTTGCCATTATTTAACTTTTCTACTGAAGAAGAATCTATGACAATACCGCCTCCATGGCCATCTAATGCAGCTCTTACTGGCCCCAAACGAGACATTAGAGCAGGAATAAGATCCTTATCTGAGTCATTATGTAATTTGATTAAAGATAAGTTTTGTAATCTAGATAATTCTTGTGGATCATTATTCTCTAATATTCTCTTTTGAGACTCAATTAACATTGCTTTTTCTATCTGTAAACGGTATGATTCGGTGAGATCCTCTGAATCGAAAGTACCCGCGTCAGGTAAACTCATAATAATTCCAAAGAGTGTCATATTTTTTAGGTTGACCTAAAATGATGCATGTGAAAAAGAGATGTTATGACCTAAAAAGAGAGATGTTCAAAAGAGATGATGTAGGCGTGAGGAATATGCAGTCAGAAGTACCGCTTCTTGAGATTAAAAACCTTCATGCAGGAATTGATGGAAATGTAATTCTCAATGGAATTAACATAGAAATTGGTGCAGGAGAAATTCATGCCATAATGGGGCGAAATGGTAGTGGCAAAACCACCACTGCAAATATTGTAATGGGTCACCCCGACTTTGATGTAGAAGATGGAGAAATTAAACTATTAGGGAATGATTTACTAGATTTGGAACCTTGGGAAAGAGCCAAAAAAGGAGTTTTTCTCTCATTTCAATATCCACAAGCTGTTCCTGGACTTCAAGTTGGAAACTTTCTAAAAAAATCAGTTGCGAGTATTAAGGGTGAAGAAGCCGCGAAAGGCAAAAAATTTAGGGAATTATTAAAAAAATCAATGAAAGAATTGAATATGCCATCTTCTTTCTTATCCCGATATGTCAATGATGGTTTTAGNGGTGGAGAAAAGAAAAGGTTCGAAATATTACAGATGATGCTACTACAACCGAAATTAGCCATTCTTGATGAAACAGATAGTGGCTTGGACATAGACGGCATAAGAACTGTAGCAACAGGAATCAATTCATCGATAAGAGGCACAGGATCTGGTGCTTTGATAATTACACATTATTCAAGAATATTAGATTATGTTAAACCGGACAAAATTCATGTTCTAATAGAAGGCAAGATAGTAGCTACAGGAGACTCCACGCTTGCAACTGACTTAGAAGAAAATGGATATGACTGGTTAGAGGAAAAAATCAAAGGAGGAGATTAATAATGGAAACTTCACAAGAGGCTAGAGATGCTGTTGGCGATTACAAATTAGGGTGGCATGATACAGAAAATTCAACTATTAGATTTGATTCTGGTCTGTCCGAAAAAGTAGTCAGAGACATATCAAAGATTAAGGATGAGCCAGAATGGATGACTGAAATTAGAGTCAAAGCCTATCGACATTTTACTGAAAGAGAGATGCCTACATGGGGAAATATGAGTATGCTAGAACAGATAGATTTTGAAGAAGTATGTTACTACCTAAGATCTTCATCTGCCACTGAGAATGATTGGGATGAGGTTCCTGATGAGATTAGAAATACTTTCGAACGATTAGGAATTCCTGAAGCTGAGCAAAAATGGCTTTCAGGAGTTACAGCACAGTATGAATCAGAGGCAGTTTATCATAGCATCAGAGAAGATTTAGTCGCCCAGGGAGTAATTTTTCTAGATATGGACAGCGGCCTGAGAGAATATCCAGAAATTGTCAAGAAATGGTTCTGTTCAGTCGTTCCTTATTCGGATAATAAATTTTCAGCATTGAATACGGCAGTATGGTCAGGTGGATCATTTATCTATGTCCCAAAAGGAGTACACGTCAAAATGCCTGTACAAGCTTATTTTAGAATAAATGCAAAAAATATGGGTCAATTTGAAAGGACATTGATTGTTGCTGATGAAGGAAGTAGTATTCACTATGTAGAAGGTTGTACTGCACCTACTTATTCTACCGATTCTTTNCACTCTGCAGTAGTTGAGTTGGTGGCTCTACCAGGCTCACACATACGTTACTCTACTGTTCAAAATTGGAGTGCTAATGTATACAATCTCGTTACAAAAAGAGGNATTGCCCATAAAAATGCNAAAATAGAATGGGTAGATGGAAACATAGGNAGTAAATTGACGATGAAATACCCNTCAGTGATACTNAAAGGTGAAGGGTCGCATGCNGAAGTTATNTCAGTTGCCTATTCTGGAAATGGACAACATCAAGATGCAGGGGCAAAAATACATCATTTAGCATCAAATACTACAAGTAAGATATTATCAAAGAGTATCAGTAAAGATGGAGGTAGAGGCTCTTACAGGGGGATGGTTACAGTATCTCCTAAAGCAGAGAACTGTAAATTAAATATTGTTTGTGATGCACTAATACTAGACGATGAAAGTAGGTCTGACACATATCCGACTATGGAAGTTGCAAATCCGACTGCAAGATGTGAACATGAAGCAAGTGTATCCAAAGTAAGTGATGAACAATTATTTTACTTAATGAGTCGCGGGCATTCAGAAGAAGAGGCTTTGGCATTAATTGTGAATGGATTTTTTGAACCTTTTACGAGAGAATTGCCTATGGAATATGCGGTTGAATTGAATAAATTAATGGCATTGGAGATGGAAGGAAGCATTGGTTAAATGGTGTTAACATGAACGCTGAAATTACATACAAGAAAATTTCTGAAACAACCAACAGGGCAGATCACCTTTGGCGCTACACACCGTGGAAGAAAGTTCATCCGACGGGCGATATCAAAAAAATACCTGAGATGGATGAAGAAGTCAGAATACGCTTGATTAATCTTGATGGTTCCAAACCGGCAGAAGGAATTAGTCTTCAGAGAGGAGATGAGATTAAAGAAAATTTACCAAATGTAGATTTAGTTGCAACTTCTTTCGTAAAAGCGGTTTCTGAGAATTCTAGATGGGTTTTGAAAACTAAAAGAAAGTTTCACTCCGAAACTCCAATATTACTTGAAATAGAAGCAGATGGTGATATGCATGCATTAGAATTAATACTTGATATTGGAGAAATGAGTGATTTAGAAATAATTACATTGATAAAAGGAAATGCAAATTGGGTAGGCCTATTGAGAACAGGAAAGATAGGCAATGCATCGAATATAAATGACATTACAGTCGGAATGCAGAAGAAAGGAGTGTTATTAAGGTTGGATTCTATGACATTGGGAAGAGATACCAATATGAATACTGGCACAGTATCATCAGGTTCGGAGAGAACTAAGGCTGATTTAAGGTACAAGATGGCTGAAAGAGGAAGTAATTTACATGTTCTTGGATCAATATTGTCAAGAGATGAGATGCATCTAGATTACCATATAGAAATTCAACATGATGCACCTGAGACGTTTAGTAGACTTGCTTGGCATGCAGCATGTGGAGGAAAGAGTCGTACAATTGGTACAGGGATGTTGAAAGTAGCCAAGGGTTCAACAGGCACTGATGCAGCACAGAATTTTCACAACTTGTTATTATCTAAAGGTGCTCGAGCAGATGGAATTCCAGAGCTAGAAGTTTCTGAATCCAATGTTGTTGGTTGTGGACACGGAATTGCAAATGGACCAATAGATGAAAGTCAGATATTTTATTTAGAATCTAGAGGATTTTCAAAATCTGATGCTAAATCTGCCTTAATAGCCGCGTTTCTAAATTCTACTCTTACCAAAATGGGGAGTGCAAACTTACATAATTGGTTAAGTAAATTATTAACATCTGAATTAGATGTAATGAATAAATGAAGTGAAGCGAAGATGGTTTCAAGAAATGGCCTGAATAGTAGGAAAAATGAGAAAAAGATATCTACAACAATTGGTTTTTTATTCAGTTTTTACCTCATATTGGCATTTTTAGCGCCACTGATGGTAGAGGAAGGTTCGATTCCACAATTATCCGGAAGAGCCAATGCAATAGACTATGCAACTGAAAAGAGTTGGGGCAATCTAGATCATGGAGAAAATGCTGATATGGGACATGATCAACCAAAATATGGAGTTTTTGCTTGGTCAGAATTGAATCCCATCTGGGCATTTACATATATGATAGGAGACATCAATTGTCATCAGAAATATGAACGTTCTTGGGAAATAAATGATAATCAAATGCCAATTTGTACCAGAGATGTTGGGATTTTGTTCGGAATAATATTAGGATGTTTGATTTTTAGAAATAGGGGCTACAACAGATGGACAATAAGAGATACTTTTCTGACAATAATCCCAGATAGTAAACTTTCAATAATTTACAAAAATGATTTACGTATGATGACTATGTTTTTATTGATAATATTGACAATAATTCCCATAGGCATTGATGGTTTTTTACAATTATTAACAAATTATGAATCTACGAATTTTAAGAGAATAATTACTGGCGCGATAGCGGGTTTTTCACTTGGATGGTTAATATGCTCTATGCTAGCTGCAAAGCCAGAATATTTTGATAACTCAGAAAAGGTAGTTTTACCATTGGGATCACTGCTAAAGATAAAATGAATTAATTACCATTCCACCATTTTATTAAATCTTCTTCAGAAGTTATTTTTTTATTCTTTTCTCTGCCATCTCCCAATGTATTTAATCTCAAAATCATGGAATTTATTGATTCCGTATTGGTATCGACTTTTATTATACTAGGTAAACAAAAGCGCAAATGAGTTTTCGGATTTTGTCGTTGCCATTTCTTGATCTCCTTTCTAATAGGCCAGATAACTAATAATAAACGTCCTAATGGATAATATTCATCTTTTAGGCGTGATTTTGGATTTTCACCAGATAAAAGTGTTTTAGTTTGTATCAACCAAGACATGTCTTGATGTAGAAATCTTATTATTCTCCTAGTGTGACTATAAGAGACATTTCTCACTGGACCTAATGATTCTCTCAGTTCTGATATATCGGCTGAATTCATCAAAGAAAGAGTCCCACATATAGAAGAAATAGAATGATTAAGAATACTCCTGGGTAATGTTATATTTTCTTCTTTAAGTGATTCTTGAATTTTTTTATTGTGAATTTTTTGTGCATTTATGATTATTTTCCATGGTTTTTCACCATTAAGCCAATTCTTAACATTTCTAATTTTCTTTAGCCCGATATTCTCCAGGGTTGATTGTCCATCTAATGAATATAGTAATTCTCTCAAATGATAAATTTCTACATCATTAGATTTGACATTAATTGGCAAGGGTTTAGAGTGTAGAAAATTCTTTAAAATGGTTGTTAATTTTTTACGAAAATCTGATTCAGATGTCTCATTCAATATTGGGCCAACTAATGCCCCCATATCAAAAGGAGTAGGCATGTCTAATTTTCCTGAAAGTAAATTTTTATATCCTTCTCTAATTTCTTTTTGTAATTCAGAAGTTTCAAAATACTCTTTCTTATTTGAGAGATTCCTCAGTGTACCTCCCTCGATTCTTTTTAATGCGATTTTGGGATCACAATCTACCCAGATACAAAAATCAGGTATTAGTGCTGCAGAATTCATATGAGCGACCCTTTCTAAGCCTAATTTTCCCACTATTCCTTGATATACTAATGAAGAATGAATATTTCTTTCACTCACTACTGCTCTACCTTCTTTCAGACGTGGCAAAATCCAACCATGAGAATGATCTAGTCTATCTGCAGCAAATAAACCAGCTTCTCCCTCGGGCTTCAAGCTCTGCATTTTAACTGAATCAATTGCCAAACGACCTAATGGATGATCGCGTCTGGGTTCACTCGTTTTTTCGACTGATGTAAATGTAAATTCTTTCTCTAATATTTCCGCAACAATCTTTGTTGCCAATCCTTTTCCGCTACCATCTCCACCTTCAACACTAATAAGATACATAATATTCCTCATTCAATATTTATCTCATTAGTAATAAATTGGTGTTTAGTAAGGCTGGAAAGTGCCATACCAATAAGTATCAGAAGTGGGCCAATGAATAAACCGCCTCTGCTCCAGAGGCCAAGAAAAGAAAACCACCAAGCTTTCTTGTAACTCTTACCATATAACACTTCATAACCACCTCTAATTCCGAATAAGCCCGAAATAAGAGTTAGGATCGCAATTATTGTCGCTAGAGTGGCAGCCTGAGTTAAATTACTGTCCCCTCTCCAATCAATTTCAGTAACTAATTCATCATCTCCTGGCATCATAGTAATTGGTATTTGAGTATGATCACCAGGTATCATAAATAATCTTACTGAAATATTATCTTCTAAAGAAGCAAACAAAATAAATGAATGACGTGGTACTTCTTGAATCTGGAAACGCCCACTTTGATCAGTAAAGGTTTCTTTGCCTGTTACAGTACCGTCATCATTCAAAAGAGTTAATCTAACTCCCTCTATTGGTTCTCCGCCTGTATTATTATCAATAAGAGCAGAATTAACGATTCCATTGATATCTGCATAATCATCATTGCTAACTAATGAGCCAGATAATATTTCAGCTGGATTTGCAGAAATAGCTAAAATGCCAAATATTGTACCTAGAAGACTACCAGATATAATCAAAACCGCTGCTGCAACTCTTGTGGCGGAATCTTCAGAAATATCTGAAAGCCAAATCTCTAGAGATGACATGTTATCATAATCAATATCTGTTCTCAATCTTCCTCCTCCTCAGTATTAATCCCAGATGTAGTTAACTGTTCATGTTGTCGGATAAATGTTCTGAAAAATAAGAAAGTGAAAGCTGGCCATGAACCAGGCATCACAAAAATGGTGATTGCTACTAAACTAATTATTGATAAGAATACATTTTTTGATAAATAATTAGTTATTTGGTTAAATTTAGATATATCTGATTCTATGTCATTGCAAGAAATGTTTGACTCATTAAACGTAGTGAGATTGATGAAGTATATTTTTTCCCAATTTTTTCCGGTCAAGAGAAAATAATTATCTTGTTCTGAGAAAGCGATGCCATTTAGTACTGAATCTGCATCTTTTTGATTATGTGATAATGATTCCAAAGAAATTGAATTTTGGACAATCCCACTGGTAATATTTATTGAAATTATTCTATTTTCTTTCCAAATATTTGCATAAACTAGATTTCCGACGCATTCCAGTTCATTAAGATTAGAAATCTCTTTATTATTTTCTTTTACAGTGATTAGAGAAGATATATTAAAATCATAAATATTTCTTATTGCTAATTTGGAAGATCCGTTAGACATAATGAAATTATCTCCATTATTACAGAGACCCCAACCTTCTCCAGTATAATTATAATTACCAATCAATTCAAAAGTATCTATATCAAATATTTTTGCATGTTTTTCCCTCCAAGTCAGCATAACAATGGAATCATTCAATATTGAGATACCTTCAGAGAAAATATCTTCATCGAAGTTGATTTCACGTATTACTTCTCCAGAGGACATATTTAATTCTCGAAGGCTAGAAGATCCATATATCCCAGTACTTTCAAATAATCTTGTGTCTTTGATTTCTAATCCTTGTGTAAACGAATTCGGCTGATGATCTATAGTTTTGATAATATTAAAGTTCAATTCAGATTCATTACACTCGGAAGTAGCTAAAGAATTGCTTGGCAATAGAATTAATATTACGAGACAGGGAAATAATTTTTTTAAATTAATATTTGGTATCATGTATGAACAATGCTCCATCGACGTTAAAATATGTCTTTCGACCCAGTGAATAATAAAACCACAGTGAGTGAGGATTATGTTGGCTATTAAACCTAAAAATGGTTCATTAATGCCACTTTTACTAATTTCTGTCCTAGTATTCTCTATTTTTTCTCCTTGCATATTTCCTGAAGAAATTTCTGAAGAACAAAAGCCTAAATTCATTTCAACTGACCTCTCTGAATTCTCCCCTAATGAAGAGGGGAAGGAATACATGTTTAACGGTGATGATTTATCGGTGTTCTCTGCGACTGGTTTCCTAAAAAAACAATGGGCAGACGAAGGATATCCGGAATTAGTCCTACCTTTCTCAGAAAATGAACAGTCTAGAAATTCGATTAGAAGTTGTGAGAATGCATGGAGTGTTGGAGAAAGCGATAATATAACGACTTCTGGGGGCACTATTACAGCAACCGTTCAGAGAATATCTACAAACTCCGCAATATTTGTAGAAAATGGGAAAATTGTTTCATCAACTACTTTAAATGATATAGTTTCTACTTGGGAGTCAACTATTTTTCCAACAGATACTTATTATTTTGGAGAAGCGCCTGATGTAGATGGTAATTGCCAAATTGAGATAGTGATTTACGAAATAGATGGCGTTGGAGGAACAGGTGGTTATTTTCAGCCAGGCATATCGTCTATTAGAGAGAGTTTATTTTTTGATATAGATGATATGAATTCAAGAAACACCATACTAGCTCATGAGTTTGAACATCTTTTACACAACTCAAGAGATCCTTTTGAATATATGTGGATTGATGAAGGAGCAGCAGATATGGCAGCATATTTGTGTTTTGGGGCAACTGAGACACTCAGCTACCATGCAAACGAATGGTCTCAGAATTCTAGTATTAGCCTCAGATGGTGGAATGATAGAATTGCCGATTATGGGGCTGGTTTCTTATTTTTGATGTATATATCTGACAAATTAGGAGGAGGGCAGGCAATACAAAGATTAGTTGCCGATACTGCTGTAGGAGGGGCATCTATAGAGAATTTAGCAATAAATCCTGAGCCTGGATCAACGCCAATTGGCACAACTATGAATGATATTTTTGCAAATTTTAGTGCTGCGGTTTCACTAGATAGCCCTCAAGGAGCATTTGGTTTCTCCAACCTAGACTTAACTTCTGAATGTGGCCTGGAAGGAATCTGTAAGGCGCAACTAAGTGGAGAGAATGATCAATGGATTAATAGTTGGCAAAGTGAATCAGAGAGTATTGAAGGTTGGGGAATGAGATCTTATAAATTCAGCCAGGGGAATGGTGATCCATTAAATTTGATGGTTTTGCCGACGCAGTTTGGATTTGTTGGCTCTATTTTAGTTAAAGAAGCATCAACTGGGACATGGACAATGTCAAAATTAAGAATGGATTCTGCAACTGGAGTAGGGACAGGATTGGTTCATGGCTTTGGAAATATTACTAGTGATGTTTATTTATTTGTATGGTATAATTCATTAACAGATGATTGCGACTATAATTTTGTTAATTGTGGAATAATGTCGGGGGCTTATCCTGTGGCTTCTTTCACTGTCTATGCTGACTTGATTGGCGATCCAGCAGAAGTTTCGATAGATTCAATAAATGCATTTGACAGAGATGGAGACGGTTTCGAAGATAGTGTAGAATTGAGTTTTGAAATTATTTCTTATGCTTTCTTTGAAATAATTCAAGTAGAATTTGGAGCTTATGTCAATAACACTCTAAAGGATACTCTACAACTAGAATTTACTGCAGGAAACGGAGAATCTGAAATCGGAATAATTTGGTTTAGTCCACCTACATCTGGTGAATGGACTTTTGGAGTTGAAATATTTGACATCACAGGAGAATATCAAGACTCAGCTTTTTCTCTTCCGATGAATATACAAAACATGAAACCAGAAGCATCAGGTTCTATTTCAACTAATATCACACAAACATGGACATCTGTCAATATATTTGGAGGAGGTTATGATGTTTGGGGTTTTGGATATATAAATGGCTCTTTCACTTATAATGAAACGCCAACAGAATATATTTGGGATTTAGGTAATGGAGAATTTTCAGGACTAAAGAACCCTACACAATACTATGAAGAAGAAGGAGAATATCAAATTACATTAATTGTTAAAGATCAAGGTGGATATTATTCAGATATTCAGATATGGGATGTTTTAGTCAATGATACATCAACTCCCATTCCAATTATATCTATAGAAGGCATTGAGATAGAAGAAGAATTAACTATTTTGACAAATCAAAATATTAAATTTTCAGCACTGAATACAGTAGATAATGTCCCCATTGAAAGACTTAATTTTACTTGGGACTGGGGCGATGGAAATGTTGATTCTGGAGAAGGTTATTTTGAAGCATATCATTCTTGGGTAGACGGAGATTCGGATGGGATAGCATATCAACTTACATTGACGGTTTTCGATGGTAAATACCATGCCGAATATTTACTACAAGTGAATATTATTAATAGGGTTCCGAGGCAAATATTTGAAGGAGGGTTGCAAACTGACACACTGACTCCCTTGGAAATGCCAGAAATTTTTATTGATGATGATGGATTAATTGTGGAGTACGAATGGATTTTTGAAGGAGGTGTGAATACCTCAGATTCAGGAGTAACTCTAACTTCGGATTTTTCAGAAACTAAGTCTGTTAAATCGAATCCCAAAGTAAGTTGGTTAGAACCAGGGATTAAGAATATTTCATTACAAGTAACTGACGATGATGGAAATTTTACAATTACAAGTTTTACTGTAGAAGTCAATAATCAAAGGCCTGTGGCAATTTTCAATCGGCCACCTGACGGGATGACAAATACGGCTTACGTTTTTCAGAGTTCATCTTTTGACATTGATGGAGATTCATCAAATTTGATTCATATTTGGAATATTTCGGATATGGAAGAATCAATTTATGATGTCTCTTCAATTAGTAGGACATTTTCAAAACCTGGTTTATACTCAGTAAGCCTGACTGTTGTAGATGATAGAGAATTAGAGTCAGCAACTAAGACCTATTATTTCAAAATTGAAAATCCATTACCTATGCCCATATTAGAATTTAGACAACCTAGTATCGATGGAAATATTCTAGAATATATTCCTGAAAATACAGAAAATATTACTTGGCAAGTCCCAAATCTAAATGGAGGAGGGATTTTTATTGCCCCTAATATGCCTATAATGTTTGATGGTTCACAAAGTTTTGATACGGACGCAGAATTTCGTGATAAAGAATCGATTGATCCAAATGATGCTGATTGGAATGGAATCACTAAATGGATTTGGGATTTTGGAGATTCATCGCCAGAAGTATTAGGTCCAATGGTGTGGCATAGTTATGAGCTACCAGGTATTTATCTAATTGAGTTTACAGTTTTAGACGGTTTCGAAGGAGGAGAAGCTAATAGTACCTATCTAACTGTTCATGTTTCAAGTTCACCAGATATTTTAACCACGAATCCTATAGGTACTGAATATGTTACGGTAGGAGATGCGATTAATCTTGAAATTGAAGTTGCCGATAGTGATTTATCACTAGGAGTTATTGCATGGATGGATGAAGATGCATCTGAAGATTCAGATGGCGACGGCAATATGACAAATGACAGGGACGTAAATCTTGCAGATCAATTGACAATAAAATGGGATTTTAATGTTTTTGAAGATTCAAATTTTGATGGGAACTACAGAAATGATTGGACTAACTGGGAAAATAAAAATTGGAATTTACCTGGAGACTCTAGAATAGCTGTTGAAGTTTGTGATGGAGTAGGAGTTTGTTCTTCAAAGGACTTCATAATAACTGTACTTTCTACCTCGGAAGATAATTCACCAAAAACCCTTTCGGATTTGACAATAGATGACTTAATACCAGATAAGGAGAGTTTGGGGGTACTAAGCCTAGTAGCAATTGTTTTGATACTTGGATGGTTAGTGATGAGACAGAAAAATGAAGATGAAATGGATGCTATCGATATGCTAAAGACTTATGGCGTTGAAGTAAAATTAGAAGGCGGATTACCTGGTATGGATCAACATACACCGCCACCGCAACCTAAATACTTGACCGTCGAAGAGCGAAAGAATAAGGAATCAGGTTATGTTCGACCAATTAGGACGAGGCGCGAGAAATGAATAGTAAAAGCAAATTTTTTGCTGTGATATCTAATTTATTAATTATTCTTCCAATAGTTATGATTAGTATTAATTCATCAATTATGAATGTTGACGCGGCAAATAACTGCGAGGTTTCAATAGATAGTGCATGGGATGTAGATAGAGCCGTAACATTACATAATGTTGATTCAGGGGTTTATTTTCCAGGGATTTTTTCAGAAGATGAACCGCCATCAAGATTCGGCACTAGTTTACCAATAACGAAAGATTTTGTTTATGAGGTTGGCATTGAAGATGGAGGTGCAACAGCAATAAGTATGAAACTGGTTGCAGGATATAGGTATAACTTTTGCATAACATTTAGTCCATCACTGAACAGTAATTCAACTATAGCAAAAGGAGATGTCTACCTTATGACCAAAAGTAACTGGGACTCATATAAGATAGAATATAACAACAGAGAATTTCAAGATATGGAAGAATACATAGATTACATACCTGTAGAATGGAGAGACTTGGTCACATGGATACCATTCAGAGATGTACATTCATATGAAGGAGAAAGATATGTGCAATTTTCTGTTGGAATAGATTCCTCTGGATCATCATTGAGTTCTCTTTTTGGAGATGATTCTGCAAATGATTATTATTTAGTATTAGACGGTTGGGATAATAGTAGACCTAATGATTTCGGACCAATAGGAGATGATATGAATGCAGAAATATTGGTCGAAGCAGAAGAGAGAATAACAATACCTGCTTTTACCGCCTATATGTTAATTGGAGCACTTCCTGTTTCATGTATCATAATACCGATAATACTTCATTTTACATATAAGAGAAGCGCTAAAGAAGACAGAAAAGAAGTAATGCCCGAACAGATGCCCTTTTTAGAAGAAAGTTGAGAGATTAATTATATTCTAGCATTTCCCACGCAATTTTGAGATCGGTTGTATTTATCATACCTTTTTGCGCTAAATGCCAACCGTTTTCCATAGTTGAGTAAACTATTGCTTGACCTAAAATTGGAGAATGTATACGATTCCAATCACCGGCTTGACCCATTCCCATTATTGTTGTCTTAATTTTTGAGTTTTTCAAATCCCATGCTGCTTCAAATAGATTTATTCCGTCAGTTCTTCCAGATGAATTATAACATATTTTTATAACATCGCCTAAATCGGTATTATCTTTAACATCTTGAATTATTTCCTTTGATATTGGAGCTTCATCCAAAACATGTGATGAAGCTATGATTTTTGTACCTCCTTTTTTGGCTAATTCAAGAAGTTTTTCTCTCTCTTCTGCATTGATATTTATTTCTAAATCGACCCAACTAACGCCACTTTCTATTGCTTTTCTTAATACCTCTAATCTTTGTTCTTCATTACCAGGAAAGTAACCTCCTTCTCTTTTTGGCCGACAAGTCAAGATTACTGGCAAAACGATTCCTTGCCTTAGGGAAATTAATACTGAATCTAAATCTAAATAATCCAATTCTTGCGGAGTAAAAACTACATTTTTCTTGATTTTTGAATTATCTTTAGTGGATTCTTTATCTGGGTGTTCTTCCAGAGAAACTTCTTTTTTAGACCATAACATATCCAGTCTTACTTCTACTAAATCTGCACCTGCTGCGGTTGCACTTGCCGCATCTTTTAGTACTTCACTAATGGTACACCCTCTCAAAGAAACGCATACCAACGGCATATCCATGTCAGTAAGCGAGTTTAGTTTTCTGTTTAATCATGTCGTGTAATAACTTTTTTCATTTATCTATTGGAAATGTGAAAAAACATATCAATTTGATAGTTTCTACGGCAACTTTTGGAAGGGTTGAATAACCCCCTTACACTAGGTTATTTGTTGTCAAATGAGGGTTCCCTTTAGGGAACCCTCAGGAAAGTAGGTGAAGCAATGAATGATGAAATAGATATTTCTGAAAATAGATTAGAAAATCAGGAATATGATGCTGGAAGTATACAGGTCTTGGAAGGATTAGAGGCTGTAAGAAAAAGACCTGGGATGTATCTTGGAGATCCGCATGATGGTACGGCACTACATCATTGCATATGGGAGGTTGTCGATAACTCAGTTGATGAGCATCTCGGAGGCCATAGCGACCTAATAGAAGTGAAAATTAACTCAGATGGAACTTTAACAGTTAGNGATTATGGAAGAGGNATACCNACAGGNATACATGAAGAATNTGGAATATCAGCAGCNGAAGTGATAATGACAAAATTACATGCTGGAGGNAAATTTGATAATAGTTCATATAAAGTATCTGGAGGATTGCANGGAGTAGGAGTATCAGCAGTTAATGCTGTTTCAGAATGGATGGAAATGACAATCCATAGAGGAGGAACNATTTATAATCAAAGATATGAAGCNGGAATTCCNNTAANTCCATTNAAAGAAATAGGANATTGTCAAGATAGNGGNACTGAAATAACNTTTAAACCAGATTTGGGAATTTTTACAAANGTAATTGAATTTGAATTTGAACAAATAGATACTCGATTAAAAGAAACGGCTTTTCTAAATGCTGGCCTTGAAATTGTAATAACAGATTACAGAGGAGAAGATGAACATATCAGCAGACACCATTATGAAGGAGGATTAAGTGAATTTGTTCAGCAGATCAACTCCAGAAGAGAAGTTATGCATCAAGATGTAATAGAGATTAGTGGTGAAAGAGATACCGAAAAGGGCTCTGTAACTGTAGATTTGGCTTTACAATGGTCAGATGCATTTAGCGAGAATATATTATGCTATACCAATATAATCCGTAATCGAGATGGTGGNACACATATGACTGGCTTGAGAGGTGCTTTGACTAAATGTGTAAATAATTATGCCAAGAAAAGAAATTTATTGAAAGGAGATGCACTTTCTGGAGAAGACGTCAGAGAGGGATTGGCAGCGATAGTTAGTGTTAAACATCCAGACCCATCATTTTCATCTCAAACGAAGGATAAACTGGTAAGCAGTGAAGTAACGAGTATTGTTGAAACAGTAGTCTATGAAAAACTCGGAGAATTTTTCGAAGAAAATCCAGGTGTTGCAAAGTCGGTAGTAGATAAGGCTCTATTGGCCTCAAAGGCTAGAGAGGCAGCGAGAAAAGCAAGAGATCTAACAAGAAGGAAAGGTGTCTTGGAAGGAGGAGGATTGCCAGGTAAACTTGCAGACTGTCAATCAAGAGATCCGGCGGAATGTGAAATATATTTAGTCGAAGGAGATTCGGCAGGAGGCTCNGCAAAAACAGGACGAGATAGGAGAATTCAAGCAATATTACCCCTTAGAGGGAAGATATTAAATGTTGAAAGGCAAATGAATAATCTTGTAAAAGTGTATAAAAATACTGAAATTCAAACAATGATTAGAGCTTTTGGTGCAGGGATAGGAAATACTCCTCCAGGAGAAGAAATTCAAGATGGATTATTCGATACTAATAAATTACGTTATTCAAAAATAATCATAATGTGTGATGCAGATATTGATGGTGCACATATTAGAACATTGATGTTGACATTTTTATGGCGATTCATGAGGCCTGCAATAGAAGAAGGATATGTGTATATTGCTCAACCTCCACTGTATCAATTAACCAAGGGAAGAGTTAGTAAATATGTATTTTCAGATGAAGAAAGAGATAAAGTTCTTTTAGAGTTACAGGGAGACAATCCAAATGCTAAGATTGGAGTTCAGAGATACAAAGGTTTAGGAGAAATGAATCCTGAACAATTATGGGCAACTACAATGGATCCAAAGGCTCGAACGATGCTTAAAGTAACAGTTAATGATGCAATTGAAACAGATAGAATGTTTGAAATATTAATGGGAGAAGATGTCCCAGATAGAAGGACATTTATTGAAAAACATGCTAAGGAGGTGACCAATCTTGACATCTGAAAATGAAGAAGATTTAGAAATAATTTCAGAAGAGAATATTCTAAATCATCCTTTAACTAAGGAAATGAAGACTTCTTACATTAATTATGCAATGTCGGTAATTATAGGTCGTGCCCTTCCAGATGCTAGAGATGGACTAAAACCAGTACATAGAAGAGTCCTATATGGTATGTATGAAGGAGGGCATACTTCTGATAAAAAATTTAGTAAATCAGCACGTTCAGTTGGAGAAGTGATGGGTAAATATCATCCTCATGGAGATCAGTCAATTTATGATACAATGGTCAGAATGGCTCAAAATTTCTCTTTAAGATATCCTTTGGTAGATGGTCAAGGAAACTTTGGATCTATTGATGGAGATCCTCCTGCCGCAATGCGATATACCGAAAGTAGGCTAGATAAAATAGCAAAACATATGTTAGAAGATATAGAAAAGAAAACTGTAGATTTTCAACCTAATTTTGATGATTCAGAGGATGAGCCTACAGTACTACCAGCAAGACTCCCCAATTTGCTTTTGAATGGTAGCGACGGCATAGCTGTAGGAATGGCAACTAGGATGCCGCCCCATAACCTATCAGAAGTTTCTGGAGCAGTAAAACTACATGTTGAAAAGATAATGGAGCAGGGAGTTAAAGTTGATAAAATACCAGAGATTACNATAGAAGANTATATGCAACATATTGCNGGACCAGATTTTCCAACTGGTGCAGGAATTCATGGAGTCGATGGGATTTATGACATGTACTCTACTGGTAAAGGAAGATTTCATATACGCTCAAAATGTGAAGTAATAGACGATAAAAAGGGTAAAAGGATAATAATTCATGAAATACCCTATCAAGTAAAGAAGGCAGATATGTTAGTTCATATCGCTGAATTAGTCAGTAATGGAACTGTCATTGGTATCAGAGATATTAGAGATGAATCATCAAAAGAAGGGATAAGAGTATTGATTGAAGTAAAGAATAATGCTGATCCACATGCAGTTTTGAATCAATTATTCAAATCAAGTAGGTTGCAAGAATCATATTCAGCGAATATGATGGGGATACTAGAAGGCAGACCTGTTTTACTGACACTTCCGGTTATATTGCACACATATGTCACACATAGAGAAAATGTAATTGAAAGAAGGTCTCAATTTGAATTAGATAAGGCAGAAGCTAGAGCACATGTTCTCGAAGGTTTAGTTAAAGCGCAAGAGAGAATTGATGACGTAGTAGCAGTAGGTAAAGCAAGTAAGAGCAGAGAACAATTTGAGCTAGTTTTACAAGGGAAAGAACAAATAATCAAAGGAATAGAATTGTTTGGATTTACTGAACCACAATCAAAAGCGATCGCTGAAAGGAGATTATATCAACTCAGTCAACTTGATGTGAATAAAGTAAAGAATGAATTTGAAGATTTAAAGATAAAAATAAATGATTTAATTGAAATAATTACTTCCAGGGAAAGAAGATTATCGATATTAGTAAATGAGCTAGAAGAAATGGTGGAGAAACACAATGACGAAAGACGGTCTTACATCGATCCTATGCCTCTTTCAATGGATAGAGAAGACTTAATCGAAGAGCGGGCAATAGCCATCACTCTTACAGAAGATAATTACATCAGACATTCTCCTGTAGAAAATTTCCGCTTACAAAATAGAGGAGGCAAGGGTTTGAAAGGAGTTGCTACCAAAGAAGAAGATACGCCGAAATCAATTATAACGTGTTTTAGTAAAGATAGATTGTTAATATTTACTGATCAAGGAAGAGTATATGGGCTTAAAGCATGGGAAACACCTTTGGGAAGTAGACACTCAAAAGGAAGCCATATCAGAAATCTCCTAGGTAGCATACGGGATGAGGAGAATATAATCTCAATAATGGCAATCAGTAAAGATTTAGTAGAAAATCCTCAAGGGAATTTCCTATTATTTGCAACGCATTTAGGGTTAATTAAGAAAACAAAATTGGAAGAGTATGTCAGAATTAATAGAAATGGTAAATACGCTATAAGATTCAAACTTGAAGGAGATAGGTTAGTTAATGTCCGAAGTGGCACTAATGAATCCGATATTGTAATGATCTCAAGTACTGGCTTTGCCAGCAGATTTGCCTGTTCAGATATTAGAGCATCGGGACGTGTATCTGCAGGAGTCTGGGGCATAAGAACCGGGAGTAGAGGGAATGGAGGTCATGTCGTAGGAATGGTTGCAACTGATGATACAGAAACGCAGATACTGACAATTACCAAAAATGGTATGGCTAAGAGAAGTCGTTTGGGGACATCTAATAAAATTCAGGATTTAGACTCTGAAGGAAACCCGAAAAAAGATTCAGAAGGNAACTTGAAAATGATTACAGATGGTTACAGAAGAACCCGCCCCGGGGCCAAAGGAATCTACACAATGGATGTAGACATTGCTAATGGAGATAAAATTGTCAGCATTAAGCATATACCCAATGTTGATGATAATCTGTTTTTACTTACTAAGAAAGGAATGATGATTAGAATTAAAGCATCACAAACTAAAGAAAGTAAAGGTAAGAAATCCAAAGGCACAAGAATCATGGAATTGAGGACTGCCGATAAAACTGGATATTTAGATAGTATAATTTTTACAGCTCGACTGCCTGCAGAATTAATTGACTCTGAAGAAGAGGAATGAAACCGCTCTCCTTAAGCCGACATCTAGCCTGCGAGAGACGTTGCGGCAGTCGCATAGCCTGGCCATTGCGATGGATTGCTAATCCATTGGTGTTTCACCGCGGGAGTTCGAATCTCCCCTGCCGCGCCATCATNAAAGGAGTAGGTTCAAGTTTCGAGATACTTACAGATATTCCATGAGTGCCATAGAGGGCATAGTAATAGTGATTTGTGGAATAGCTTTATGCTTATTTATAATTAGACATCTAATGCTAAAACCATCTAATAATCGCTCCTGGGTTAATGATAATGATAGGTTAGCCAATGCTGAATTTGATGGAAATTATGTTACAATAAAAAACATTAGAGATTTTAATTGGAGAAGTACAAGAGATTATGATAAGAGATGGATTGATAAAAAATATAATCTAACAGAAGTTTCTAAATTATGGTTTGTCTTGGAATATTTTGATCCAAAAAAAAGACAGATGGCTCATACAATTTTAGGATTTGAATTCAAAGATGGCAGTAGAATATGTTGCTCAATAGAAGTAAGAAGAGAAAAGGGTGAGAAATATCATCCAATTAGAGGTTTCTTTAGACAATATGAATTAATTTATGTTTGGGCTACAGAAAGTGATGCCATAGGCGTGAGGACTAGATGCAGGAATAAGTCAGTAACACATTTATTTGAGGCGGTTGTATTAGGCCCGGGAAACGAAAGAAAGATGTTAGAATCATACTTGAAAAGAACAAATAAATTATATGAAAGTCCGGAATGGTACAATACATTAACTAATACCTGTACTACAAATATTGTTAACCATGTTAACGAAGTATATCCAGGAAGAGTACCAAAAGCAATTTCAATATTTTTACCTGGTTTGAGTCCTAAATTATTGTATAATAACAATTTAGTAAAGATAGATTCCACATTAGAAAATACTCTGGAAAAAAGTATAATTGATTCTAAAGCTAAAACGTGGGATGGGAAATCTGATTTTGGGAATTGGATAAGAGAGTAGATATTTCATTAAAAAAATATTATGAGGATAAAATATGTTAACCATAAATCCATTGAAATTAACCAGATCTGTCGAATGGGATTTGCCTCCCTCAAAAAGTCACATGATAAGATGGTTAGCTGCAGCATCTCAAAGTGAACAAGAAACCATAATAAAATTTAATGGAAAACCTGGAAAGGATATAATATCCATGAAAAGGTGTATAGAAAATTTTGGTGTTGAAGTTACTGAATCAGAAAATTTTTGGACAATTAAAGGNATTAATTTTGGAAAAGGAGATATAAAAAATATTAATTTTAATTGTGGTAATTCAGGGACTACTACTAATTTTGTGACCGTTATGGCCTCTTGTTTCGATGCAGAAATTAATTTAGATGGAGATGATTCACTAAGAAATAGAGACTTTTCAGAGATAAATAACGCATTACGTAGCATGGGAGCGGTAATATCGTCCGATATCCCNCCATTTAAAATAAAGGGCCCTGTAAAATTTGATAAGGTATCGATAAATACTCAAAAAAGTAGCCAACCATTATCTTCTTTGATTATAGCATTTGATAAAAGTTGTAAAAATTTTACAATTGAGTGTACTGGAAAGCCAGTCAGCAGAGATTATAGCGAATTGACAATTAATATTGCTAAAGAATGTGGAGTAATCGTAAGAAAAAATGATAATAATATTACTTTGAATTGTGAGAAATTTATTTTACCTAAGATTGTAAAAATACCCCAAGAAATTAGTCTTTTTCCAATTAGTGTCCTTCTTTCTGAACTACATGGTGTAGAATTTAAAATAAATAATTTAGGAGATTCAGATTTTCTTAAGAGCTCTATTGAAATGATTAGGAGTATTGATAAAGAAGTACTAAATTTAAGAGATTGTAGTGATTTCATAACCCCTGCTGCCGCCATACTAGCCATAAGGAAGGGCGGAAAAATTATCGGTGTGAAGCATACAAAGGGAAAAGAATCCGATAGAATAGAGAAAACAGCAGAATTGTTGAAGGTATTTGGCATGGATTGTGAAATAGAGGGAGAAAAATTAGTAATTAGGGGCAATCAAGTACCAAAAAGGCCTGAAAAACCCGTTAAAACATACTTAGATCATAGAATAGCCATGACTGCTATGGCATTGGCTACTTATTCAGGAGGAGAAATAAATAATCCAGAAATATCAGAAATAACTGATCCGTCGTTTATTGAGAAGATTTTATGCCTTGGATAAGAACATTTTAGAATTTGTATAAGTATAAACAAGGTTGATCCTNATTTAGAAAGATGAAGTATGTAGAAATAATTAGTAAAGATATTGAGACAATAATGATAATCATTAAATTGCCTTATAATTAAATACAGGAGGTTGGTCGCCAGCAAAAGNNGATTCGCAGATGGCACGTAAACCAGCAGTAATGTATCGTCAAATNAAAGGNCAATCATTTACTAGGAGAAAATANACAGGTGGTGTTCCAAATAANAGAATTCTNCGATATCATATGGGTAACAGAAAAAGGGCTGAAGCTGGAGATTTTAAAGTAACTGTTGANTTAAANGCCGANAATCCATGNCAAATTAGAGACAGTGCATTAGAAGCAGCAAGACANGTTGCAAATGCAACCATAAGGACNACTGCTGGAACTGATGGATATGCACTTAGAATGCATACTTATCCTCATCAAATACTTAGAGAAAATAAACAGGCAACTGGTGCTGGAGCAGATAGAGTCTCACAAGGAATGAGGTTATCATTCGGGAAAAACGTAGGCACTGCAGCAAGAGTACAGAGAGGACAAACAGTGATTTCGATAAATACAGAGCCAGAAAATTATTTAGCGGCCAAGAATGCTTTAAGAAAGGCTAACTGTAAATTTCCAACTCCTTGTACAACTTCTGTTACAAAGGGTTCGGAGCATTTGAAAGGCCTAGTATAGTCGCGGAATAACATGGGAGATTCAGGTCCTTTAGAAATTTTGCAAAATTCTTTGCTGGGTGCACCGATAATATGGAAGGGAGATTACCCATATTTCATACACCCGATTTCCGATGGAATCCCTAGAATGGATGCTAATGTCCTGAGAGCTACTAGGGACTTAATAGTGAATAGTGTCGATTGGGAAGAAATAGATTTGATAGTAAGTGTGGAAGCTATGGGCTTGCCTTTATTAGCAGCAGTAGGAGAAAAAACAGGGAAACCAACTGTAGTAATAAGGAAGAGAACTTATGGGATGGAGGGAGAAGTTAGAGTAGATGTATCAACAGGATATTCTGAATCAACTGTATATATCAATGACATAAAAGCGGGAGAAAAAATATTGATTGTTGATGATGTGATTTCTACTGGCGGAACTTTGCAACCGATTCTTCAGACCTTAGAAGACATGGGAGTTATTTTACAAGATATTGTCATTGCAATAGAGAAAGGTGAAGGTAAAAAAAGATTAGAAATAGAAAAACCAAATTGGCCAATAAGAACTTTAGTAAAGATAGAAATCGTTGAAGGAAAAGTAGGAATAATTGAATGAGGTTTGCTTATGGATTTGGAGAGGCATGATTTTCAATTAAGTGAATTAGTAGAAAAAATAAAGAAAAATGATAATCGTTTGATTGCCCTTCAAGTACCTGAAGGATTAAAGATGCAAGCATTGGAAATGATGGATAAAATAGAAGCTGATTCTGAAGCAAAGGTGATATTGGCTGCTGATCCTTGCTATGGGGCTTGTGATTTAGTTCATGACAAAATGAAGATGATGGGAGTAGAATTGGTTGCTCACATGGGTCATAGTCAAATGAACATAGACTCAGGCATGCCTACGCATTTCATTCCTGTTACTTATGATGGCGATCCTGAAATAGAACCAGTAATAGAAATTTTACTGAAACATAAAGCAATGGCAGAGCATAGAATTATAGAAATGGAAAATGAGATAAATCCTGTAATTACTGAAAATGAAGGTAAAGCTCGCTTTCTTGATGCAGTGGGAAGAATTGCTCCTTTAAAAGGGAATAAACTTGGATTAGTTGGCTCCATACAACATCTCCACCTACTAGAAGAATATAAAGAAAAGATAGAAAAAATTGGTTTTGAGGTTGTAATTCCTGTTGGAGGAGAGAGATTGACTTTACCTGGACAAGTTTTAGGGTGTAATTATTCTGGAGATAGAGATGATATTGGCCATTACTTATTCTTGGGTTCTGGAGATTTTCACCCAATAGGTTTGGTTATGCATACAGGTAAACCATTAGCATTACTTGACCCTTATAATGGGGAAGCAAGCGAATTATCTTTACAGAGAATAGAAAGGATTCTACGACAAAGATTTGGATTAATAATGGCAGTAGATAAATCAAATAGTTTTGGTATATTAATTGGAGAAAAACCCGGGCAAATGAGGAGAAATCTTGCTATTCGTATGAAGAGATTACTAGAAAAACACAATAAAAGAGGGTATCTTCTTGCACTTGATCATGTTAGTCCCGATTTGATAGACTTCTATCCTGTTGATGCATTTGTAAATACTGCATGTCCAAGAATTGCAATAGATGATTCAGTGAGGTACGCTAAGCCATTGATTACTCCTTTTGAATTAGAAGTTGCACTGGGCGAAAAGAAATGGGAAAGCGGCTATCAATTCGACGAGATACCATAATTATAGCATAGAAAGCCAGAAAAAATACGGCAGAGTATTATTCTTCTTCATCGTCATCATCGGCAAGCAGTGATTCCCAATCTAACTCATCTTCTGCAGATAAATACCAAAGCGCACCCATTACTGCTGCCAAGAGAAATCCAACAATATCTTGAGTACTAAACCCTGTATCTGGCCTGAATGCTTCGTATTCTGTCGAAGTTATAAGGTCAATCAAAAATAATTTATCGCCCCCGAATACTATTCCAGTCATATTAACTAGTTCAAATATTACTAAAACTATTGTTGAAATCAACAATATCTGTCTAACGTTGTCGGGCAGTTCCAAATCCATATCAATATCGAGGCAAAGGTCTTATATTAACTATGCCACTAAAAATACGAAAGATATAGAATTATTTGATTATTTGTCATTTTCTAATATTTTTTTGGCCATGTCAGACCAAGAGTCTAATTTCTTTGAATTAATGATTTCCATAATTTCTGAATCATTCATTTTAGAAACTTGTTCTATCGTAGATATTCCTTTCATTTTGAGTCTTTTTGCACTAACATTACCTATGCCTGGAATAAGTGTTAAATCCTCATTATCAATAGTAGGAGAAGTCTGAGTATCTGTAGATATGGCATCTGAACCTGCACTGAAATTTAAAATTCCATCATCCAATAAGTCTGCCAGAATATCTTCCATCTTTCTACCTGTTTTCTCAGCTATCAATTTTGAATCTAGTCTATCAGCATGTTCCTTCGCAATCTTACTCTTTTCAGACTCGCCCATGAGATCTAAGACTTGAGCCAAACCTCTCCAATATTCCGAAACATCGCCATTATTAATTGTGGCTTTCTTCCAAACCTCCAAAGCGCCTACAAGATCTCCTTGGGCCATTAACCTGTTTGCCCTAGTGGAGACGTCTTCGGACTCTGATGCTTGTTCTAAAAGAGAATCTAATTCTACATCTTCAGATTGTGATTTAGAGGAAGTTTTCTCAGGCTCTTCCTCGGGTTCTTCCTCAGACTCTTCCTCAGGCTCTTCCTCAGGTTCTTCCTCGTCGAAGTCATCAAAGTCATCAAAGTCATCAAAGTCATCAAAGTCGAGTTCTTCTTCGATTTCTTCGGCCTTTTTCTCTGCTTCAGCTGCTTTCTTTTCAGCTTTAGCAACTTTCTTTTCGGCTTTGGCAATTTTCTTTTCAGCTTCTGCTGCTTTTTTCTCTGCGACCTTAGCTTTCTGAA
This sequence comes from Methanobacteriota archaeon, assembly GCA_002712575.1. Taxonomy (GTDB): domain Archaea; phylum Thermoplasmatota; class Poseidoniia; order Poseidoniales; family Thalassarchaeaceae; genus MGIIb-O3. The sequence continues at coordinate 38,189 of PATZ01000041.1, forward strand.
CTAATTTTACTGCAACTTGCTCGGGGATAACTGTAGTCTTAACTTTCCCGGAGAAAAATAGATTGAGAGATAAAATAAGTATTATTACGAAAATTATAATATCTTGAGAGCTTACAGCAGGTCCAGGGCGCAAATAGTCACCACCAGTTAGTAATTCCCTCAAAAATAATTTTTCTCCCAATAAATTAAGAATATTTACAATCTCTAAGGAAATTAATGATAAAAGGATAATTATAGAAAAAATTTGTATCGTATTATTTTTTTTTGTTGACATGTTTGGCACACTCAGCAGGACATGGAATGAGCATTTATATATTAAATAAACCACTGGAAATAAAGATATTGAGATTAACTCTGTAAAGAGGTTGCGTAATCTCTACATTCTTTACTTCTGCCTATCATCCCTAAATCTTCATAATAATCTGCTAATTCCAACCATTTTGAATAGTTTGTATTTTCTTTTCCGATTGCTTTTAACAATTCATTAAATGAGTTTGTTGTATTAGTAAGATTTTCGGAGGTTGTTTGTATTGGATATTTTTTATAGACTGCTTCTAACAGTTTTTCATACCTACCTTCAAATTTATCTAACAATTTTTCTATACCAGCTATCTTTTTATCAGGATCATCTAGATTTTGCCTGTAGGCTTCTTCGATTAAAACTGAAACACGCACTCTAGTCAGTTCTCCTTCTGTTAATTCTATATTCACATTTGGATCTTCGGTTTGGTCTTCACTATCAGGATCTTCATCCTCCCAATTCAAAGAATCTTCATCAGGTTCTTCTTCAGGCTCTTCCCCAGATTCCTCAGCAGGTTCTTCCTCGGGCTCTTCCTCGGGCTTCTCGGGCTCTTCCCCAGACCCCTCAGCAGGTTCTTCCTCGGATTCTTCCTCAGGCTCTTCCTCGGGTTCTTCCTCAGGCTCTTCCTCAGGCTCTTCCTCAGGCTCTTCCTCAGGCTCTTCCTCAGGCTCTTCCTCAGGCTCTTCG
>PATZ01000042.1 GCA_002712575.1 Methanobacteriota archaeon
CATTCAGAAAGGTCTTGGTATGGTGAAGGGCACCGCTCCACGTGAGGTTACCCTCAAGCCCAAATTACTCGTCAATGCTGGCAGCGTTGGCGAACCTCGTCACGGCGGGGTTGAAGCTACCTACGTCATCTTTAACACTGAAACCAAAGCAGTAGAAATTCGCGGTGTTCCCTACGATTTAGAATCTACAGTGAAAGCTTTGAAGAAATCGGGATTGCCAGAATCTTTTGCAGCTCGACTTCAACGTGGTGAGGAACTCGCGCTAAAAAATAAAGATCTCACCTGCTCATGTTAAAACGTGGAGTCCAATCAGCTCTCACACGAGGTTTAGAACAGTGGCTCTGGTTTCTTGGGGTAGATACGCGTAATCCTGAAGGTAATCTACTAGTGCGCAACGGATTCAGGAAGTTCAAGCCGCCGCGGACCAAAGGAAGTAGTCGCTACCAACGCAAATGGCGCGGGAATCTTATCGATTTGCATAGTTTCTTCGTGGGCATTTATCCGGAACGTGCAGATGGCTTTATTTTTATCCGTGCACGCAACCAGTGTTTTCTTTTCACTGACAACCAACCCCCTTGTCCAGGAGATTATCCTGAAGATTGTATAATTTCGGCAGATACAGATGAATTCATACATCGTTTTCATACTGCCGCTTCCACTTTTCTTAGCTGGCTTGAGGAATATGAGCAGTGGGTGGATTTCACCTATGGTACCAACTACCGAGACGATTGCTACGATGCCTATCACTTGAAATGGCAGCCACCAACCATCGGGCGTAATTGGTTTAATTCTTTTCGTCATCAACCCCATAAAACCGAGGAGATGAAATCAGTGGAGGCATATATGAAGTTATTGGAAACTGATATGGTAGTATAATAGATATAGTCTTTTTTACTACCACTTTCATTGAAGCCCCCTGAAAGATCGTCGATTGTAAAATAGGAATCTTTAATAATTATAATCCTAATTGAAGTGGCAAGTGTCGGCTTCAAAATTTTGGCTAAGCGGAATTCGTAAAACTTAGTATTCCGACAAAATTATTCGATGCTTTGTTTAGGGTTGTACTTAAAAATTGTTTTAACTGACACAATCTTTGCATTCACCGTAAATGACAACTTCGTGTGATTTTATTCTGCAGCCTGCTGGAAGTATCTTATTGAAGCTTCCAATACAACCATCGAGAACAGACATTGTTAAACACTCTTCACACACAAAGAAGTGATGATGGTCGTTTTTATCAAAAACCTCATAGTGAGGAGGCACGCCCGAGATCTCGATTTTTCGGGATTTGCCAGTTTTAACTAATTGCTTTAGGGCTCGGTAAACGGTGGCGAGACCTAATCCTGGTGACTTAACAGAAGCATGTTTCAGAAGTTCCGATGGGGTAACCGGGCGGCCAAGCTCCTCCATCACTTCTAATATTGAGGACCGCTGTTGCGTTTTATGCGGCATTTTAAATGTCTTTCTTGATTTTAATTAATGAAATCAATGGTACTCCCGAGAAGATTCGAACTTCCGACACGCGGTTTAGGAAACCACTGCTCTATCCAACTGAGCTACGGGAGCATATAGAATTGCTTATATGGGTTTTACCCTTTTGCAATAGGGACAAAAAGTTACATTGCTCATTAGACTTGGTCAACAATGGGACTTATTTTGACATTTCTCTTTTTACCTTATTTAGCCAATTAAGCATTAAGGTAGGAACTTTGGATAATTGTTCGTCTGAATTGATAGGCCCATCAAAGACAACTTCCCCTTTTGTATTGATTGCTTTAAGTGAAGACTGATTATTAGTTTCAATATAGTGCAGCTCTCCTTTTTTGCTGTCTTTTACATTAAAGCTTATGGATTTGCTTTGGTTAATTATTTTAGAGTCTTTTTCTTTTTTTGGAGAACTAGCTTCTTTAATAGAATGCTTTTTAAAGGATATTTTTCTTGGTGAAATTTCAAATGTCATTGAACAGCCAGCTAACAGCCCAAGAATTAATGGGGATATGATTATTTTTTTCATAGTTATTATTCCTGTTGTGCAGCAAGATTTAGCATAAAAAAAATGATATTCCAAATGAGATTAGGATGAATCAATATTACTTAACTTTGATAGTTTTCGTAATTCAAGCTCGACCTGTAGAATTACTTTAGGGTTAATCCGTTTTTTGTAGAACTAATTATTATGGATGCCGAATATCAGAAACGTTTGTTGGATGTTTACCGTGATGGGCTTCTGAATGATACACTTCCTTTTTGGTTTCCACGTTGTGTAGATGAAGATCATGGCGGATTCCTTTTGGCAAGGGATCGTGATGGTAGTCTACTCGACGATGACAAAGGCATGTGGCAGCAGTGCAGGGCGACTTGGTTATTGGCTACGCTATACAATACTGTAGAACCTAATAATTCTTGGCTTGAATGGGCAAATTGCGGATTGCGATTTATAGACAGACACGGCAGGGATTCTGATGGGCGGATGTGGTTTCATGTAACAAGGGACGGTAGACCGATTCGAAAAAGGCGCTATGTTTTTACCGAGTGCTTTGGTGCGATCGCTTATGCGTCTCTGGCAAAAGCAACAGATAATGAGGCACTTGCAGATACTAGTCGGGATTTGTTCTCTTTGGCCAAACGGCATTTTTCTGATCCTTCGCTTGTAGAGTCAAAATTTACCGATACACGCCCGGTTAAGTCCATAGGTACGCCCATGATCCAGATAGCCACTGCACAGGAACTACGATTAAACCTTGGCGACGAGTCGTTTACTACAGATATCGATTCTGCGATAGAGGAGATACGTCGGGATTTCATGAAGCCGGAGATTGAATGTGTGATGGAGACTGTAGCTCAGGACGGATCAATTATTGATCATTTCGAAGGGCGCATGCTAAATCCTGGTCACGCGATTGAGTGTGCTTGGTTTATATTGTGGGAGGCTCGTTTTCGAGGCAATGATCCAGAGTTGATTCGTACTGGTTGTCAGATTCTGGACTGGATGTGGGCCAGAGGTTGGGACGAAAAATTTGGAGGTCTTTTATATTTTCGCGATATTAATGGTAAACCGGTTCAGGAGTACTGGCATGATATGAAATTTTGGTGGCCGCATAATGAGGCACTAATTGCATGTCTTCTTGCTTGGTTGTTAACCGAAGAACAAAAATATGCCGATTGGCATAAGAAAGCACATGATTGGGCTTATGGTCATTTTGCTGATCCTGAGTACGGCGAATGGTTTGGGTATTTGCATCGTGACGGAAGTGTTTCAGTCCCGTTAAAGGGTAATCTTTGGAAAGGACCGTTCCATTTACCTAGGATGCAACTTGTATGTTGGAAACTGCTTGCTGAGTCGATTGAAAAAAAAGACTAGATCAAACAGTTTCGATTAATATCTTCGACCTGCAGCGCCTCTATTATTAATCATTGGGGCCGGGCGGCTTCGATCTAAGCCTTCTCCGTATATGCTTCTTTCCATTTGGGCGCGCCGGTTGCCATATCGGGAGTTTAGAAGTGTTACTTTTTTGTCATGTTGAGTTTTGGTGATTTGTCCCAATTTGTATTGCTCGGCATATTCTGCTAGTTGGGATTTATACGATGCTTCTAGTCGGCGTAGTTCCTTGCTGCCAGAACAACCTACTATAAATAATATAAGAATAAGGGGAGTAAATCGCTTTAAATTAAATTTCATGACTAGCGGAGGTTTTGCTTGGTCAAGCTGATTGTCAAGCGATCAAGTTTGTTTGAGCGCACATGGGGCAAGAATCGCTTCACTCATCCCATGAATAATTTTTTTGTCGGATGGGCAAATTGTGGCAAGTACCCCACCAAGGATAGTTTTGGCAGAATCCCATTCCCCGTGGACAAAGTAGTAAGGGCAAAGACGGACACGTCCTTGCATTGGTTGCGGTTTTCCGTGTTCGAAATTGAACCATTCGGAATCTATCTGAATTGGGTGATGGTAACGTTGAAGGATGCGCGGCGACTCTTTGTATTCGGCGATTGCCTGATCTACGGCTTCTGCCCATTCTTCGCGTGGCAGATCGCTGCCAAGCCAAACGCCTCTTGCACCCCATGCCTGATCACTGAATCCTGAAATCTTGAGGATCAGGTTGCGTTCTTTTTGAGAAAAATCCTTGAGTTGATTCCAGTCGGTGAGATTTATGCCTGGATAGGCTGACTGGGGGGGGATTGGTTCAGGGTCTATTATCCAGGTTTGAGGTAGTAGTGTCTCGAGGGTGTTTTTGAAATTGTCTCCAAGTTGTTGGCGCCATACATCTGAGAGATTTCGGTTGTGGAAAAGTCCAAATGTCATCTTTTCCTCAAGGAATGTTTTTGGAGGGGCGGTTATCTTGAGTTTTTGTTCGATAGCGCGTTGAAAAATGGTTTTAGCTGCTGGTATGTTTTCTAGATCAAATAGTTCAAAAAATCGGTATACAGCATCTCCCTCGTTAAAATTAATATAATTTTGGTTGTGCACACTGAAGCGATCGCCTGTAATTTGTCCTGCTATCCATTCCATTTCCGGGCGATAGGTGGCAGACTCTTCCGATACAATCATGCGGATCTTTTCTGCGTTTCCAAAAATTCCGGAAAAACCATCAATCATTCCGGTTGAGCCTCCGATTACATTACTGCCCGCATCGGAGTAGGAGCGGTTAAGCCATGCGGTTAATCCGATTCCACCTGGGACACTGTCGAGTTCGGTAATTTTTAATCCCTCCTCGGTTAACAAAATATCGGGGCGTATAACACGAGGTAGTTCATTTTTAAAAGATTTGTGTCTTTGTAAATTGATCAACGATTGTGGTTTGCCTCGGTCGAGCCATTCAGAGGGCCATTTTGGTAATCGATCCTCGGTGCTCCACCGATAAATCATATTAGTGGCCTTATAAAACTTGAGAAGTATTCGTCCTAGCTTTTCGAGTTGCTTTACGATTTTTTTATCAAGTTCAAAGGGTTTTGTGGCCACACGCCATTGGTGGCCGTCAAATAGCCCCTCGGCCGGCATACTTTGCTGAATGTAGCGGGCTATTTGTTCTGGATTGTTTTTTCGGGTGTCACCCATCTGGCTAGAAGAACGTGAAGCCTTGGCCGGTGTTCGGTCAAGCCTCTGTTGGTATCTCAAGAATGTTGCAGGTCAAGCCAACAAGATTTTTTGTGAACTTGTTTCTGTGCGAACTGGACGGCAAAGTTATCCGGAAACGGTTCATTATGGCAGAATCTTCACATAAATACGGTGAAAGGGGTGGGAGCGGTTGGATATTATTATTGGCGACTGCGTTTTTGGCATCGTTAATGGTGTTTATATTGAACAATGACTCATCTCTGTTGGAGTCGGGGGAAGATCAAGAGTTGCTTGTATACTGTGCTGCTGGTGTGAAAAGAGCCGTTGAGGAAGTTGCTGGAAAATTTGAACAGGAACTAGGTATTAAAATAGTCTTGGAATACGCAAGTAGCGGTGTTTTGGCTAATAAATTGAAAACTGACCGAGAGTCAGGGATTGCTCGGGCGGATGTTTATATACCGGCTGATTATGTTTACACTGAAAGAGCTGCTGCCGATGGTCTTACAGCGGAATCAATGAAAGTGGCTTCTTGGAAAGTTGTATTTGCCATGAAGTCTGATTCTGGACAATCGCCAGATAATGTTGATGCTCTTTTAGAACAAAAACTTTCGATTGTGCTATGCGACCCCCTTGCCGGGGTAGGTCAAAAAACCAAAAAAATGCTGCAGAACTCTGGTCATTGGACGGCAATTGAAGCTACTAAGACAGCTACCTTTCCAACAGTCACAGAGGCGGCATTAGCTGTGAAGGAAAACGCAGGAACACATGGGGCGTTTATCTGGGATTCAGTAGCAAGGCAGTTTGGTTTGAAAGTGGTTGAACTTCCTGAGCTTGAATCTAGTAAGGCGGATATTTCAGTGGCTGTCACTTCAAGTACGGCTCGTCCTTCAAAGGCATTGAAGTTTGCTCGTTACTTGGCAGCGCCATCTAAGGGAGGCGATGTGTTTGCTGCGCACAATTATCAACCGATATCTGGCGATGTGTGGGCGTTAAACCCCAAATTACGTATTGATTGCGGCGGAGTTAATCGTGAGGCCATAGAGAAAACCATTAAAGAATTTCAGCAACGTGAAAGTTGTACTGTAGATGTTGTTTATGCTGGGTGCGGGACACTGGTTGGTAAGATGCAGACGGGGGATCAGGGGTTGCCGGATTTATTTATGACTTGTGATGCTTCATATCTTGATATGATTCAGAAAAAAATGGGCAATCCGTTCGGGCCTGATGTTAGATTGTCAAGTACCCGTATTGTTATGCTTGTTGCTAAAGGGAACCCTATGGAGATTCAGTCCTTGAAGGATTTGGGCAATCCGGGTCTTCGGGTTGGCACCACTGATCCAAAAGCCAGCACCTTGGGTGCGATGAGTCATCAGTTAATTCGTGAGACCGGTCAATTTGACGCTGTCAAAGAAAATATTGTGATGATGGCAGACACTGCACATACGCTCGTGCAAACGATGGAAGCCGGAGAGCAGTTGGATGTGGCGATGGTTTACGAAGCTAATGTGCAGCATTTGAATGGGAGTTTTGAATTTGTTCCTTTGGAGAATGATTATGCGATTGCAGTGCAGAATGTCGCAGCGAGTAAAACTACCATATATCCGAATTTGGCTACTCGCCTGATGGAACGGCTAGGATCCATAACATCGCGTCGAAGATTCGAACAATTAGGTTTCCAATGGGAGGCTGATAGCGAATGAAGGATAAAGAATCAGTAGTGTTTCGTGTTGCTTCGGATAAACCTTTTTTGATTGGCATGGGAATCCTAGGAGGGAGCTATTTATTGATTATAGTCTCAATGGTCTTGGCTGATTTGTTTTTTTTAAATTATATAGATCAGTCTGTGCTAGGGAATGAGATGATTCGGCAAGGTCGTCATGTTGAATCTGGTGTGGTTGTGCCGACTGAAAAAGGTCGGCGCTACTTTTTTAGAGCTGGAAAAAATGAAACAGGACTGCGTCAAGTTGATGGCTCTTTGTTGGGAACCGGATTATTCACTGCTGATTCAGATGAGGTAGCAATCGTTTCAAGTGAGGAGGGTAAGCCAGTAACAGCTTCATTACGTCCGGAAGTGAGGTTAAAGAATTTTGCGATCACTAATAATGTGGCAACACTAACTACTGATGAGCCGCATGGGTTACTTTGGGGTGAGTATATCAGAGTGAGTTCATCTGATGTAGTTGGGTGGGATGGTGTTCGAGAAATTACTGAGACTACTGCGGATCAACTTTCATTTAAACTCGATGAAGGAGCGGATTTGGCTGGAACACTTCGGCTTTCTAAACCAAATCCGCTGGTTCAGGCTTTACGGAGTCGTGATATACGCTTTTCAATAAAGCTGAGCCTGATCAGCTGTACTCTTACAACTTTGTTTTCACTTTGGATTGCGGTGCCTATTGGATATGTTATGAGCCGTTTCCAGTTTCGAGGAAAGGCTGTGATTGATACGATTCTAGATATTCCTATTGTTTTGCCCCCGTTAGTGGTTGGATTAAGTCTATTAATACTTTTTCGCTATATGCCCGACTGGTTGAGCGATGCTGTAGTGTACAAATGGCCTGCCGTGGTTTTAGCTCAGTTTATGGTTGCTTGTGCTTTTGCAGTTCGCACGATGAGAGTGACTTTTGACCAAATCCCTCAGCGTTTTGAGCAAGTAGCACTCACACTGGGTTGTAATCGAAATAAAGCGTTTTGGAGGGTTATTATGCCACAAGCCAAGGGAGGTTTGTTGGCTGCTGGTACTTTGGCTTGGGCAAGGGCGCTGGGTGAGTTCGGCCCAATTTTGGTTTTTGCGGGAGCGACTCGACAGAAAACCGAAGTTCTTCCTACAAGTGCTTTTCTAGAGCTGCAAGCTGGCCGAACAGAAGGGATGTTAGCTGTTTCTTTGATTATGATTGCTGCAGCAGTCGTTGTTTTTATTGTTGCTAGAACTTTGGGGATGAAGCGAATTTTTGCATGATACGTTTGGCAGATATCACTATAAAACAAGGAGGCTTTGAACTGACAGGTATTGAACTGGAGTTGTCTTCTGGTAAATACGGTGTGCTGATGGGGCGTAGCGGTTGCGGTAAGACTACATTGTTAGAGGCAATTTGCGGATTACGAAAAATTGACCAAGGTAAAATTATTCTTGGTGATCGTGATGTTACAAACCTGCCACCTGCTGAACGTGGAGTTGGATACGTGCCTCAGGATAGAGCTCTTTTTCCAACACAATCGGTTCGTGAGCAACTTGCATTTGCTCTTGTTTTACGTTCACTTGGTCAGTCTGAAATTTCGCGGCGTGTAGAGGAATTGGCAGAACTACTTGGCTTAGATGAATTACTTGACCGATTGCCTGATAAACTGAGTGGAGGTGAGGCACAACGGGTTGCACTTGGGCGTGCATTGGCACATAAGCCGTCGGTGCTTTGTCTCGACGAACCGTTGAGTGCACTTGATGAGGAGCTTCATGATGAGATGTGTCAATTGCTTGAGCATGTGAACGGTCAGACTGGTGTTACGGTCTTGCATATTACCCATAGTCCTAGCGAAGCCAAGAGATTGGCGGGCTGTCACTACCACTTGGTCGACGGCAAAATACATCACGATGTCTAAGACTACTGCTTTACCGGGATTAACCGAATTTGAGCGTGAGGTTTACTCATGGCAAACCACTGTGCCCGGTTTCGGTGAAGAGGGACAACGTCGCCTTAAGGGGGCAACAGTGATGATCAGTCGTATTGGAGGGCTAGGTGGTCTTGTTGCTTTTGAGTTGGCAGCTGCAGGGGTAGGGCGTTTGGTTTTGGCTCATGGAGGTAATCTTAAGCCGAGTGATTTAAACCGACAGTTGCTCATGCGGCATGATGCAATTGGTCAAGTGCGAATCGAAACTGCAGTTCAGATGCTCAAAGGGCTGAATCCGCGAATTGAGATTTTCTCAGTGCCGGAAAATGTCAGTGAATCTAATGCCTCCGAATTGGTTGCCAAGTCTGATCTTGTGGTTGATTGTGCACCCTTGTTTGAGGAGCGATATGCGATGAATGATGCTTGTGTTCGATTGTCGAAACCAATGGTCGAATGCGCGATGTTTGAGACAGAAGCACATATTACTAGCTTTGCACCAGGAAAGACGGGTTGCCTGAGATGCTTGTATCCAGAAAAACCAGATGATTGGAAAAGGCGTTTTCCAGTGATTGGTGCAGTCTCTGGAATGGTTGGTTGTTTAGGGGCGATGGAGGCTATAAAAATTTTGACTGGATTAGGGCAGCCTTTGTACAAGCGTTTACTTAACTGCGATCTTCGATCGATGTCTTTTCATTCGGTAAATTTGAAACCGATTAAAGATTGCAAATTATGTTCGAAAACAGTCAATTATTGATTTTCATTTGGTATAAGAAAATCGTGGCTATTTCATTAAATCATATTAATAATTTCGGAAGTTGAAGGCAATGAAACCAAGAGTAATTTTTCCCAGAAAATCGGCATTTACGCTTATTGAGCTATTGGTTGTGATAGCTATTATTGCCATTCTGGCTTCTTTATTATTGCCTGCTTTAGCTAAGGCCAAGGAAAGTGGTCGCTCCATCAAATGCCTTAGTAATATGCGGCAGGTAGCTTTGGGGATTTACAACTACAAGGATGATAATGAAGATCATCTTCCTTTTGCGGGCTCTACGGATCGTAACTGGCATGAGGATTGGGTTTGGGGTGGCCCAGGTGATGCTGTAAAAGATTCTCGCAGGAATTGGGCAAAGTATGATCGTAATATTGCCTTTCATGCTGAGGCTGGGGCGGTATTTCCCTATGTGACTGGTCAGGATATTATTCGCAACGGTCGACAGCCTGATACCCGAAATAAAACTATTTATGGGGTTTATCGTTGTCCGAGTACTGGTGAAATTGGCCGTGCATTGCGTGTGAACTTCAGCATGACAAGTTTTTTAAATGGTATAACAGGAAAGGCAAATCCGGGGGTTAATTTTTCTGCTGTGAAAAGCCCTTCTGATAAGTTTCTTTTACTCAATGAAGATCCTCACTCTATGCGTAATGCTAGTTTCCATCCAGGGGGCACTGCATTTGGAGGGGGTAATGGTGTCAGTGCTGTAGGGGGAAGGCTTCATACTATGCATAGTACTGGAATTAACGCTGCTTACTTCGACGGGCATGCCTCAAGTATCAAACATGATCAAATTATGAAAATTCAACGTGACCCTTATTTGATTCAAAAACATTTTGATCCTTTTAAGTAATAGTCGCCAATGATTTAAATTTATGACAAAAGGGCCGACATAATTTCGGCTCTTTTTCTTTGAATACATAAAATGAAAGATATGAAAATTACTGAATTTTCCAAATTTAAGAATAAAGATGGTATGTTTAATTTCTTTAATGGAACGCGATTATTCGCGCTGCTTCTATCTTTCTTTTTAGGCGGAGTTGCCACATTTGCCCAGGAAGCAAAGGAGACCGGTATATCTGAGCAGATTGATGCTTTTGCAGGTACAGTGGTTGGATGGATTGCTAAAGTTTTTTTCTTCCCTGTCTATGAATCCAGCGAGGGTGCTACTGTTCCATTAGTCGTGGCATGGTTAGTTATTGGGGCAATTTATTTCACTGTTCGCATGGGGTTCATTAATTTTCGTGGATTTAAACATGCTATTGATGTGGTGCGTGGTAAGTATGACAGTAAGGATGCGGAGGGTGAGGTGAGTCATTTTCAGGCTCTGTCTTCTGCGTTATCGGCAACGGTTGGTTTGGGTATCATTGCTGGTGTTGCGATTGCAGTGAGCCTTGGTGGGCCAGGTGCAATTTTTTGGATGATAGTTGCAGGGTTTCTTGGAATGTCATCTAAATTTACGGAGTGTACACTAGGACAGAAATACCGTCTTACCCGTCCAGATGGTCGAGTGATGGGAGGTGCGATGTATTATTTGCAGAATGGTTTAGCTGAGTTTGGAGAGCGAACTGGTATAGGTATTATGAAACCTTTTGGTAAGTTTTTAGCAGTTTCTTTTGTGATTTTATGTATCGGCGGATCATTCGGCGGAGGTAACACTTTTCAGGTCAACCAATCGCTTAATGCGGTTCAGGAATCAATTCCGTGGCTTGGCGAGCATCGGTGGGTGTTTGGCTTAATTATGGCAGCTCTCACTGGCTTAGTAATAATCGGTGGCATAAAGCGTATTGCTCAGACGGCAGAAAAAATTGTGCCTACAATGTGTTGTGTTTACATGTTAGCGTGTTTAGTAGTTTTGTTAAAACATGCAGGAGAGATTCCGGCTGCATTTGGGACAATTTTTGATAGTGCCTTTAATCCTGGTGCGGCATGGGGTGGATTTATTGGAGTTCTGGTTCAGGGTTTTAAACGGGCGGCATTTTCAAATGAGGCTGGCGTGGGTTCAGCAGCAATCGCTCATTCGGCGGCCAAGACAAAGGAGCCTGTGCGTGAAGGGATTGTTGCTTTGTTGGAACCATTCATTGACACCATTATTGTTTGTACTATGACAGGATTGGTAATCGTGATTACTGGTCATTATGCTGGCGGTTCATCGGCTGAAGTGGCAGAGCCTTTTGCAGCGATTAATAATGGAGCAGGTTTGACATCGACGGTGTTTGCTTCTGAGATTTCATGGTTTTCGCACATCCTGTCAGCAGCAGTGGTTTTGTTTGCATTTAGTACAATGATTTCTTGGTCATACTATGGTGAGCGTTGTTGGGCTTGGTTGTTTGGGGACGGTTCTTCGATGGTTTATCGTGTCCTGTTTTTAATCATGGTTTTTCTTGGTTCTATAATTACGTCGACCAATGTTCTTGATTTTGGAGATTTGATGATTCTTGGGATGGCATTTCCAAATGTTCTTGGACTATACTTTCTTTCGGGAGGAGTGAAAAAGGATCTAGATGCTTACATGTTGAAGCTTAAAAACGGCGAGTTCGATTCTGAAAAGGTCAATTAACAGCTTTGCTGTTTTCCAATGGCTAAGCGGCAAACACAGATCCCTAACGTAGTGGTGGTTGGGAGTTCAAACACAGATCTGGTTATTCAATCAGCCAAGTTGCCGAAGCCGGGCATGACTGTCCTTGGTGGGAGCTATCAGGTTATTCCAGGTGGGAAAGGAGCTAATCAAGCCGTGGCTGCAGCAAGAACCGGGGCGCAAGTTGTTTTTGTGGCCAATATTGGGCGCGATGATTTTGGGAATGATGCTTTGGCTCGGTTCGAACGAGAAGGTATCGGCACAAGGTTTATTGTTCGAGATCGGAATGCTCCAAGTGGCGTTGCTTTGATTATGGTAGGGGATAAAGGTCGCAATCTTATCAGTGTGGCAGCCAGTTCCAACAATTTTTTGGCTAATGCACATATTGAAAAGGCTAAGCCTGCATTTGCGAATGCGAGATGCTGCTTGATACAGCTTGAGACACCGCTGCCTGCAGTTCGGGCAGCACTTCGTTTGAGTAAAAATCAAGGCGTGTTTACTATTCTTGATCCAGCCCCTTGTCGGCGTTTAGCCAAATCATTATTGCGACTGGTTGATCTTATTACGCCAAACGAATTGGAGTTGGCTGAGCTGACCGGTATGCCTGTTAAAACTAAACGTAACATTGAATATGCCGGGGAGGAATTGCTGCAAACTGGGGTTGGAGAGGTGATTGTTACCTGTGGAGCAAGAGGTGTGTGTCATTTGTCTGGTCAGGGGGCTGATTGGTTTTCTGCCCCCAAAGTGAAAGCAGTAGACACAGTTGGTGCCGGCGATTGTTTCAACGGTTCACTAGCTTCGGCGTTATCGAATGGTTTAGTCATGGATGAAGCAATTAGATTTGCAATTTTAACTTCGGCTCGTTCCGTGACTTTACAAGGTGCGCAGTCGTCGTTTCCTAATTTAAAACCAAGTAATTGCGATTAGTTCTTTCGCTCTTTAGTATTTGTATGAACACTTGCTTCCTGAAGTTTAACTACCTTTGAAACTTTTTCCTATAATAAGCAGAGAACTTCTAGTGGCGTCTCGCCGCTTGGGTACGTATACCTCGCGTTTCTCTATTGCACTGCTAGTTTTTTTTGTAATTGTCTACGCTTTAATTTTTGTTGTTGTTGCAGATGGATATCCGTTGCATCGAGCGGGAAGTGATATGTTTTTTGCTGTGTCGGGTATAATGATTTTTCTATGTAATATAGCTGGGATATATCTGACGGCAGATTGTTTAAGTGAGGAAAAGCGAAATGGTACATTAGGGCTCTTATTCATTACAAATTTGCGAGGCTACGAGGTGGTTTTAGGTAAAATGAGTGTGGGGACTATTCAGGCAGTGCTTGGTTTGCTGTCTGCTGTTCCTATGTTAGTGGTGCCGGTATTAATGGGAGGGGTGGATCCTATGTTGGTGCTTAGAATGGCCCTTGTATTGTTTGCGACTCTATTTCTTTCGCTATCGGTTGGTATGGCATGCTCAGCAATTTTTAAGTCGTCAAAGGTAACCACAGGTATTGCTCTTGGTGTTATGTTATTTCTCAATTTCGGTTCGGTTTTTATTTACGAGATTTTATATGGAATATTTGGGAGGATAAGTGTAAGTGGTATAAGTGAGATCTATAGTCTTTTTAGTACTGGAAATATTTATTTACTGGCAATAGATGGGAGGCTTGGTTTGGGAGGACAAGGAGATGTTGAGTGGAATATCTCAATGATATTTGTAATTGGGTTTTCGATTTTTTCGATTCTGTTCGCCATATGGAAAACAGCTCGAACCTGGCAAGACCAACCAGAAAAAACTATAACGGATATGGTTCTACAAAAGAGTTCTAATAATATGCATCGAAGGTCTAGAGTGTTAGATAAAAATCCCCTGCATTGGTTGGCAGCTCGAAAGAAGTTTGGACCTGGGGTTGTATGGTTAGGATTCGTTATTGTTTTCACATTTATGATGATTGTGACTAATGGTTTTAAGTATTTATTGGGATTAGATAGTTCTACATATGGTGCAAGCAGCTCCTTTCTGGTGACTTTGTGGTTTGTTTCTGCAATGTTCAAATGGTGGATGGCTGGTGCTGCCTGTGAACGTTTTCGAATTGATCGAGGTGAATCTGCTCTTGAATTATTATTGTCAACACCACTTGAATATAAAGATTTTGCAAAGGCTCACCGAGATAGGATTAGATGGCAGTTTCTTTGGCCTATTATATTAACCCTATGCTTAATCCCTTTTATGATGGGCTTGTCTTCTGAAGATACGCTGCCGCTGTACATAATAGGTATCTTAATGTTTTTTATTGATGTTTGGGCAACTTATTTTGTTGGTATGCACACAAGTCTTACTTTACGTAAACCGGTTTACAGCTCATCTCTAGTTATACTTAAAATTCATATATTACCATATTTGGTATTTTTTATGCTTTTTCTTATTGTTGNTACATCCACCAGTGGAAATTTTGATGAAAACGGAATGCTTGCACTTTGGTTTTTGGTTGGATTAATTAATAGTGCTTTTTGGGTTGGTAGGGCTAACTTGTTTCTTGGTGAAAAGTTTAGAGAAACCGCGTCTAGGGTAGTAAGTCCAAGCTCATGATTTCATGTTTAATCTGCCTATTGTACAAAGAGAACTATTAATCGCTTCAAAAGGTTTGGGTTCTTGGTTGTGGCGATGGATAGTGGCTATTATAGCGGTTTTCTTTGGCGGGTATTGGATACTCNTTGCTTCTGGTGTAGGGCAAAATGTTCCTGGNGGAATGCAGGGCGATATTTTTTTTGCNATTATGACTTGGTGTTGTTTCGTGTATTGNTTATTGGCTGGATTGTGGACTACAACAGACACACTAACGCGAGAAAAAACCGATGGCACACTAGGACTTTTATTCCTGACAGANCTACGGGGATACGATGTAGTCTTAGGTAAGATGTTTTCAGGTTCGCTACGTTCATTTTANGGCGTGCTTGCTGTTTTGCCTGTCCTTGCTTTACCGCTATTGATGGGAGGTGTGACAAATNCCCAGTTTTGGCGAACTGTCTTTGCGTTACTTAACATTCTATTTTTTTCACTTTCCTGTGGAATGTTCTTCTCCGCTATATGCCGTCGAACAGGTCAGTCTATTTTTTGCACTTTATTATTGTTGGCAAGTATCACATTAGCACCTTTGATTTACAGTTGGATGGGAGGAGTAAATGAGACGATTAGTCTTTTGAGTCCTGCATTTGCAATTTATCGAGCATATGTCCCATTGATTGGCCCGGCATTGCCAGCGGTGGGATGGTATCCGATATGGATTAGCTGTGGTTTGATTGCTTCGATATGTTTCTTAGTACTAGCCTCATGGATTGTTCCAAAGAGTTGGCAGGATCGTGAAGTTAAGTTTCGAAAAAAAAATTCTTTGGTAACGAATGTTAATAGTCGTCGTTCGCTGTATTTGGATAGCAACCCCGTATCTTGGTTGGTNCATCGGAACACATCGATGCATCAATCANGGAAATTTTTATTNTTGTATATTGCCGTTGCATGGTTGGTTATCACTGTGTACTCATCTTTAGACAATACAGTTGAACTACCTTTTATTGTTACCGGTATGAGTTTGCTTTGGCTTGGGGCATTATGGTTTCGAATCGATCTAACTCGTCATACGGTGTTTTCTATTTTCGAGGCGAAGGAGTGTGGAGCGTTGGAGCAAATCCTTGTNACTCCTNTGGATGAAAGACAATTTANACGCGGGCATTTCCTTGCTATGGCTANTTTTTGGCTCTGGCCTTTAATTAGTCTTATAATGGCTCCGGTTTTATTTGTTTTTATTCAAGTACTTATACATCCGGAGAAATTAGATGAGGGGGGATTAATATTTGGTGTAACACTTCTAGGGTTAATGGCGTTCGGCTTGCCAGTATTAAGCTTTTTTTTGGATATTTTTGCTTTGTACTTCTCTGGTTGTTGGTTTGCTTTGAGGAATTCTTCTTTTGGAAAAGCGTTTTGGAAAACCTTTGGATTTGTTTATCTCTTGCCAACGATAGGNTCAATATTTCTTTGTTTTATTGGGCAATTTGCTTGGCTTATTACGGGTACTATTTTTATTGTTTGGCCTTTAACCAGTCTTCAGGGAAATTTTCGTCGTGTAGTTTCCGGTGAGTATAGTTTGCCGAACATGAGGAAAAATTTATCTTCTGATATAGCCGAAAAATGAGTATGACAGTGGCTAATAAACCGGCGGAGACTTTAACTGTTTAGGAACTGATATTTCTAAGCTAACGCCTTCTTGATCAGTTTTCCGTGAACATCAGTTAATCGAAAGTACCGTCCTTGATACTTAAATGTGAGCCTTTCGTGGTTTATGCCTAAAAGGTGTAACATTGTTGCATGAAAGTCATGTACGTGCACTCCGTCTTTGATAACATTATAACCATAGTCGTCTGTTTGCCCTACGACTGTGCCTCCCTTAGACCCTCCACCTGCCATCCAAAATGAAAAGCAGCGGCCATGGTGATCACGTCCAAAATTATCTTTTCCAAGTGAGCCTTGGCAATAGTTTGTGCGACCGAATTCTCCACCCCAAACAACGAGTGTATCGTCAAGCATACCGCGTTGTTTTAAATCTTTAACCAATGCTGCTGAAGCTTGATCAGTCTCACGGCATTGGTTTCGAAGTCCACCCGGTAGGCCGCCGTGCTGATCCCATCCTGGATGGTATAGTTGAATAAATCTTACACCGCGTTCGGCCAGTCGACGTGCTTGTAGACAATTGGCAGCAAAGCTGCCCGGTTTTTTTACATCGTCTCCGTATGAATTAAGGACTTGTTCAGATTCATCTGATATATCTGTGACTTCTGGAATTGATGCTTGCATTCGAAATGCCATTTCGTACTGGGCAATGCGGGATTCAATTTCCTTGTCTGGATTACCTTCTAATTGCAACTGGTGTAGTTCACGAAGGCGATTCAGCATCATGCGTCGACTATTACGGTTTATACCACTTGGATTTTGTAAATGTAGTACAGGATTAGCTCCCGAACGGAATCTTATGCCTTGATTTTCCGAGGGCAAAAATCCGCTTCCCCAAAGTCTTGAGACTAGGGGTTGGCCTCCTTTGCCTTTGGTTGTCATCACGACAAAAGAGGGTAGGTTATCGTTCGTACGGCCAAGGCCGTAGTTTAGCCACGCTCCAATACTCGGTCGGCCTGGAAATTGTGAACCAGTTTGCATATGCGTTACACCAGGTCCGTGGTTTATTGCTTCAGTATGCATTGAACGCACAAGGCATATGTCATCTGCTATGCTGGATATGTGGGGCAGGGCATCACTGATTTCAAGTCCGCTTTGGCCATGAGGAACAAATTTGAATGGTGATCCGGCTAAAGGTAGAGATGCCTGATTTCCGGACATTGCTGTTAAGCGNTGNCCTTGCCTAATCTCTTCGGGAAGTTCGGTCCCATGTTTTTTGATTAANGTTGGNTTAGGGTCATAAAGATCAAGCTGTGATGGNCCTCCACTTTGGAAGAGGTAAATTACACGCTTAGCTTTTGGAGCAAAGTGAGATGTTCCAAGTGCACCACGACTGTCAGATGCACCTGACAACGCTTCGGGCTTAAGGAGGCTGCTTAGTGCAATCCCACCTAGTCCCATGCCAAATGAGTTAAGGAAATTGCGTCTGCTCATACCGAGCGTAGATTCATAACCTGTGCAAAAAGGCGTTTTCATTGTTTTAAAACCTATCGTTTAATTACTGCTTCGTCGAAATTCATAAGTGCTTTGGCAAGTACTCCGGCCGCAGCTACTTGTGGTTTATCTAGATTCTTTGCATTAGGACTAGCTCCGACCCCTAAGAAAGCATCTGTAGCTTTAATGTCTTTTTTAAAATTGGCCAACTGTTCGTTGTACAGTTTTTTCATTAAAACAATTTCACGTTCGGATGGTTTACGACTCGTAAGCTTGCGGAACATGTCATTAATAATGGAATGAATGTTGTCGCCGTGTTCGCGGACCATAGATTCCCCGATTTTTCTAGCTGCCTCAACAAATTGTGGCCCATTCATTAGAACAAGTGCCTGTAGTGGAGTTGCAGTGGTCTCGCGTTTAGCCCTGCAAACATCTCGCTTGCTGGCATCTAGTGCCATCATCACAGGCGCTGGTCCAGTGCGTTTCCAGAATGTATAAACACTTCGCCGGTAAAGTCCTTCACCTTTATCATGTCCCATTGGTTTGAATGACTCAGTTAGATCGTAGGGTTTGGAACCGCCCCCTCCCATACGAGTGCTTATAAGTCCACTTGTGTTTAGTGCATTATCGCGGATCATTTCTGCAGTAAGTCGGTATCGTGGTGCTCTGGCTAATAAATTGTTTTCTGGATCACTTACTTCGAGCGATGGTCGAGTGATGCTTGATTGCTGATAGGTGGCTGACATAACGATCTGCTTAAGTAGTCTTTTTACGTTCCAGTCGTTCTCCATGAAATCGCTTGCGAGCCAGTCCAGCAACGCTGGATGCGATGGTCGTTTCCCTTGTATTCCAAAATCTTCTGGAGTTCGAACAAGTCCATTGCCAAAACAGATCTGCCAAAAATGATTTACGGCTACTCTAGAAGCAAGAGGGTTGTCTGTTGAGGTTAGCCATTGTGCAAGCCCTAGTCTATTCTGGGGNGCATTTTTTGGAAAANCTGGAAGGATGCTTGGTGTCTTTGGGGTGACTTTTTCATTAGGCTGGTTGTATACTCCGCGATTTAGAACGAACGTTGAACGGGGTTTTACTGTCATTTCTTCCATTACCATAATTTCGGTTTTTTCATCTAGGAGTTTTTTTAATTTTTCTCTCGAAGACCGCAATTTTGATAATTGCATGTTGTGNGATTTATTGATGGAGGCAAAATAGTATTCACGAAGGAGTTCATGATCTTTTTCACTAAGTTTATCAATTGGAGTAGATAGGGTTTTGGTTAGTGATTGGCCATCGTAAAGCTGAGCTATTTCGCCAGCAGTTAGTTTGCGATCAAACACATGGAAGTCATCAACGAGCCCTTGGGAAAACCCTACGTCTCGAAATCGTTGGCCAATTACAATGTTATCGTTTCCGCCNCCAGTAATGTTTTTGTATAGGTTGTCCTTGTGCACTTCTGTTTCAGTCAGTTGTCCATCGATATAAATACTCAATCCTCTGGCATGGCTAGAACCGTCGTATGTGACAGATACATGGTGCCATTCATTTATTGGTAGCTTGGTTGTAGAGCGAATGTTTATTGCGTTGCCAGGCCAGAAGTGAATTAGCGATGTGCTTAGATGGCCATTGCGAAGAAGCATCTGGTATCCNCTGCTACCAGCGTCAGTCCAAGCTTTTGAGCGTGAGTAAACAACTGTGCGTTCCTTGTGGTGTGGGGTATTCATCCATAATGTGATTGTGAATGGCTGTGTGCGATTGAAGTTGCCAATGCCAAGATTGACTCCGTCGTCTCCTGTTAGCTTTAGGGCGTTACCGTTTTTACCTGGGACAATTTTATTCTTTTTGCTGCTAGATGCTTTTTTAGATTCATTTGCAAGGTTTGCAAGTTTACCATCTTTGTACTCGTCAAAAGTATAATGTCCAATGTGTCCAGTTAACTTAGCTTCAGTTGGTCGTTTTTTGAGCCATCGCACGAAATTTTCTTCTTCTTTCTTTTCAATTTCTGTCAATTGGTTCTNCTCGGTCTCTATTTCTTTTTTGGCTATATCGATTTGCTGTTTTGCGTCAGCATTGCTCATTAGCAATGTTGGTGTAGGAACAGAGGGGGTGAAATATGAGTACAAGCCAGACTCATCTATGGTATTGAAGAACGCGAAAAACTGATAGTATTCCTTCTGAGAAATAGGATCGTACTTATGATCGTGGCATCGAGCGCACTCGAGTGTGAGGCCAAGCATTGCAGTTCCGAATGTGTGATTACGATCTGCTACATATTCAACACGAAATTCTTCTGGAACACTTCCACCTTCGACCTTTTGTGGGTGTAAACGATTAAACGCTGTGGCAAGTCGCTGATCGTCTGTCGTNTTAGGTAAAAGATCTCCGGCTAATTGCCATGTTAGAAAGTCGTCATACGGCAGATTATCGTTAAACATTCTTATGACCCAATCGCGCCAAGGCCAAACGTAACGGTCACGGTCAACCTGGTAACCATAGGTGTCGGAATACCGTGCAAGGTCTAGCCAGTGAACGGCTAAGTGTTCGCCAAATCGAGAATGGGCAAGCAGTCTGTCAACAACCTGTTCGTATGCGTTAGGTGAGTCGTTGTTTATAAACCNGTCAATTTCGTCCAGGGATGGCGGCATGCCGGTCAGATCGAAGGATAANCGTCGAATAAGTTTTTCTCGTTTTGCTTCCGGTGAAGGATTTATTTTGACTGATTCCATTTTGGCTAATGTGAAATGGTCGATTTCATTTTTAGGCCAATTAGATTGGATTGGTTTTGGAAGTGTNGGTTTATTNACNGGGGTAAATGCCCAATGCTCTTTCCACTCAGCACCCTCAGTAATCCAGCGATGGATTAATTCTTTTTCTTCGTCTGAAAGGGTTAAATTTGATTCGGGAGGAGGCATTAATTCATCTGTATCATCTGTGATTAAGCGATTGTAAAGTTCACTTGCTTCCGGTTTNCCAGGCATGATGATGGCCAAATTATCGTCTAGNTTTGCCATTGCTCCTTCGCGTGAGTATAGGTGCAAGTCAGCTTTACGGGTTTTTTTATCAGGGCCATGGCAGGTGAAGCATCTGTCAGATAGGAGCGGTTTGATTTGGCTTTCAAAATCTACCGACTGGCCAAGTGTCGAATTTAGGTAGCAAGCTAAGCCAAGCGCTAAACTGATTTGCCTTTTCAACATCGGATTCACTTCAGAGAAGGATACCTTGTGAACGACTTATTGAAAACCTGTAAAAATTACCGGGTAATAAAGCTAAATCAGCCTGACAATAAGAGATTAAGCTCTTAAACTGCTGTTCATGCAAAATCCGATCATAGTTGCGTTGGATGTTCCTACGGCACGAGAGGCATTGGAGCTGGCCGAGGAACTAGGTCCGGTTGTTGGTGCATTTAAGATTGGCAAGCAGCTTTTTGTTAGTGAGGGGCCAGATGTTGTCCGCAAATTAAAGGAGACAGGGACGAAAATCTTTCTAGACCTTAAATTTCACGATATTCCCAACACTGTCTCAAAAGCAGTACAATCTGCGATTGATCTGGGAGTTGATATGCTGACGGTTCATACTTCTGGAGGTTCCGAAATGTTGGCTGCAGCTGAGAAAACTAGCAACGAAACAGCTGCAGTGTTGGGTATAGATTCTCCGTTAATTCTTGGGGTGACTGTGCTGACTAGTATGGACGATGNCAATTTGGCAGAGCTTGGTATTCANGAAGAAACTCANGGGCAGGTAGTGCGATTGGCAAAACTGGCTGCTTCCTCTGGGCTTCGTGGATTAGTTTGTTCTCCTCAGGAAATTAAACTTTTAAGGGAAGAGCTTGGGAATCAGATCCAATTGGTGACTCCAGGGATACGTGCAGAGTCTAGTCCTGCTGATGATCAAAAGAGGACAATGTCACCAGCNGAAGCTGTTAAAGCTGGAGCTAGTTGGTTGGTTATTGGAAGACCTATTACTTTAGCGGAAGACCCNANAGCCGCTGCTATTGANATACTAAATTCTATTGATCNGGAACTTTAATNTTTTAAAAAGAAAACTAATAACCAATTNCTGGTTAANTTTATTTTTTTTGTGAGGCTAGGAGCTTTTTCTTATAACGTGTTTGTACCACTTCAGTGAGTAACATAATCGTGATTACGAAATAAAATGTTGTTTTACTCATGGCGTGTATTTCGTTTCCAAATAACTTCATTTCAGCCAGTTCTCCTCCTTCGGTCAATAGCATGATTCCTACTACAAAAAGAATAAATAATCCGAGTACCTCGTACATTCTGTTCTTTTGAAGGAAGGTTGATACTCCGTCGGCTAGCCAAATCATGAGTGCGCCTCCGGATAGGATTGCTATGCCCATAATCCAGTAGTCTCTGTTTGGATCGTCCACTAGTGCGATAGCGCTAAGTATTGAGTCGAACGAAAATACAGCATTCATAAAAACGATTTTAGCAATGACTGATTTTGCTGAGCTGCTATCTCTTTTGACTTCAGATTGGAAATCATCAACCACAGTCATGTGAAAGATTTCTTTCATAGCGGTGTATANGATAAATACTCCTCCNACCAATACGATAATGCTGTGAAGGTTGAACGCCCCTTCAATGAAGCCCTTCCAAGAGATGGTGANCCATACTGCCTGAAATGCACTAATCATCTTAATCAGCAAAAGAAGGAGTATAACTCGTAGTGCTACAGCGATACCGATGCCCCACTTTCGAACTGATGACTGTTGGCTCTCTGGGGCCCTCTTTGATTCGAGCGAAATGTATAGAAGATTATC
This sequence comes from Methanobacteriota archaeon, assembly GCA_002712575.1. Classification (GTDB taxonomy): domain Archaea; phylum Thermoplasmatota; class Poseidoniia; order Poseidoniales; family Thalassarchaeaceae; genus MGIIb-O3. The sequence goes on from PATZ01000042.1 coordinate 22,434, forward strand.
AAATCCTAGCACTGCCTGGAGCAGCACGAGCATTCCCAGCGTCATTACGATTTCAATAATACCCATAANGCGAAGACGTTTTATACAAAAAAGNANCTACTTTAATCCAGAATAATCTAATTAAATGGGACAAATAGTCCCTNCGACTACTAAAAGAAAATATTGGTACCGGCGGCCGGAATCGAACCGGCACTCCTTCGCAGGAAAGGGATTTTAAGTCCCTCGTGTCTACCAATTCCACCACACCGGCANAATTNAANTNGGNTTAANGGGCAGAACGCCGACTTGCGGCGGNNGNAGTGTACCAATCTTTNANATNTTCGCAAGTCGCGCTTGGCCNNGAGCNTTNGANNCGNCATTATTGCGNCTACNAATTTATATTNNATNATGCTTCNNGGAATAAAATTATTCGATTTAANNGGNAAAGTNGCTGTNATTACTGGNGGNTCAAAGGGNNTAGGTCAAGCNATGGCGGCTGGCTTGGCAAGTGCNGGNGCNAATCTTGTNCTGGTTAGCCGTAACGAGTCCGAAGTACAAGCTNCGGCTANTNAGTTGGCTGATGAGTANGGNTGNAAGGCCTTTGGTTTTGCNGCTGATGTTTCCAGTCAANCGGANATGGAAGCNATGNCGNNNGCTGCTNTNGATTCGNTTGGGCAAATTGANATTNTGATNAACAGCGCTGGAATNAACACTCGTGGTTCGATTGAAGAGTTGAGTTATGAACAGTTTTCTGAAGTTCAACGGATTAATGTCGATGGTATTTGGTTAGCTTGCCGTGCGATATTGCCACATATGAAAGAACAAGGTAGCGGTCGTATCATCAATATGGCTAGTGCACTGGGATTAGTTGCTATCTCTAATCGTACTCCATACGCGACGAGTAAGGGTGGTGTTGTGCAATTGACTCGAGCATTAGCGCTAGAGGTTGCTGGGAGTGGAGTAGTTGTAAATGCGATTTGTCCTGGTCCT
>PATZ01000043.1 GCA_002712575.1 Methanobacteriota archaeon
ATATAACCTACTGAAATATTTAGAGGATTATCATTAGTCTCAACGCCATGTAGTGCAGTGTGAAGAACCATTTGATGTACTCCTTCGGATACTGGAACCGCGAATACTTCTTGAGAAGTACCGGTGAAAGTGCCCCAATTATGTTGGCCGCCTCCTACATGATTATTTGTTGAACGAGATTCAATGTAAAATGTAGAATCCCCGTAAGCATCTGTGGATTCGTCATGATATCCGTGTTGCATTTCAGAAAGCCAAAGAACATCAATATCGGTGTAAGGATTGTCATCCCAATTAACATCTAAAATAGCCATACCTCCTGTATCTAATTCAGATGGCCAATCAATCGTCAGAAACCTCCAGTCGCCACTCTCGGCGCGCCAATTCCATCTTGTAGCACCACTAATCCATGATTCAGAATATAATGTTTGATTTGAAACATTACCGTCAAGTTCGTTAGCATGAAGTGAAAAAGGACCTTCCCAAGGAACATTGGTGACTATTGGAAAACTCCAGTTATATTCTGAAATAGTAAAATTTCCCGTTAAGTCTTTAGAAAGTGTTTCTATAAATAAGCCATGCTGATACAGACCAGGAGTAGTATTCTCTGGCACAGAAATATTAACAGTAACAGATTCATTCTTTCCCCCGGAGATTAAAGATTCACTTTGAATATCTATCCAATCATCTTCGACCTTACCAAATGTAGTCCAATCAATTTCTATTCTGACCGGATCTTCGTCCGAAAATTCATCGACATGTCTCCAAACACCTAATATTAAGCCATCTCTTGCATCTTCAAATGGCAAACCAACTCTAACTTCTGCTTGAGGGCCATTTGACCTCCAATAAGTCACCTCCTCCATTTCAGTAGGCTCTGTCCATTCTCCTGAATCAACCATTCCATCATTATCTGAATCATTATGGAAAATGCCATCAGAATCATAGTCTGTCCATCTATAAATCTGTAAATATACTCGTTCATGANTTATTCTTTCTTTATTAGGATCAAAGGCTGCATAATCGATAGTAGCTCTAGCACGAAGTTGGGTTGTATTTTCATGTAATTGTATTGTAGAATNATTTTTAAGATGTAACGGAATTAGTAAATCNGGTTCTTCAGATTGGTATCCGTTCCAGGTATCATTAGCACCCTCTTCACTGCCATTACCTATGCTGTTCCATACCATTACATTGTGTTCTAATGGTGCAAATTTAGTTGGAGTGTATTTTAGTAATATNTCAGATTGTCCTGTGTTAGTGAAATTTATNTCTACATTTTGATATTCTCCCGTTTTCAATAAATTGATATTGGCATCTCTGTGCTGCCCTTGGAAAGTACCACTATTCCATTGTGCAGGACTAGCCCACCAAGAACCATTTTGGCCATCTAAAGTAGCAACTGCTCTTGAAGCATTGAACCATCCACCTCCTTGAATAAATGGCTCATAACCTCTATCATCCGAGGTTGAAAGCACAAAGTCTCTTAATTCTTGAGATTTTGGATAATTTTGATTGTTTTCCAGCCAAGCCTCACTTACTAGGGCAAGTAATCCNGCTGATATGGGAGTTGCTAAACTAGTTCCTCCCCATGTAGTCCAAGCAGAATTTGCATTATCATACGAATTTAGTGGCATATCTCCAGTCGCCGACCATCCCACAGAAACGATATCTGGATCCATACGGCCAACGACGTTTGGTCCTCTATTTGACCAAGGTGCATTTTGTCCATATGAATCACTAGAACGACTACTGAATGCACCAACTGAAAAAATTCCATGAGCAGCACCTGGAACTTTGGTGGTACCAAAACCATGACCTCCATTTCCTATAGCAACTGCATAAGAAGTATTTTGATTGTATATTCTAGTAAGCCAATCCAAGTACAAAGAATACCCATCTGAGCCAGAATCATCNACAGAGGAATAGCCAAATGAAAAAGACCCAATATTTGGTTGGTCTGGTGTTTCTGGATTGCCATCATATCCTTCAGCTATAAATCTCCAGCCATCTAATGCATGGCCTCCAGAATAATGATTGCCAATTGAAGAGATAGTGGCATTAGGAGCCATACCTTTTATTGCACCATCTGATACAATTCCTTGTGCAGCTATAGCACTTGCACATAATGTGCCATGATTTCCAGATTCAAGCATAAAAAGTGTGAGATTCCCTGAACCAGGTATTCTGTTAGAATATCCATGCCTTGCTGCATAGGTTTCTGCGTATGGAGCGCCATTTTGACCGTCTGCAACCCAATANACCAAACCTGCAGAAATATCCCACAATCCATCACCATCGATATCTTTCCCTGATGTTTCTTCACCGGGTCTCATAGGAGTTTCATTTCCAAACCAACCATCNNTGTCAATATCAGGATAAACAGTTTCATAAAGCCCTAATGTAATATCGTCAACAACCAAAATAGGAACAACACCACCAACTTTGTTTCTTAAAGTTNGATCTGGATGCTCTCCTAGATGATAAATTCCCGATAGCGAAGCATTTATTCCGGTAATATTATATCCTGTTACATCCAAAAAACCGTCACTATTATTATCAAAATCAACCAAAGAAGTATTGGCGTACCATGTATTGGTTTGTGGATAAGAATTACCATCAACCAACCAATAATACATGCTATTATGATCAAACATCAAAGGCCATCCAGAATAATTAGAATCTTCATACTCAACCCTGGCTTGTGTACCATTCAAATCTGGATGACCGAAGTCGATACCAGTATCGGCTACTGCCACAACCATACCTTCGCCAGTGTATCCTCTCTCCCAAGCGTCATTAGCTCCGTGAATCAACCCTGATCTTACTGATTCCGGACTGAAGTCAATGGGCTTTTGGGTTGGATTAATATCATATGGTTCAGGATTACGTTCTGCATCAATCAGTGCTATGATTCCTTTAATAGAAAATAATTTGTGAAATAAACTAGAATTTATCCAAAAAGTTCTATGATTTATTTGGCCATCTTTTGGTTCATTGAATACTAATTTTTCACCTTCTGATGCTGGTGCTTGTTTTTCAAAAATATTATTTTTTTGTTGCCAATCATTCAAATTTTTGATTGACCAAGTTATTGCGGTGATACGTACTTCAGTATTACCTGAGTATATTCGATCGTAGATACTTGAATCTACCCAAGGATTAGTTTCTGGTATCAAATTTTGTACAATATCACTAGTTTGAACATTAAGAGTAAATTCGTTACCTCCATTATTCATTGCTGAAGAAAAAGAAGTTAGTGGACAACATACAATTAACGCAACCATAAAGAGAGAGTTTAGTGTCTTCACGGGCACTGCGAAAATTGCATATGCCTTGATGGTACCGCAACTATGTCCCGTCAAATACAAATTGAAGTAGTGTCACGGATAGACGCGAAGTCCCGTAGTGTAGTGGTCCATCATCTCAGGTTTTGGTCCTGGGGACCCTGGTTCGAATCCGGGCGGGACTACCAAAAATTAACGTTCTATTGCATCAGGATCTTTGGCTAAATCACGCGTTATATTCTTTTGATGACTTTCTAATGTTCCGCCACCAATTTCGAGTAACTTTGAGTCCCTCCAAAGTCTCTCTACAACATATTCTCCGACGTAGCCATATCCTCCCATTACTTGTATTGCTCTATCTGAAATATTTTTTGCGGCAGTGGTTGCAAATAGTTTGACTCCATCAGAATCTAGACGGTTTCCTGCCGAATCTAAACTTGTATTTGCTGCTGTATCATAGACATATGCTCTAATGGCTCTATATTCAGCCCAAGACTCACCAATATGTCTTTGTATTTGACCAAAATCCCTTATTTGATACCCAAAGGCTTCCCTTTCACTGGCATATTTGTTCATTGCGGACAGACTACGTCGAGCGATTCCTAATGCCATTGCCGCAAGACCGATTCGTTCAATCTCTAGATTTCTCATCATATGAATCATTGATTCTCCGACATTACCTACTATATTTTCCGGCGGGACTAAGCAGTTATCAAAAACTAATTCAGCTGTATTGCTAGCCCTCATGCCACTTTTATCATATATTTTCTGACCTACTTGATATCCTTGCATACCTTTTTCAACCAAAAAGGTACTAATTTGTGTACGACCTTTGTCATCTTCTCCTGTTCTTGCATAAAGCCAAACAATATCTGCAGGAGTACCTTGATCATCAACTGCTCCGTTTGTTATCCACATTTTATTCCCATTAATTAACCAATTACCATCCTCCTTTTCTACAGCACTAGTTTGCATACCAAGGACATCAGTTCCATATCCGGGTTCGCTCATTGCCATACAACCTATCCATTCCCCACTACATACTTTGGGAAGAATACGAGATTTTTGTTCTTCAGAACCATTTTGTGCAAGATTATTAACCATAAGTTGTGCATGTGCCAAATATGCTAAACAAAATGCTGGATCAGAATATGACAATTCTTCATTTACAATGGCAACAGCAGTAGCATCCATCCCAGCTCCTCCATACTTTTCAGGTACAGAAATACCAAGAAGGCCATATTCTCCTAATTTACGAAATAAATTGACATTGAACTTTTCGTGTTTGTCATGTTCCAAAGCCTGAGGTTCAACTTCCTCTCTTACAAAATCACGTACCATTTCTCTAAGCATAGAATGTTCTTGTGTCGGATTTCCAATGTCAAGTTCTCGCCAGTCATCTGCCATGGCCTTGCCATAAGGCACTATCCTATGAGATATTCGACTAGATATTAATTCCAGAATGCTGATTCTTCCCAAGGGAGGCCTATGGCGATGCCTATAATTTCTAAAATTACAAAATTCCATATTAAATAAAAGATGATTGATATTGTGAAAACTGCTAAACTAGTGTTAATAACTCTTCTTTGATTTTTCTTTGCATCACTTAATGTACAAATTCCTCTTTTTCTAAAATGTATTATCAAACCAATTGAAATCATGAGCAATGATATCAAATAAAGGAAATATCTGAAGGATGAGTAGTATAAAGTCTCGGATAATGAATTAGCAGCTACTATTGCAGATGAGCCAGCGAATAAAACCCAAATAACTGAAGGTAAACAGCATAGGCTCGCTGTTATTGCGGAAATGCCAATTACAGGCATCAACGACGATAAATCGTTGTTTCCCATACATATAGGATGAAGTAATCAGATATATACTAATGTTTTTTCATGGCGTTACTCGCCTAGAATCTCGAGGGAAAGGTATCACTTCACGGATATGTTCCGCACCTGCCAACCAAGCACACACCCTATCTACACCTAGACCAAAACCCCCATGAGGGACGCCTCCATATCTACGAGTATCAATATAAAATTCATAGGGCTCACGGGGGGTTCCTTCCTCATCTATTCTTTCCAATATTTCATCTTCAGACCAAGTTCTTTCTCCGCCTCCAATTATTTCACCATAGCCTTCAGGTGCAAGTAAATCATGACATAATACATATTTTGTATCATCGGGATCAGGCCTATGATAGAATGGTTTAGCAACTCTAGGATAATGAGTTAAAAAGTGAGGAACGTCAAAATCGGCAGTTAGTATTTTTTCTTTTGAATAATCAAGATCTTGTCCCCATTCAATACCTACTCCCTTATTTTGGAGAATTTCTATAGCTTCATCGTACCTCATTATGGGATATTTACTATCTGCATATCTTGCAATTAAATCCAGATCTCTGCCTATTTCATTTAATTCCTTTTCTCTTTCTTCTAAGAGATTTTTAGCCGTAGAACGTACAACACCTTCTCCGTATTTCATTATTTCATCATTTGATGCCCATGCTACTTCCATTTCAGCATGCCAAAATTCTGTAAGGTGTCTACGCGTACGACTTTTTTCTGCCCTAAATGACGGAGCAATTGTATATAATCTCTCCAAAGCAGGCATTGCAGCCTCTGCATAAAGCTGCCATGATTGTGTCAGATAAGCCTTCTTTCCAAAATAAGGTACTTCAAATAATGTGCTTCCTCCTTCAACCGCTCCAGCTACAAAATTTGGAGCTTGATATTCAATAAAATCCTGATCGCGAAAATAAGAATGTATTGTACCAAAGATAGTTGAACGTATTTTAAGCATTGTAGTCATTCTACCAGTTCTAAGATACAAATGTCTGTTATCAAGTAAGAATTCAGATTCGCCTCCTTCTGCTTCTAACATCGCTGATTCAGTTATTGGGAATGGCCTATCGGGATTAACACTACCAATTATTTTTACACTATTAACCTGTATTTCGTGACCATGTTCGCGATCAGTGGCTTCAACTAAACCCTTCAAGATTATACTAGATTCAATTAATGCTGATTTAATCAAATCAAATGATTCATCACCAACCGAATCTCGCTTAATGACGCATTGGATTACACCAGTAGAGTCGCGAAGAACTAAAAATCGAATTTTATTAGAGCCTCTAGTTCTATGAATCCATCCCTTTAATTCTATTTCTTGGCCATCGAAATTACCTTTATGGACGTCTCCAATCCAACAATCTTTTGCCATGTGCTACACACCCTACTATCTGTCTCAAGTGCATCACAGTTATGAAACCTCGATTAATTGTCACAAATTATAGCGGGTCTGACGGGGTTCGAACCCGCGGCCGCCCGGTTAAGAGCCGGGCGCTCTACCTGACTAAGCTACAGACCCACCCCTCCGAATTGGCAAGGTAATTTAATCACAACGGAAAGAGTGTTATGAGATTCTTCCATTTGGTTTGATTAAAGTTTGTATTCCAGATAATGAAGAAAAAATTATCACATCACAAATACCTACGAATAAACCGACCTCTACTACTCCTTCAATTGAATTAATCTTCTTTTCATAAATATCTGGTTCTGAGATTGTGGAACCAAAATTACAATCTAGTATGTAACCACCGTTATCAGTCACAAATGGATTTTCATTTTCCATTCTTAGATTTACTTTACCAGGACAGATGTCGGCTATTTTTTCTTTAACTTCTTCCCAATGGGAGACTGATACTTCGACAGGAAGCGGGAATTTTCCAAGTGTAGAAACTTTCTTTCTATCATCTGCTACTACTATCATTGCATTAGATGCTAATGCAACTATTTTTTCTCTTGTTAGTGCGCCTCCTCCGCCCTTGATTAAATCATAATTTGCATCGAATTCATCAGCACCATCTATAGTTAAATCTAACTTTTTAGTCTCAGATAAATCTGACAGTGGGATATTTAATGATTCGGCTAATTTCTTTGTCGCTTCACTGGTTGGGACTCCAATTATTTGCAACTCTTCTTCTAATATCATTCTACCTAATTCAATTATTGTATATTTTACAGTTGAGCCAGTTCCAAGACCGACTTTCATGCCATTTTTTACATATCTACAGGCAGTAATCCCGGCCTGTTTTTTTAGTTCTTCCACCACGGCCATAGAATACCGTAAGTCAATAGGTGAATTATAATTTCTATAATAATCATTACTATAATCAGTATAAATCACAAACATTCAACCGAGAAGTTCATGCACAAGTGCTAACTCGGTATGATGGAGGGAGTAGGAGGGTCGCTGACAGTGTACGACACTGAGGAAAGTCCCCTCTCCAAGATGCAGGTGGTCCGGCGCAAGTCGGAGACCCGGGAGGGTCGGCTCTGCAACAGAAACGAACTGAGCCAGGCGTACGATGATCCTGAAAAGGTGAGGTTTCCTGAACTCAGCTGGAACGAGCAACTCCACCGGAGCAAGTCCAAGCAGGTCCGCATGGCATCAACAGGACCGGGTAGGATGCATAGTTGAATGCGACCAGCCGAAAGGTGAACAGAAAGGGGCTTATTCCCTACTCCCTCGCCAAAAATAGTTGGTTTATTGGAACTCAACTATTGCATCAATTGTAGGTTCTAAAGATACAGTGCCACTGCTTTCATAATCCAACCATGTTCCATTACCAGTTATTCTAGATCTAAATTCGTTATATGCAACTATCATAGTTGGTAATAATATTGAACTGGTCAGTAATGCCAAAACCAATAATAACATCATGAGAATGAAGAAATTTTGTAAACCCGGTATTGCCACAAATAGTCCTGCAGAGAGNCCTGCACATGTTGTAGCAGTAGTTTCAAAGATTGTATGCCCAGTTCTAGAAATAGAAGTCACTATTCCGGAGGGTGTTTCTCGCTCATCTTTTATCCTGTCAACGATATGTATGGAATCATCTACTCCTATTCCGAATACTATAGTACCTATCATTGCAGTAAATACATTTACATTCACAGAACCTAATTTCATTAGAATTGGTTGCCATAAAACAACTGCACCTACTGCAATCATAGTGAAAATTGATAATCTTGGAGAACGAAATAAAAGTGACATAATAATTAGAAGAATGATCATTGTAGCAATAGTTGAGTCGGATTGTGCATCGTGTATTCCTTTGTTAATATCTAAAGATACAGGAAGTCCACCCGTTAAGAGGGAGTTGGATACGCCATCTACTCCGAGAGTATTACAATCAAGAGCTGAATCACAGCCATCTCCCGTCAAATAAAAGTCGATAGAATCTCTTAAACTTGCAGCAGCCCCTAAATTGATGTAAGGTTGATTTACATATACCAAGGTTTTAGTTTCACCTATTCCTGTATCNGCATTCATTAACATCGATCTAATTTCTGGAGACAATGTATCGAATACTATATTGATTATGTCTTCTCTGCTGGAAATTGTATAAGCCCAACAATCAGGACGTAGGGGATTATTTGATTCGTCCCAACACTCATCATGAAGTAAGTCCCAAAGNCTTTGNTCATACAACTCAAGACCTTCGAATTCNACATCGACATGTATCGCTTTTAGGATATTAACTAAACTNATTGTAGATGTATTCCTAATATTATCCAAATTATTTACTTGTGCATCCTCAATGGCATCCAATATAGATAAGTCCCTTATTGGGGCGCTTTCGGTGGGATTGACATAATTAGAAGCATCTACAATAAACATGTTAGTTTGTCCTCCTTTGAATTCAATACTGTATTCTCTAAGAGATTCATATGATTCTAAACCAGGAGGTACTTCTTCAGAAGAACCAGTGATATCTTTCCCTAATTCTTCTGAAAAAATACTAATTCCACCAACGGTAATTGAGCCTGCTACAAGCAAAACTATGATTGTATTTTTCAGAGGTATCTCACCGATTTTTCCCCATAATTTTGGTAAGAAGGAACATAGTAATACTAGACATAAACTAAAAGAGAAAAGGAATGCATTATCGGAATCCATATTGCTCAAGTCAGAAACATAATTCAAAAATCTTGTAAGGAAAATATACATCGATATAGAAATAATAATCGCGGAAGTCCAAATTTGCTTTGAAGTCAATTCAAATTCTATTTCTCCTCTCCTATATCGAAGTATATGAACCAATGCTGGAACCATCAACATAGAGAGAATGAAAGTTGAGGCTATGCCAAGTAAAAGAGTTGTTCCAACAGTCCTCATAGGCTCTATAGGGACTATTTGAGTCCAAGTCAATACACTAAAACCAATTATTGTCGTAAGAGCAGATAAGAATATTGCATGTCCTGTAGTTCTTGCAGATTTTACAGTCGCAGTAAGACTTATGTTAGAATCCCAAGGATCTATTTCATTAGTTTGTAAACCATCTCTTTGTGCTGACCAAGCCAACTGTTTTTGTTCCTCAATTAGCTTACTTCTATTCTCTTCAATTCTATTTGTCAAATGAAGAGCATAGTCAACACCTAAACCAACTAAGATGGGTCCTGCGGAGATTATCATAGGAGTAAGCATGATATCGGCTATTACTGTAGTCCCAAATGTTACTGCTAGACTCATGGTTATTGGCAAACCACATATGATCACTACCTTGGGATTTCTATGAAGTATGAACATAGTTAAAGCAACAAAAAATAGACTCAAGGGCAACATTGTATCTACTAATTCTAAGTAAATAGCATCAGAAACATCATGTAGTACAGGAGTAAGTCCAGTAATTGTAATGGCATTCCTACAAAATTTATCACTAGTTTGAGTAAAACCCTCGTAAGGAGGCTCTCCAGGCAAGTCTCTACAAATTGTATCTAGTCTTTCTACATCCATTGTAGAGGTGGGGTTCTCATAGGTTCTGCACCGTAATAAATCATAATTATCAGGCAGATTGCAATCATTACGAGTTAATTTTTCTACGTACATCATAAATGCTTTATGATCACGAAGTTCTTCTTGAGGGTTTTTTGGATCTGGTCTCTCATCTATGTCTGTATTAGACATATCAAATATTATTCCCATTACTACTACGCCAGTATCCCATATCCCATCTCCATTAGTATCGCAAACTAAACTACTGCGGCAACCAGGACGGTTCAGTAATTCCCCAGAATTTTCCACGTATCTGTCTATTCTTTCTTGCGCATCATCGCCTTGAGGTATTGAATATCCTTCGAAAGGATTTAGAGAAGCGAGAGTACAATCTTCCTGGTTACCTGATGGTAGGCCATATTTTTCTGCTGCACAGCTAAATCTATAATTTGATGAATTAGCTTCTTTAATCATTTGGGCAGGAGATAATATCCAAATAACTCCATCATTTGTTCCTCTATCCGATTTGTCATAGTCTAATCCTCTCTGATAACCTGAAAGCTGAATATTGTTGTCATCCCCCTCTATCCAAGAAATTTGAGACAATATGTTAGCATCGGTGATATTCTCAGAACCTTTTTCAGAACCAGACGCAGCATTATTGGTTTGTACGTATAAAATTACTATATCAGTTGCCCATTGTTCACGAACATTTTCTAGAAGTATAGTAGAATCGGCACCATCGGGCAGATATATTTCTACATCACCATTTATTTGGTGTTCAAAATCAAGGGCATCCTTACCAATAAGAACCGTAAGAAGAAGAAGTACAGCAATGATACTGCCAGGACTTCTTAAGATAGTAGAGTAAGTTAATTCGGTTATCCTAGTTGAAATCGCTCTTGCAGCATCTGAAATATCATCATATAATTGCCCTAAAGTATCATAAATTTCCCCTAAAAAGGTAGATGAAAGAGAATTTTTTACGTTTGAATATGAATTACGTAATGGTTGTAAACGATTAAAGAAATTCTGCCAAAATATGGCTTCATCATCTAATTCATCTCCATCGAAAGAGTCTGGCACATGTACGAGGCATAATAGGAGACAAATGAAGAGTTCGCAACATAAGACTGTAAAAATGATTTTATTTGATATAAAAATAATTTTCAATCTAATGAGATGAATAATGGATAATCATAAGTAGGAATATTTGAAAGCGTGAACTGTTGCCATTGGAGTGAGAGATATGTCTAGAAGGAGAAGGAAACAACAATCACAAGTTGTCGTCGATAATGGAGATTCAAGAATGACATCGTTCTTGGTGACGTCTGGAGTGATTTCAGTAGTAATCATAATTTTTATTAGTATGGCATCAGATTACAAAATATGCCCTGCAGAAGGAGAAATAATACCGAACATAGGAGGAGAAGTGTATGAAAATGGAGAATGGTCCGATTTTGATTTAC
>PATZ01000044.1 GCA_002712575.1 Methanobacteriota archaeon
ACAAATAATTTCTTTTCACTTGGAGATGCCAATAATACCCACAATATACCTAGGGCAATTTGTATTGCACCTGTAATTGCTATAACTTCTCTCAACTCTAAAAGTTGGTATTCCAATATAAGTGCCGCAACAAGTGCCGAGCAGCCCATTGTGAATGTAATCACTAGATAATCAGTGCCAGCAACTCTGCCTCTCCATTCATCATCTGAACGAGTTTGAAGCATTGTTGTAGAATAGACCCAATTTACGCCAGAACTGGCATGTGCACAGAAAACAAAAACTAGTAATAAGTTAGTCCATTCTATTAGTGAAACAAATACATAAAATATTCCTGCAACACCAACAGAAACTCCTAGAAGATAAGGTAGAATACGATTTTGTTTCATCAGAGGTTTAGCAATAATAGGGCCGAATCCAGAACCAAATCCTCTAATCATAAACAATAATCCTATTCCTGCTGCAAGTTCTACAAAGTCAGTCTCCATTCCAATGAGTATCAATAAGAAAACTTGTGCCCCTCCTCCAGAAGCCCACATGCCCTTGGCAAATACTACTCTTCTTACTGGAGGTTTACTACGTATATATTTCCAACCAGAAATAATTTCCAAAATAGCTGATTTAGGAGTTAATCGACCTGTGACTGGATTATCTGGACCTCCAGGAGGTAATGAAGCAATAATTAGTATGGAAATTAAGAAGGTTGAACAATCTATCCAGAGAGCAGTAGTGACTCCAAATTCTGAAATGGTCAAACCCCCTATTCCTGCTCCTATCCCTAAAGCAACAGACCACCCTCCAGAACCCAAGGCATTAGCGGTTATCAATTCGTCATTTGTGCATATTTTGGGAAGATATGAGAATTCAGCAGGATCAAATAAAGATTTAGCTAGAACCATTACAAAAGCCAGAAAATAATACGAAAATAGATTATTCAACAAGTCGAATGCTACAACAGAAACAAGTGCAACAAGTGAGATAAAATTAGATAACATCATCAATCCCTTCCTAGAATATCGATCTGCAAACATTCCGGAGAAAGGATCGCATAATGCCATACCAAAGCTTCTGGTTACCAATACTCCTGCAATCGCTAGTGGTGAGTTGTCAGTAGCTTCTCCTGCTAGAATAAATAATGCAATTACAGTAAACCAATCTCCCACATAGGAAATCATATCTGCTGTAAATAATCTACGAAATGGTTTATTCTCTTTCAAAAGTTGAAAGTAACCAACATCAGACACGGCTTTGCGCATATACTAACACATATCATCTCTGCTATGACGAGAATACCTAAGAAGGGAAGGGCAGAGGGTAGAAACATGGTTGAACAGCGATTGGTGTGGCTTGATTTGGAAATGACAGGCCTAGACCCTCATGAGAATACCATTATTGAAATTGCTACAATAGTCACAGAAGGTGATCTTGAAATTGTTGCTGAAGGACCAAGTTTGGCAATATCTCAGCCAGAAGAAGAATTGAGTAAAATGGATGAATGGAATCAAACTCATCATACAGAAAATGGATTAATAGATAGAGTAAGGAACAATGGAGTTTCAATGAAAGAAGCAGAATCACAAACGATAGAATTCCTAAGACTTCACTGTCTAGAAGGCGTTCCTCCATTATGTGGAAATACAATAGGACAAGACCGTCGTTTTCTTAGGAAATATATGCCTGAATTACATGATTTCTTCCATTACAGAAGTGTAGATGTGACTTCAATTAAGGAAGTAATTAGAAGATGGTATCCTAATTCTCCAAGATTTAGTAAACGCTCAGGACATAGGGCAATGGATGATGTCAGAGGAAGCATAGATGAATTGGCTCATTATCGAAAATATGTTTTTGATTCTGAGTAATTTACAGTTTAACTTGTCTCCTACTTATCATTGAAGCCAGAAGTAGCATAGAGGTTGCCATCAGAGTGCCAAAACCAGGTAATCCTTCTTTAGATTCGATAACTTCTGTATAATCACATGATCCATCATCATCAGTAGCGAGTGGGTCGTAATTATTTGCACTAGAATCTGTACATCCAGATATTAAATCCGGTTGATTAACTTCATTATCTAAGTCGTAAATACACATACCATGATCATCAGTGGCGAGTGAGTCGTAGTTGTTTGCTGTGGAATCTGTACATCCTAACACTCCATCATCATCATTAACTCCATCATCATCTAGATCATAATCACACGAACCATCATCATCAGTAGCGAGATTCTCATGGTTATTTGCATAAATATCTGTACATCCTAATATCTCATCTATGTCATTCACCCCATCATTATCTAGGTCATAATCACATGATTCGTCATCATCAGTAGCTAGTGGGTCGTAATTATTTGCAGTGGAATCTTTACATCCTGATATCTCATCAAAGTCACTAATTCCATCTCCATCTGTATCATAATTACATGACCCATCATCATCAGTGGCAAAAGGGTCGTAGTTGTAAGCTCTAGAATCGACACATCCCAATATTTCGTCAATATCGTTTATTCCATCATTATCCAGGTCATAATCACATGACCCATCATCATCAGTAGCTAGAGATGCATAGTTATTTGCAGTATAATTTGTGCATCCTAATACTTCATCAATATCGTTTACTCCATCATTATCTAGGTCATAATCACATGACCCGTCATCATCAGTGGCAAAAGATAGATAATTATTTGCAACAGAATCAGTGCATCCCGAAACTTCATCATAGTCATAAATACCATCTCCGTCATCATCTAATGTATGGTAAAAAACATCTGTAACGTCATTACAAGACCAACAATCATCTCTTTCAAACTGAACATAATATATTAACTGACCAACCTCTGAAAAAGATCCTGTTTCAATTACTGATTCACCCTCATGAGTATGTTCGGGACTCCAATAATCGTAAGTTAAAGTGTCAAAATTTTTGATATAACTAATATTATCTCTGCCTTGAGTATGTATTGTTATTGAACTAATTATACCATCTACCTCATCATATGGACTCCAAGAAATACGATTATGAATACTATAATCCACCTTTACAATACTCTGATTTTCGGGTAAAATCCATTGAATATGTGCTCTACCATCCCCAATTGCTGATCCGCCTGTATCAATATAAGATCCATCACTGTAAACGAAACGCAGTGCATCAATAGCGTATACTTTGTCAACATATATCGCACAAACATCTGTTGATGTCAAATTTTCTGGATTATCTATCTCTAATTGTTTTTTACAATTATCTGGCTCAGGCCAAGGGTTGGGTTCTCCATTTGATGATAATAAAGTCGTATTAGCTAATGGTCTTTCTGTCATTAGAGCAGGATCTATTGTAACCGAACTAAGTCCTCTTGTTGCAAAATTCCATGGATCTGAAGTCGTAAAATTCCAATTACTTGGCTCAGGTTCACTAGAATATGCCCATTCCTTGTACTCCTCAGTAAACCATATCATTTCTGCCTCTGTGTGATTTCTATCACTGATATGTAGAACTCCTAGATTAATTTGGCTTTCATCACCATCATGGGCAGGTATCCTTTCTCCGTACATGTCTATGAAATCTTGAGTATCAAACTCAATTACTCTTTCCGCAGTAACATTCGTCTCGGTACAGAAGAGAGCGTATTCTTCTTCTGTACACCCCTCAATAGACTCATTTACTAATTTATAATTAACTTCGGTCGCATTTTCAGCAGAGAGAAATCCAGACATATATAGGAAAATATCGGACCAAATATGACGTTCATTACTATCAGGGATAATCTGAAAGGAGCCATTGTCATGAATTAGGCGCACTTCAGTACGTTCACCATTCTCATCTTCTATTTGTACTGCGTAAGGCCAACCCCTATTGGGATCCCAGAATGGACCAGATATATCTCCTCTCACCGTTGTATCGCTATCTAGATGAGCGCCATCTCCTTCGTTCCATGCACCTTCACCCTCCTCTGGAAAATCACGAGTTTCCAAGCCCATGAAACCGTGCCCCATCTCATGAGTTAATCCATAATTACGAGTCTCCATCATACTTATTATACCTCGAAATTCAGGATGTTCAAGTCCATCAATTGATGTATAACAGTGAGAATTATACACACAAGGAGGATTAATACCTATATTTCCAACAGGATCATGATTTCGAATATAACCTGCTCCGCCTACATAATCTCTGCTATTAATTACAATAAAGTCAAAAACATGTCCAGAAACATTCCATGCATCATAACATGCGGCACAAAAAGACGGGCTTACAAGCCCCCAACTATTTTCCCACCTCTCCCCATAAGATTCTCCAATATTGATGAAGTAGCCACCTTCTGTTGTCCTAATTGTATCTGACTCTATTTGAGACGTAAGACTGCCTCTAAGATTTGGATCAAGTCCAATTACATGTCCTCTTTCTGTGTATTTGTCTCCAGAAACTAATGAGTTTTGAGAGAAATGAATACACGATCTTGTCCATACGTTATCTCCCGATACAGCATCTCCGTGTGTTCCGTCATCATAGAGATCTATCTCGCCACTTTGATTGTCAACTTGAAACCAGCCATTATGAATTTTAGGTTGTGAATGCCCCCATGGACCTTCTCCCGATTGTGAATGATATGTGAACGTAAATGTCTCATCAATGAATACTACTGCTGGCTCTGCTTGAAATTTACCGGGTGGCAAGTAAGATGCTTGCTGTACTTCCAGAGGACGTTCTAGATCGGGATCGCAATCTCCCACCTCTTGTGTCGGAGAATTGTTTGTTTCAGAGTCAGAATCCGTTTCTGCCAAAGCATAATTTGTAGTGCTCAGACCTATTGTAGTACTAAGTACAAGTATTACTACGAGTGCTATTGATTTACTAGTCATGATGTGTAGCACATTAAAATATCCCATAACACTTTCCCTAAGATTAGATAGGTATTTTTATTCGAAAAAGTCTAAAATGTAAACGGGGAAAATATTATTCGTAATTATTTACTGCACTCACTATGAATAAGACATCAGTAATTGGAATTATACTACTTCTTTTAGCCTCAACAACCCTTACAACTGTAGCTACAGGAGAAGAAAATCAATCAAAAGACCCGCCAACTGATGTTGAAATAGGATTCCTTATTGATGAGACAGGGCCGGTCTCTTCTTTTGCTCCAGGATTTGTGGCGGCAGCTAATATTGCAATAGAACATCTTAATGATAAACAAAGTTACTATAATTTTCAATATACTACTTACAATAGTGCATGTTCCGGAGCATCGGCACAATATGCGGCTCAAGATATCATTGATGATGACATTAATCTCGTAGTTGGGGCAATATGTTCTGGTGCTTCAATGGGTGCTAATTCAGTATTATCAGCCTCAGGAATACCACATATTTCTCCTACTTCTACAAACCCAGCATTATCTGATTCCACAGAATATCCCCTTTTCTTTCGAGTAGTTCCATCTGATGGTAACCTTGGACTTGCCCTGAATGCAGCAGTAGAGGCAGATACGCCCTCAAATGGGACAGTTGCCCTGGTTTACATGAGTAATGATTATGGTAGTCTTATGGCAAATATATTCGCCGATGCATATACTGCTGATGGAAGTAATTTATGTACAGAAATTCAATATGATAGTTGGAATTATGATGCCGATACTATAGCCTCAACGGTGGATGATTATGATTGTGAAAGCATAGTAATGATATCATATTCTGATAGCGGTGAGGAAATAATCGAAGCCTTTGACAATAACGGACTTATGGCACAGATTTATACAACAGACACGATATGCTCTACAACACTTTTTGACCAAATGAATAATTCGCTTTTGGATGGCATAAAATGTGTTAAGCCCTCTGAACCCCAACAAACATCATTAAGAGGTCTAGAATTTGCAACTGATTGTACTAATAATAGTGATTGCACAGGAGGGATTTATGCCTCCGAAACATATGATGCAATTTCTATTATTGCCGAATCATTTATGTTAACTCAAATCTCTAATATCAGCTTGGAAGATGCTATTCGATACATTGGCTATCATTGGGAAGGAGCATCATCTAACATCACTTTCAATTCGGACGGAGACGTTGCGGGAAACCCGATTGATATTTGTGAATTTGTCTCTTCTAATTTATCTTTGAGTTGTCAGGATAGTTATTCTCCTGAAGGATTTGATTTTATCCCTGATGATGAATTATATGGATATGATGTATTTGGAGATAATGTAACAGATAGTGATGGAGATGGAGTTAATGATAATCAAGATGCATTTCCCAACAATCCAGATGAATGGAATGATACCGATGGAGATGGAGTCGGAGATAATAGCGATTTATTCCCTAATGATAGTACTGAAAGTAGTGATTCAGATGATGATGGGATTGGTGACAACGCTGATACGGATGATGATAATGATGGAGTAGATGATTTTGAAGATGCATTTCCCAACAATCCAGATGAATGGAATGATACCGATGGAGATGGAGTTGGTAATAATGCTGATATGGATGATGATAATGATGGAGTAGAAGATGATTTCGATAATTGTCCTTATGGATTAAATGAAGACACTTTGCAAGAGCCATTTTATTTGATGCAATTATTCAATATAGGTTTAATTGAATTAATTGAAGAGCTTGAAAATGGTGGTAACCTAGATACAGATTTGGATGGATGTTACAATATTGAAGATACAGATGATGATGGAGATGGAGTTGAAGATATCAACGATGCATTCCCTCGTGATGCTTCAGAGTCTGCTGATTCCGATTCTGATGGTGTAGGCGATAATGCGGATGAATTCCCTGATAATGCAAATGAATGGAATGATACCGATGGAGACGGAGTTGGGGACAATGTAGATTCTTTTCCCATTGATTCAGGTGAGTCAGCCGATTCGGATAATGATAGTTTTGGAGATAACTCAGATGCTTTTCCACAAGATCCTACTGAATGGCTAGATTCTGATGGAGATGGAGTTGGAGATAACTCTGACGTATTCCCAGAAGATTCTACTGAATGGAATGATGCTGACAATGACTCTTATGGAGATAATTCTGATGTATTTCCGGAAGATGATACAGAATGGCTTGATTCGGATGGAGACGGAGTTGGAGATAACTCTGACGTATTTATTTATGATTTGGGAGAATGGCTTGATTCGGATGGAGACGGAGTTGGAGATAACTCTGACGTATTCCCAGAAGATGCTACGGAATGGATGGATTCTGATGGAGATGGATATGGAAACACAATTGATGCATTTCCCGGAGATATTAGTGAATGGTTAGATAGTGATGGAGATTCTTATGGGGATAATTCTGATGCATTTCCAGAAGATGCTACTGAATGGTTAGATAGTGATGGAGATGGTTTTGGAGATAACAATGATGCATATCCAAACGATCCAGACAAAAACGAAGAGGGTTTGCCAGGATTTAGTGCCATAATTATGATATCTGCTTTATTTTCAGCTGCGATTGTTTACTCATCAAGAAATGAAATTGATGAATAACCTACTCATCATAAAATATATTCTATTATGGAATAGTAAGGCCTATTTTAAATCGGGTTTTCGAAGATATATGAATCAAGATAACACCAAAAGGATGTGGGCATATATTCAGAAGGCTGGAGATAGGTTAGAAGGTAAATTACCGCCATCCAAGAACCATCCCAAAGGGAGGAATCCTTATGCCCACGTTGCTATCTGTGTCAAAGGTAAATTTGGTCAATCTTACAAAGAAATTCCTGATGAAAATTTCCAAGAGGTATTGGACTATATCGATTATCTAGTTGAAAATCCATCATGATCTGAATAATGATTTAGAAAAAATCCAAGAATAATATCATTTAATTTTAGATGATAATAAAGGGGAATAGACTAAAAACAATTTTCATCGCGGCCGGCCTAATGACAAACTGGATTATGGCAATGACCGAAGTTGGAATGACAAGAATAAGAATGGATGCAATTTGTGCATACCAGGAAATAGATGGAGGAAAAAAACTCTTGGTTTATACACAGGACAATTCCTTATTTGAAATTGTAGAGGATATTGCAACTATAACTTCTAAACTAGATTCTGAGTTCAGTATTAATCAATGATTGATACCAATCTCTAGTAAAGTCTCAATTTACTTCTTATTGGCCTGGAAGGGTGAAATTACCAAGTTCGACACTGGTTATCTCATCCATTTCTTCTACAGTAATTAAAGGTGTTAATTTTCCATTGAAAACTCCTGATGCACCAACTTCAAGAGCGAATGCTGTTATTTTGACCTTGTCTGGAACATCCATGATGCACATGAAATCTTTTTCTCCGTAACACCAATAATAAGCTTCTAGGGACCCTCCCATTGATTCTGCTATTCTCGCAGCTTCATCTCTACGCGCTGTTGCTCCCTCTTTGAGAACACCAGCAGCGCCTTTGGCAGTATAACTTCCTGAGTACATAAATTTAGGCATAAAATAAGCATTGGTGAATTATTTATAACTATTGTGTATTTTTAAGGATTTTTTCCAAAGGATTTGAAATTAATAATCAGAAAGTGGGTCAGACATTCTACTCTCAATTTCATCAAATTTACTTTCTAATTGGATTAATTGCTGTTTAACATCCAAAAATTCTGCTTTATTGAGAATTTTTTTGAGTCCTTCAGTTTTTCGAATTAAAGAATTGATGGATTTTTTATCTATTCCATCATGATCCAAGGATACATCATCCATGTGTGTCGGATAACAATATTAGTAATGTTATTTGTGTTATTGTGGGCAACGGGTTGAAGAAGGTAAAGAGTAACCCGAATACATGAGAGAACAAGAAAGGCCGAGAAGGGGTATTCTACTGCCACTAATTTTCTTGTTTCTAATATATGAAATTAGTAACTCGATAATTGTTGTAACAGTAATTGGAATATGGTATTTCGGTTTAATAATGTTAGAAGAAAATGGAGTTTTAGACAAATGGGATGCTACAAGAGTCCTTGGAATAATCCTAATGCTTAGAACGAGGCAGGGGCAAAAAATATTAGATAAGGTCTCCAGTAATAGGAAATTTTGGAGAATATATGGTGAGTTTTCGATTTGGATTTGTCTTTTTGTAATGTCAGGAGTTATATTACTGCTATTATTTAGTTTTGGAAGTAGTGTTACGAGCCCTCCAAGAGAACCAATTCCCGCCCAAGATTTGTTACTAATACCAGGAGTTACGAGTTTTGTACCTTTTTGGTGGCCGGTTTTGGCATTAATAGTAGCCATAATAATCCATGAATATAGTCATGGAATTCAAGCCAGAGCTCATGGGATGAAAATCCGTAGTTTCGGATTACTTTTAGTTGGCCCTCTACCTATGGGAGCCTTTGCAGAACCAGAGCAAGAAGAGATGTATAGAGCCCCTCGACGAGATAGAATGAGATTATTTGCTGCTGGCCCATCAATCAATTTAATTGCAACATATATTGTTATAATTTTACTATCATCAACTGCTAATGGTTTTGTAGCAACAAATCCAGGAGTCCATGCAGTAGAAATAATTGAAGATACAGGTGCTGAAGAATCTGGACTTTTACCCTATGAGATAATAACTCACATGAATGGTGTTCCAGTACCCGAATATGAGGCTTTTAGTGAAGAAATGGATCGATTCCAACCAGGTGATGAAATAACTCTGACAGTACTTTCAGGAACATGGAGTGCAGTTGATTTTGATCAAAAAACTGAAGAGAGTCAGAGAGATATTGATGTGACTTTAATGGATCGTCATGATTGGTATATTGGATTATGTGAACAAGATGAGAGTTGTAATTTAGAAGAAACAAAAAAGTATCTTGAAGAAATTGGAGTAGGACCTGATTCAAATATTCCTTTCCTTGGAGTTAGCGGCCTGAGTGATGGAGAATCAGGAGTTAGTAGCTATGGATCGATAATGAATGCAATAAATGATAATAATATCCTGGGCGCGGTAATAATCACTGCAATAATGCCACTTCTGATGCTTGGTGTACCAATTGCAGGAGATGGTCAAGTAATGAATCTTAGAGAACAAGCAATGCTATCAGCGGGAGATGGGGTAATTGCATCATTGATTGGCACTTCAGGTATGATTATGTTATTTACATTCTTATTTTGGTTGGCTTGGATCAACTTTTTACTCGGTTTTGCTAATCTTATTCCAATGGTCCCATTCGACGGAGGGCATATCGTAAAAGATGGAGTGCATTCTTCTCTATCTTTCTGTAATGATATTTTTAATAGGGGCATCCATCCAATAAAAATAGAATCTTGGGCAAACAAAATAAGTAATAATAGTAGTTTTATATTCTTATTTATTCTCATAATTCCTGTAATTATGTCTTACTTGTGATTATTCTTCTTCGGAATTTGATAGCGTCTCATTTTTCCTAAATATTGAATCATATATCATCGGAGAACAAATTACAAAAAGTATTGTGAATGATAAGTTTGTCCAAGTTTCTTCAGTAACAAAGTGATGAGTATTTGAAGTAAACAACTTGATTGCACCTATCCAAGGTATTTCTGAGGATGCAACACCAATAATCCATTCTTCTTTTACTGCAGTTACTGGATTTCCAGCCTCATCTTTTAATCCATTCCTACCATCTTGGCCTGTAGCTGCCAATTGATCTATTTTGCAACCATTACTATTCGGATTATCTCCAGTAGTAATAAATCCAGAATGATTAGGAACCCAATCAATTATTTCTAAATTATAAGTACCACCNTGATATNNACAGGGATANTTGATTGTTAAGTTGACNCTNTGTACGTTTCTCAAAGACGTTCCCAGAACATCCCAAGTTTCTTCTCCTTCTTGGGTATTATTTGAAACAACTTTTAGAATCGCACGATGGATTACTGGAGTATCGCTACCTCCATTTTTACTATATATTATCACATCTCCTTCCATTCCATGACTAGTATAACCAAAATTTTGATTATCTTCTTCCATTGCTTCAACATATGTTACTATATTCACTCTATTAGGATTCATTACCAATACCAAATCACCAGGATCTATAGCTCCTAATGAGCCATCTTCTGTATCATGCATCATAGAACCTGATTCAACTACCACCATTGGAGGAAATTGTCCTGTAGCAATCCACAAAGACCCGAGGATTAGTAAGACCAAACCTATTGCNANTAACGCTTCTCNAAGAAACTCNTTAACTGGATTATTNTTGGATAGATTTATTTTATCTGAAGTTGGCAATTCATTCCTCCTCTTCAGAAGCTTCCGTTAAATCAGCAGATTTATTTCTTGTTGGCGGTAATGATTCAATTGCAAATCTTTTACCTTTTACTTTTATTCCTAATTGTTCATACAGGCCTTTTAATCTAGCACGATATTTTAACCCCAACAAATCAGCTGCAGTTTCGGCTTCCTTTCTTCTTTTCAGAACTTCTGATCTGGAATCTAAGTTCAAAATATCCCTTAATGTTTGTCTTTGATCTAAAAAATAAAGGAATTCTGGTAGAACATAAAACGAGATAATAACAGAAATTATTAGCCCCAACCAATGATGTGGTACTAAATGATCTCTTTCGGGATCAGTTGTTCCTCCGAGAAGGAATAAAAAGGACATTGTCCAAAGGAAAGTTGCAATGGATAATATAGAAATTATTCCTATTATCCTAAAGTGATTTTCGCTTTGTGAATTCCACCATTTTCTAAGAGGGCCAACCTGATTTCGTCGTGAACGCGCCATGGCAATCATTATGCCGAATGAAGCACTAGAGATAGTTCCTTTCATGAGTAGTTCAGAACAAAGTCATCGATAATAGAGTGAATTATTGAACACAGGGTTTTCTTATTGGTCATGAGAGGAGGCGTTATGCGTGAAGTCAGCGAGCACTTACATTCAGGTGTAAATGACTTAATTAAGGACTTAGGGTGGACTTTGTCACCAATACAAGAAGCAGCAATACCAGAGATAGTTGATGGAAATGATAGGTTACTTGTGGCACCTACTGGAAGTGGAAAAACTGAATCTGCTGTTTTGCCAATAATTTCTAAATGTCTAACTGAAAATTGGAGTGGACTTTCAATATTGTATATTACTCCATTAAGAGCTCTAAATAGAGATATAGATAGAAGATTATCAAAAATGTTGGAACCTGTTGGATTATCAGTAGGACTCAGNCATGGCGATACTTCTCAAAAAGAAAGAACTAAACAGTCAAAANAGCCTCCAAATTTACTTATAACGACACCAGAAACTGCACANATAATGCTTTTAGGAAGTCGACTCAGAAAGCATCTAGCTGGATTAAAAGCGATTATTCTGGATGAAGTACATGATATGGCAGGTTCTGAAAGAGGTTCGCAATTACTAGTTGGTTTACAAAGAATTCAAGAATATTGTCCGGAAAAATTGCAAATTATTGGATTATCAGCAACGGTAGGAAATCCTGAAGAAGTTGCTAAGTGGTTTTCTAAAGATGCCGTGCCAATAATAGGACCAGCACCAAGAAAAACCGATGTCTTGGTGCACAAAGAAATAGCCAGTACTGAAGACGAGATACTTTCCACAGAGTGGCATATTTCTCCGGATTCTGTAGCTGCATTTAGAAGATTAGCAAAGACTCTAAAGGAAGATTTCCCTGCTTTAGTATTTGTAAATTCTAGAAGTACGGCAGAAACAGTCTCACAAAGGTTGAGGAAGATTATGCCTGATTTGGAAATAGGAGTTCATCATGGTAGTCTTGCAGCTGAGACACGGAGGGATGTGGAAAAATCATTATTGAATGGTGAATTGAATGGCTTGATATGTACAAGTAGCCTTGAATTAGGAATTGATATTGGTTCAATAAAAAAAGTTCATCAGTTACAAAGTCCAAGATCTGTAGATAGTTTACTACAACGAGTAGGGAGGGCTGAACATTACCTAGGAGGAACTGGAGCTGGAGAAATTCTTGCTTGGGAAGTTGATGGTATTTCGGAATGTAGCGTAATAGCTCGTAGAGCAATGAATGGTGAAATTGGAGGAGTTAGTTGGCGTACAAATCCACGTGTTGTAGCAGCAAATCAATTTTTACAAATGGCTATTGAAAGAGGAGTCGTACCTCTAGATAAACCAACAAATATTTTACAAAAAATTTCAATTTTCAAAACATGGGAACATGAAGATACATTAGGAGTCCTAAGAGTACTTGATGACAGATGGTTAATTCGTCTTATAGAAGATCCGAAAAACTCCGATCCAACTAAATGGACGACTAAATTATGGAGAGAATTAGCAGAGAAAATAGGAGGAGATTTTCCTATAGAAAGGCCTCATTGGGAAGAAGAACATACTGATTTAGAGAAGAAGAAGTGGCTAAATAAACTCATTAAAGTTCTTCCAAAATCTCTTGAAAATGGTTGGTTCTCTCCGGCCGGAAGATTGGGTAAAACAAGAATGGATCACCTATCAATGATACCTGATGAATCTTCATATAGAGTTAGAGATGCAGTTACTAGAAAGATTCTAGGATCTGTAGATGAAGCATTTGTGTTATCATTGGGCGATAATAATGAAGATTCCATAAATAATACTAGAAGATTTGTGATGGCTGGTAGGACATGGGAGATAGTTGATGCTGATCCAGAACAAGAAGAATTGTTAGTTGGCCCAGTAAGAGAGAGTGGTTCTGCGCCCGTATGGGCTGGTGAATTGCCCCCCGTGCCCAGAAAAATAGCAGAAGAAGTCGGGTATTTAAGAAAAATTACTGCTAATTCATTTGGAGTTTTAGATAAAAAAATGAATAGTAAATTAGATGANTATCCACTCAGTGAATCGGCCCGCGATGTTTTAATTACTTCTATCATGGAACATTTAGAATCTACCGGAGAAATCCCTGATGGGGAAACTATGACTATTGAAGAAAGAATGGGTACTATAACATTGAACACTTGCAAAGGATCAAAGATAAATGAGACTTTAGCTCATTTTATTCAGTCAATGGGCTCAATGCGTGAGGGTAAAATGGGTAGGGTTTTGATTGATCCCTACAGAATATCATTTCAGATACCAGGAACAACAGTATTAGACATAATTGGATGGTTAAAAGATACTCCTGCAATAGCACTTCCTTCAATCTTGAAAATGACTGTTCCCAACAGTCGAAGTGTTAGATGGAGAGTTGTTCAAGTAGCCAAAAAGATGGGCGTATTGAAAAAAGGAGTAGATCCTAGAAAAGTGAANATTAGAGGTTTGATGAAGAGATATAAAGGAACACCAGTTATTGAAGAAGCATTAGATAAGTTATTNCATGAAAGAATGGATATCGAAGGAACGATGGATATACTAAAATCAATACAGGAAGAATCAATAAGATTANTTCATACTCCTCCTGGNAAATTAGGAGTATCNCCTAAAGCAGAAAGAGATTTATTACTTCCATCTTGGTCAGATAAAGAATTAAGAGAACGTTTAGAATTAAGATTGATGAATGAAAGAGTAGCATTGGTTTGTATTAATTGTCACGATAGGACTAGGAAAAGAGTAGAAAGGATAAATAAAATACTAGATTCTTGTTCATCTTGTGGAGGTACTATGCTTGCATGTTCTCCAGAAAGAATGGAAAAAAGACTCATTGAAATGATTGAGAGTAAGGATTTTAAAATTAGAGAGAAGGTAATAAAAAATGCTGAATTAATTAAAACACATGGTTTAGATGCGATTATTTGTTTAATGGGAAGAGGAATAGGGGAAGAAACTGCAACTAGAATATTACGAGGCAAGATACCTGGGGATCGTGATTCACTTTTACGAGCAATACACGAAGCAGAATTGAAATATGCAAGTACAAGAAGATATTGGGGTTAACGAAATCAATATGTTCCTCCTCCTCCCCTACTCAATTATGTTGATAGGCCTGACCGGTAGAAATGCCTCCGGCAAATCCACCCTAGTAGAATGGTTTAGTGAAAAGGGAATGAATAGTTATTCCTGTTCAGACTCGATTAGGGCATGGCTAAGAGAACAAGATAAGGAAATAACCAGAGATGCATTAATCGAAGGAGGAAGAGAACTTAGAAGACAAGGAGGAGGAGGAATTCTAGCTGAAATGTTAATCAAAATATTAGATGGAGAAGATGCAGTAATAGATTCTATAAGAACTCCGGCAGAAGTTTCTGTCTTGAGGTCAAGGGGGGATTTCTTTCTTATTGAAGTAAAAGCTAGTGAAGAAATACGTTGGTCAAGATTACAAGAGAGGGCAAGACCTGGTGATCCTACTGAGAAAAATATGTTTTTAGAACAAGAAATTAAAGAAATTAAAGCAAAAGATTCTGCAGGACAAGATCTTGATGCAACCGCAGAAATGTCTGATTTCCAAATATTTAATGATGGTTCNGTAGAAAATCTGTATACTAAATTGGATGATTTATGGGAAAAGTTGCATAATTCAAAAAATTAGATGCTATTTAATGAATTATTTTGTCTCCATTTAACAAATTGAAAACATGGAATAGACCAGAAGNTAACTGCTAATGTCCAAGTAATGATTGAGCCTAATAAAATACCGAAATTGGGTAATGCCCACATTGCTANAATGGCATAAACTCCAACTGATGCGCCTCCTAAAATCATTGGCCCAACTGCGCCCATTGGTACTGATGGGCCTTGAGAAATCCATAATGCAACCATGCTAGTTAGGAAAATAGCAGGGAAAACAGAGGCCAGACCAGCAAGAAGAGGATATCCGAGACCTGAAATCCAGACCGCAACTCCTATTGCAATTGCAGCCATAATTCCTCTTGAAAATAATACGTATTTATTCACTTTATTCTTACCCCTTGGAGTTAGTCCAACACGCCAAGACATAATAACTCCAAGAATGGTCAATAAACCTTGTCCGATTAACCCTATTTGGAATGAAGATAAGGATAAATCATAACCGATCTGTATAATTTTTAATATTATTAAACCACATAGAGACCAGATTGATAGGGAAATTAAAGNTATGACAATTAATGTGGTATATATCTTTTCAGTATCATTAAAATAAGTGGGTAAAATTCTCCAATTTGCAAGAAATATTCCATTAATTAACATCCCTGCTGGGACAATCGCCAAACTCGTATTTAGATCTGAATAATTATTACTTGCCAATGCAATACCAACCGCTGCTGGTACTATTGTAGTAGGAACTGTACCTAAAATTCCTCCAACTGCTCCTCCATACTTCTCAATCAATAATGTAACTGCAATTGCCACAACTCCTGCAAAAATTGCTGCAGATAAAGAATCTTGAAATGTCAAATTAAGACCTAATCCTTACGATTTCCGGCAATAATTATTGCAGTGCCGATAATAGAGACAATGCCCATTATGGAAGTAAATCCAGAAATTCCTCTATCCTGATTTACTTTATTATCATCCTCATTCAGTAAGAAAACATGAGTTACTAGATTTGCCGATGCATCATCGCCTAGAATGGCTCTGAACATTAGTGTTTGATTGCCTTCAATTTGATTACCTGGTAAATACTGTAGTCTATCAACCAGCATTTTGTGACTAACATCAAAGCTTGTATCTCCGGGACTAAAACTAGGATGGTTCATCCAGTTATCTCTCATATCCCATGTCCTCCATTGCACTTCCATTGCGCCACCTATGACAGAGACCTCAAAAGATTCTGATGGTATCAAATATATTCTATTATCTTCTGAAACTGGAGTACTGGTATTCAAGGTAATATTGGTATTTAATCCATAAACATAATTTGCAGCCTCAAGTAGTGCAGGTAATCCTTCGACATGACCGTGGCCATAGACATTATTCTGTCGATTTTTGGGGATTAAATCTTCAGCACATGGCTCATTTGCTCCCATGTAATGGCATTGTCTGTAAGTTGCAGTTTCTTGCATTATATTTCTAATATCAAATGGCGAAAGGTCGGGATTTGCTTGATACATCAATGCTGCAAGACCAGCTGCACCTGGTGTAGCCATACTAGTACCGGAGTATGCTACATATCCATCTCCAGAATTTGCCTCTGGAGCATTAACTTGTGAGCCAACAAAAGCAATATTGGGCTTAACTCGTCCTTCTTCCGTAGGCCCTTGACTCGAATAAACTGCAATTGAAGTGTCTTTATCTAATGCACCAACTGTAATTACATCCTCGGCTGAGCCTGGTGTACCTATTTGAGCACTGATTGCAGAATTTCCAGCAGCAATGAAAAGAGCTATTCCTGATCTAACCATCTCATTTGCCATTCTGTTTACGCTCTCTTCTTCGGATGATGTCCACTCTATTGCGCCAAGTCCTCCCAAACTCATACTTGCAGCCCTTATATTGAAATCATGTCTCTTGTCAACTGTCCATTCCATACCTGCCATTACTGTAGCAAAAGATCCTGAGCCTCCTGAATCCAGAACTTTTACTCCCACTAATTGAGCCTGTGGAGCAACTCCCACATATTCGTAAGTAGGTGCTCCTGTACCAGCAGTTATTCCGGCACAATGTGTACCATGGCCTTGGTCATCATAAGCCTTTATTTCAGTTCCATTCGTCTTATCTGGATTGTTTACTGGGTCATAAAAGGCAATTACTTTCCAATCATTAGTTGAATTATCATCATCCAAATCATCCAAGGCTACATGTGAAGAATCTATGCCGGTATCTATTATAGATACGACACTGCCTTCTCCAGTGTAACCAGTCTCTTCCCAAATCATTGGTATTCCATGGACATCATTGACCTCATTCATCTGAATAGTTAGTATACCATCTAGTTCCACTAAAACTACTCCCGGGAGTTTTGAAAGTTCAACAATATCATCTACAGATACTTGACCTGCAATACTATCTATCAAGTGATATCTAAATTGGGTTTGGAAATCTACTTCGTACTCAAGCATTTGTTGATCTTCTAAAGTTGGTTTATGATCAAAATCAACAATCACACTAATTTTATTATCGTCGCTAACCCAGTCATATATTTCACTATTAATTGCAAGCCAAATTGCATCATGGATACCGTCTCGATCTAAATCCATGGAAGTTGTCTCCCACCATGGCCGGTCTTCTTCGATACCATCTTCAAACACCACACTAGAGGATGAGAGAGGTAATGCGACTAGAACAACTAAGATGGCTGCGATAACAGATCTCATAGGCGTTAGAGAAGGATGCTAGATTTGAAGGAAACGGTTAGTTGGGCACAAAAATCTCTAAAATAATTTCATATTTCTATTTAGACCAACTACTTAGCCAATTCCATGCTATTCCATTTGTATCTACAGTTCCTCCATTACCTGGGAAAATGTCAAATGAATTCTCGTATGGATTATGATCAGCCGCATAAATAGTTACCAATGAAACCATAGAGCCATTTTCACAATCTGTAAAGGTTTGTTGAGAATAAAATATTGATGGTTCATTTGAGTCAGGTGTGATATCTTCACAACCGTTCATGTCTGCCCACATTAGTAAATTCTGTATAGCGCCGTGCTCCTGAGCTTCTATATTTGGAAGATGAATGGCATCATTAGAATACAATATTATTTGATCGAGAAGGCCATGTATCTCCATTATTGGAATGGGAGAATAATTTGGTTCAGGATCTTCGAGTAAATAATATGACATGCAGGCAATAGCTGTAAACGTATCACTATGTTCATTTGCAAGTTTTTGACTTAAAGAACAACCATTTGACCAACCAGTTAAGTAGATTCTACTCTCATCTACTGAATGATTAGCAATAGTTTTGTATAATATTTCCATTATTAGTCCAGTATCATTTAGTCCTAATTCTCCCGCAGTACTACAACAATAGCCTGAATTCCATGAATTGTCAAAACCTTGAGGCCATACTGCAATAGCACCATTTTGAGAAGCAATATCATCAAAATCTGATAGGTTTCTTTGGTCTTGCATGGTTAATGTATTGCCATGGAGATCAATTATCATAGGC
>PATZ01000045.1 GCA_002712575.1 Methanobacteriota archaeon
GGTTTTGCAGAAATAATCTATCTTGATGCAGTTAATAAGAGATACATAGAAGAGGTGGGTGCAGCTAACTTTTTTTGCATTAAAGACAAAATAATTTCAACACCTGAGTTAACAGGAACTATTCTTGGAGGTATAACGAGATTGTCAATAATAGAGATAGCTAGATCAAAAGGTTATGAAGTTAGAGAAGAAAAAGTAGATGTTGAATATGCACTTGAGGCGGATGAGTGTTTTTGTGCAGGAACTGCAGCAGTTGTCTCATCTATTGGCTCTATAAAGCATGGAGATAGAGTTGTTGAATATTGTAACGGAGGAGTTGGGAGTATAACGAGAGAAATTTATGACTCATTGGTGGCAATCCAGGAAAAAAGATCCCCGGATACATTTGGTTGGTTATTAGAATTAGATATTTAGCGTCCAAATTTACTTCTACGATTAGAAGATTTTGATTTATTCTTGAATGATTTTCGTTGTGAAAATTTCTGTCTAGAGTTGGAGCTTTTCTTATTTTCGCCCTTATTTTTATCATTTTTTGCTTCATTAAAATTCTTTCTAAGTCTCAATCCTATAGATTGTAAAACACCTTCTTTACTTTCAGCTCTTGTTGCATGTAATGCATCTTTAGATGATAGTATTAGCATTCCTTCCTTTGAATATGGCCTGGAAGGATGAGATAGGTTTTCTTCTCTCTTCATTTTACTTATCCCTGCATCCCTACTTGCCCATATTATCGCTTCAAGAGAAGGATTTGGGATACTGGCCTCTTTTGGTACTCTTCTACCTTCTGATCGGGATAGTTTGGAATCGAAGTAACGTGTCCAAATTTTCATTTTTGTAGGGTCGCGAGTCATACTACTAAGCACATCCTATGAGTGCACTAATTTGAGTTCTTCGTGGATACTATTATTCAAGGAGAATACCACTAACTACTCCATGCATTCCTGGCCGGCTAGTGACTCTAACCTGGCCAATATCAGTTTCGACTATCGCTCCTTTGGTGACAATATTACGACGAACGTAGTTTGTATCAGCATCATTTCTGACTACATTTGTAATTTTTGCTCGTACTGTTTTACCTTCTTTAGGCTTATTTACATTGATATTTGTCACAGAAAGTACTCTAACTGTCTGTGAAGCAGCGGTTTTTCGATATAATTTTCGAGCATCTTTGTCACCTACAAAGGCGAATTGGTTTTCACTTGAAATCTCTGTTTTACGCTTTCCTCGATAACGACTGGGGCGCTTCAAACGACCCCCACTTGGTTTACGACGAGATATGCCATGCCACTTTGCCATCCCTCCGCCGACCGTCCCCCCTTATTTCAAAGGATTGGCAAAAGTCACATTTTTCTAATTCAGATAAGATATGTTATTTTGTAGTATTTGGACGGAGTTGTGTGAGCGAGAAGAAGTTGAGGCGGCGAACCCCTGTAAGATATAAACAAGTGAAAAATATAATCAAAGAAATATCGGAAATGATTAGTAAAGATATTCAAATATCTGATAAATTTTTAGAAAAAGGAAATTTTGATGACAAAGATATATTACTAGTAGATAGAAAAATATTAGCATTTCAAGTAGAGACAAAAAATGGTAAATTATGGTTTCCAACAATTAGAGGAATTTTGCATTGGCTTCCTGAAATTAAATGGGCTGCTGTAGATCATGGGGCAATACCATTTTTACTTAATGGTGCAGATTGTATGGGTGCCGGCATTCATCTTACAGATATTTCAATAAAATCTGGTGACTTGATTTGGATAAAGGACGAAGAACATGGTAAACCGCTTGCTATTGGTATTGCAATTGTAGATGGAGAAGAAATGATTGAAATGAAAAAAGGTAAAGCTGCAGAAACAATTCATTGGATTGGGGACGAATTATGGGAATTGGAAACGTGAGTCGATAGTATTAATGTGTTTTATAGAGGTACGAGTTAATATGCGTCTACTAGTGGCATCTGGTATTTTACTGATTTTTTTATCTAGTGTCTCCGGGGCAGGAGGAATAAATGAACAAATGAGTCTTGAGGGTACTGGCTTAGTAGACATAAATTATCAAGACTATGTGGAGGCATCAGAATCCTTCCAAATTGAAATAGAGTTAGATTCGCAAGCTTCTGAAAATGAAACAGAGGTAATATGGGTAACTCAAATCTGTATAAATACTGGAGTGTGCTATCCTCCAGAAAGTAATAATCAATGGATCACAGAAGATGGTAAGAAATTGATTAGTTCCATAGATATAGATGAAGATGCAAGTTATATTAATTGGCGTTTTAAAATGAATTGGAGCGATGGTGAAGAAGAAAATTTTCCAGAAAGTGGTTTTGGATGGAAAGTTTGGTCTAGTTGTTGGTTTGATGGTGAAAACTGGGGAGGAATAGATGATTCTTGTAACTCCGAAAAGAGCGAATCAAAAATTACTACATATTCTAGAATAATCTCTATTATGGCAGTTTTTACAATTTTATTTTTATTCTTATCAAAAAAATTNTCTAATTAAATAAAAATTTAAAATTATTCTTTTTCTGAAGAAGGGATAAACACTAACAAAATGCCGGAAGNAATTATCAAAATACCTCCAAAAAGATTTGTAATAGTTAAGTTTTCATCAAAAATTAAATATCCATAAGATGTAGCTATAATTACAGTAACGTAAGAAAATGCACTCACCCATGCTGCATTTGCTTTATGATAAGCCATAGTTATTCCAACTTGCCCGCCTCCTGCACCGATTCCAATTCCTATTAGGGCAGCAATAGTTTCTAATCTAAGTGATGGTAAATCTGGTAATGCTTGAATAATACTACCCAGTATGGAAAAAGTAGCAAACCAAAAAACTACTGAGGAAGGTGAATCGGTATGACGTAGTTTTCTGACATAAATATATGCAATAGCAGCGAAAAATCCAGAACCCAAAGCAAGTAAAGCATCTGGTTCTAAATTACCTGTGCTAGGAGAAATTACAAATATTATTCCAATGAAAGATGTAATTGATAATAGTAGGACTGATTTTGAGGTTTTCTCTCTGATTATTGTACCTGATAGTAAAGCAACAAATAATGGTGCTGTATATTGTAAAGTCACCGCTTGACCAATTGGTATTCTAGATAAAGCTGTAAAATATAGGATCATGGCAATTAATCCCACTAAGCATCTTAAAAACATAGTTTTACTATCATTTGGCTTCAAATTTATTGAATAGGTCTTTGCATATAATGCAACAATGATTGCAATTACCAACGATCTCATGAAAATTATCGTCCAAATATCCGCATCTACAGAAGTCCATTTAACAAGGGCGTTCATAGTACCAAAACAGATACTACCAAAAATCATCCAGAGTATAGCAATTCCTGGATAATCGAGATTTTGTTTTTTATCCCCACTTGTAATAAATCTTGAAAGATCGGGTCCGTCTTCGGCGATATTGGTCATAGAATCTAGACCTCTACCTAATCCATTTTTTTTCATCTAAATTAAACTCCAACGACGAGATAAAACTGATGATATAGCTTGGTAATCCTGACCGCCAGCACTTTTCGGATCATACAAATGAATGGGTATTCCATGACTTGGCGCTTCGGCTAATTTGATATTTCTCCTAACTGCAGGTTTAATGATCAACTCAGGGAAATAATCGAGTATTTCATTTGCAACCTGCTCATTCAGAGTTGTTTTGGAATGCATTGTCAGTATAACTCCATCAACACCAAGCCTGGGATTCAATAAATTTCTAACTTCTCTTACAGTGCCAGATAGTAAAGCTAAGCCTTCTAATGCAAAATATTCCGTTTGAACAGGGATGATTAAGCCATCACTAGCTACTAATGCGTTTATTGTTACAAGCCCTAACGATGGAGGCGTATCTATTAAGATCAAATCATAATGAGGTAGCAAAGGTTCTAAAGCCTCAGTCAAACGTTTTTCTCTACCTAATTGTCTGAGCATTTCCTGTTCTAAACCGATTAAATTCTTATCACCTACAATCAAATGAAGTTTATCAACAGCNGTTGCATGTCGAGCACTAATAGCAGATTCAGGATTAAGTATCAAATCTCTAGTTGTTTCACGAACCTTGCTTTTATCGACGCCGAGGCCTGTAGCACAATTTCCTTGCGAATCGGCATCAATAACCAAAATATTNTGTCCGCGTAAAGCCAACTGAGCCGCGATATTGATTACACTGGTTGTTTTTCCTACTCCGCCTTTCTGATTAATTACTGTGACTATCCTTGCTCTTCCTTCAGGAGTTGTTAATGATTTTGGTAGTTCTACTGCTCCATACTTTTTTGATGTATGAACTTCTTCGAAAGAATCCAGAATTGGGATATCAATGTCTTCTTCTGTTTCTGTAAACTCAACATCCATTATGAGAGGTACTGCATCAACATCAGGAAGAGGATGTTTATCTCTGAGTTCAGTCACATTATATACGGATATTGTTAGACAGTTGAATATGCCGGAGAAAAAAAGAAAAAATATGTTAAATTGAAAGGATTAAGTTAATGCCATTATTCATCTAAGTGATACCAAGCTATCATCTCTCCTGTTTCACCATTCATAATAAAATAATTTGAGTGGTTCTTGCCGGACTCAGACCAATTCTTAGAACCGATTATCGATACTTGTCCTTCTCCTAAATTTACTGGTATAATACTTAGTAGTTCGTTGTCATCTGAAACTGATAATCTATACCCTATTTCAATACCGTAATCCCATGAATTCTGATTTGATGCAATAAATGGATGTAAATCAGGATATCTATCAGAATCTAATATCCTTTGCTCTAGCATATTTAGAGAGGGAGTATCAGGAATTGCTTTATTGTTCCATATTATTTCTCCTTTATCATTATTACCGCTACTTTTTATTTTACAATTTGATGAACTATTACCATTCAATATTAACCAACCTGAATTATCATCTGGATCGACCCATGAAATATTCCATTCTGGATTATTAGAATCATCAGAATGTTTCCAATATGATTGCCATAAATATCCTCCATCAATAATCGCAATAGCTGCATCTGAAGTAGAATGATTATTCATTAAGCACTCCTTAGCAGTTTCTAAATCAAAGGTACGAATCTCAGATTCATCAGGCATAGAACTAGTCCACTTTCTCTTATCAGAAGTTCTTGGTTGATCTTCTCCAGTTTCTGGTTTTAAGTATTCTTTACCCCACTTTATTGGAGTATTTCCCAGTGAAGTACTAGTTTCCCCCATTACCAATCTTATTGTAAGTCGGCCTTCCGGCAATATTGTTTCTGCTGCTGAACTTAATAAGAAATTACAATCAGAATCAGAAGAGTCTTTATCAATTAAAATATCTACTTCTTGGCTTACAGGCCAAGGATTATTCGCTTTAACTTCAATTTGTATATTAGCATGCCCAATGCATCTACCAATTTCTGTATGATGAATAGTTACAGGATAGACAAGACCGTGATTCTTACTATTTATTTCCGATCCAACAGTCCATTCCCAGTCAGAATTCCAGTCTTGATCATTCTTAGATGTAGAACCTTCAGAAAGAGACCTGTCTCCAAAAAATGAATGTAATTCAATTGGTTTGAGGGGGAACGTAAGTATTGGAATTAAAAGATCTAAATCACCTAACCCTTCTAAGCCATATGTAACTATTTGNAGATTAGTCTCTTCACTCTCTATNTCAATAAANGATATATCAGTATNAGTTCTTTTTAGATCTTTATCTGCTAATTCTGTCCAAGATTTGGAATTCATTTCGAGTATATTATTTGCCATAGACCAGCCAAGATTACCACAATCATCNATATCTCTCCAAGTTTTACCTTCAAAATCTACAACTAAGTCGTGTTCTATAGTTTTTTCAGCGGTATAAAAACCTGAACGTCCTAGACTATCAGTAGATATTTGTTCATCCTTTGAAACTGAAACTTTACCTTCGCCTATCATATTTATNTCTAATTCCCCACAAGCGTCATCTAGTATTCCTCCTGAAGAATCGCGAAATATCTGAACCATGTCATCACCGACTATTGATATCCTTACCTCATCAACATTAAAATTCATTTCATCACCATAATTTAGGGCTTTTGCAGAGAATGAATTATCATTATTTAACACAAAAAATACTGTTGCGCCTAACAAAAGAATTATTGCAAAAACTGCACCTATGGATTTGGAGTTGAAATTAATATTTCTAAATGATGGTAAAGTTATCACCATTGATGCTGAATCATCTTTAACATCTTTTTTTGTTTTTTCATATATTTTTTGTTGGATTTTTTCTTCTACAAATATTTCTGCTTCAAGTATTTCATTTTCCACCTCTTCATCCAATAAATCCAGAGGAGGATTAATTTGTTCTATATTATCTTTAGAGTGTATTTTTTTTGAAATTAATCTATCTACTGCATCTCCAATATTATTTTCNTTGACTATATCTTCATCTTCTTCGTCATCTTCCAACAGTAATACTTGTTCAGTTTCTGATTCTTTTTCCATTTTTTCTAAGCCTTTGGATTCAATTATTCTTTCAATTAATGCGGATTTATTTCCAGAAACCATTAGTTGAAGATTTTTNCACATCTCTCTCAGATCTACAACTGTCATGTTAGAGAGAGANTCNTCATCAATTAAATCGTGGTCATCTTTGGACATTCTTATACTTGAGTCGTGAGTGCTGTTTTTCAATCTCTTTGTTTAAAAGCATCAATAAAGTACTAGTAATGGAGTCAAAATAATATTCCGGGCAAAGAACTCAAGAAGGGGTTTTTGTTGGGAAAACTATGAAGCCCCGACTAGTAATACTATCTAGAGGGCCAGAACTGTATAGTACAAAGAGATTATATGAAGAGGCAGAGAAATCTGGCTGGGATGTCAAGGTCTTAGATCCTCTAGCCTTGACAATTGTTGTTGATCGAGATGGCGGGAAAATTTTCAATCGGGGATGGCCTGTTGAATGTGAAGCGGTAATACCAAGAATTGGTTACTCGATAACTCGCAGAGGAGTTGCTATAGTTAGACAATTTGAAAGAGAAGGTACTATAGTTTTGAATAAAAGTATAGGAATTACCCAAAGTAGAGATAAATTACTAGCCTGCCAATTAATGTCTGATAATGAAATTCCTGTTCCCATAACTGCCCATGTAGGATCATGGAAAGATACCGCTAGAGCAGTAAGTAGAGTAGGAGGTACGCCTTGTGTGATTAAATCAACAGAGGGAACTCATGGATATGGTGTATTTTTAGCTAAATCNGATCAACAAGCGAGACAGTTAGTATATCAGATGTTGGAAAGAAATATGCGTCCTCTAGTACAAGAATACATCGAAGAATCGCATGGTCAAGATATTCGAGTATTAGTTGTTGGCGGAGAAGTAGTGGCATCAATGAAAAGAAAGGCCAACGGATCAGAGTTTCGTTCTAATTTTCATTTGGGCGGTTCTGTTCAAAAAATAGAGATTAATGAGGAGCAAAAAAGAATTGCTTGTCTTGCTGCATCTGCAATGGGACTTGACTTAGCGGGAGTTGACATGTTATTATCAAGTAGAGGCCCGCTGATTTTAGAGGTAAATTCTAGTCCTGGTTTAGAAGGAATAGAAACCTCAACAGGAGTGAATATTGCGGCAGAAGTTGCAAGATATCTTAATTTAAAATATCAAAAAAATATTACTAAAAGAGAAGTTGATAATATAAAAGAAGTTAATAAGCGAAATCAAGAAACAGGCGTATACTAACAAACCTTTGGATAAAAAAAAATAGTTTGAAAATAGTGATGTAAAAGTGCATTTGCAGAGAAGCATTCAATACAGCATAGTCCTCCTCCTGATTGTTCGTTAGAACAGGGATGCATACGTCGTTTACGACGGGAGGCGAGAATATGAGGGAGCGTGATGCTNTATTTTCTANAGGAATAGATGTTAATNTATTGTCNGAAGANAGAGGNATTAAAGAAATCAAATCTAAATTACCTCTTCGTATGGTNCGNATATCTGATTTACCTTGGTTTGAATGTTGGNTACAACAACTAAGAACAGAAAAAAAGAGTGNCCATACGATTAGATCATATATTGTTTCGATAAAGACCTTCACAACTACAAAATTACCAAATGAGTCGCAAAGGGTTTGGGAAAAATTACAGAATATCAGTGTAAAAAAATTTCATTTATTCTGTAATCCTGATAATGGTAGGATCGATGCATGGTTAAATGAAATTAGTAAATTGAGACCTTCAACAATTAATGCTAGAATTGCTGGAATATCGCATTTATTAAAATGGATTGGGCATTCAGTACCAGATTGGGTACAAA
The DNA here is from genome assembly GCA_002712575.1 of Methanobacteriota archaeon. Lineage (GTDB taxonomy): Archaea > Thermoplasmatota > Poseidoniia > Poseidoniales > Thalassarchaeaceae > MGIIb-O3. The sequence goes on from PATZ01000045.1 coordinate 8,305, forward strand.
GGCCTTCTAGGAGTCGTTCATTACCTAAAACATTGGGAAAATCTGAACTAAAAAAATTAATTTTAGCTTCAAAACGATCTGAAGATTGTCTGGCTTCGCCTATTGTGACAATAATGCTAGATACCGGNCTAAGGGTTTCTGAATTATGTGGTTTAGATTTGGATGATATTGATTTTGATGATTTATCAGCACTAGTAATTGGAGGAAAAGGCGAAAAAGATAGGACAGTTCTTTTTACTAATTCAACAGTTGTTGCAATAGAAGCATGGAAACCAATACGTAAAACTCGACTTGATTTATGTAAAAAAACTGAAGATTGTCGGGCTTTATTCTTATCAAGCAGAGGTAACAGAATGAATCCACGTTCTGTGCAAAAAATAATTGATAGATTGGCAGATGCAGCTGATATCCCAAGAAGTCGTGTCAGCCCACATACCTTAAGACACACCTTTGCCACAGGTTTATTGGAAAGAGGGGCTGATCTAGTCACAATACAGAGATTGTTAGGTCATGCAAGTATCGCTACAACAAGAGTTTATCTAGAAATTGGAGACCAAACATTACGTGAAATATATCATAGAGCACAAAAACAAATTCCATCAATGGAAGAATTTGATGCAGAAGAAGAGGAAGAGAGTGAAGAAGTACAGATAATTTTAACATAATTACCAAAATATAGAGAGAACATGTATACACAATGTTCAATCTAAATGACATTGGCAGGCAAACGTGGATATCCTAGAAACAGAGGGCAATACTCAATCTTTTGAGAATGAACATAGATCAGTATTGTTTGCGCAAGTCATTCATGGTAAACCTAGAATGGGAATAAATAAAGATGGTTGTCTTGAAGTTTTAGGTAAATCAAGAAAACAAAGGAAAGTTTTTCTTGGAGACGTAGCAAAAGCAATGTTNCATTCGCTNGGTTCTCATGAAACTCCTATATTTACNGATGAGCCCAATTGGGATGAGCAAAGATGGGAACTAACATGTAAATCAAATGAATTAAACATCAAAATAACTAGNAGTCACTATTGGGGTTTTGGATTATTTTCTCGTTGTTTTTATAATAAAATTGAGATTGAAGGTTCATTATCTGTAAGATCCAGATGTGTTCATGATATGGTATCAACATTGGGAAGAAATCCTTGGGAAGCAGTCAGAATAAAACCATTTGAACGGGTCACGAGATTGAAAATATTAGAGCACTTCGAAATGTGGAATGCATTAATCCAGCGTGCTAAAAATGAAATGAATGAACAGATACTTAGTCTAGAAGATAAGGTAAGAAAATTAAGGGGCGTTAATGAAAATGCGGTAGATTTACTAAGATCTGCAGATTTGGCCTTAGAAGAGGCTAGAACTGCATTATCTGATAGAAATTCTCCTGCGGTTGAAAGAGCATTGAGTAGAGCATCTAATTCAATTATTCAGGCTGATCCTAAAACTGAATTATTAACTACTAATATATTATTCGATGAAGATTAGAACCCGAAAGCACGGTACATCCATGACCATACTCCATGCTGTGCTAGATAAATTATCAGAGAGAAAGAAATACATGCGAAGTAAATTGTACCTTTTGATATTTGTATAGCATCTTCAGATTCCTCGTCAAAGTAACGAATTAAACCAGCCGCTTGCTGAATTCCACTACCCTTCTTCTCCTTTGCCATTGAATTCCGCACCCCCATCGACTATTTCAAGGCCACGAGAGTAAGAAGGAGAAAAATAGNATCAAGGTTCCAAAGTTTCNATTAAAACACAACCGCCATCAAGATCCACTATTATTGAAGCGGCATCCATTGCATTATCCATATTGGATGTCATAAGAATTTCTCGACGGTAGCCATTCGAATTTTGAAGAACCAGTCTGTGACTTAAATTTTCCAAAACTTTACGATCTACCTTTTTCCATATCCATTCGTCATTTTCTATTGTAACAAGAGCTTCGAGTGGTATTAATGGGCCTTGTTCTGCGGAATTATTACGTGCTCTTTCAACTAATTCAACTAATTTTTTTGTAGCCCCATATATGTCTGTCTTAATTGATTTTTCACTATTCTTTGCTATTCGCCTACTCAATCTCATACTGTCCATCCCCTTTACGACATTAAGTCGTGAAGCNTCCTGGATTTTATCGATGGTATAATATTTTATGTAAAAAAAACTCTATAATGCTGAAAATACTATGATAGAAAAAAACCCAAAAGGGATTAATTATTTGATAGATAGATAGTGCGAAGATTGTGGCTATATCCCAGGAGTATTGGAATGAACTGGGTAAAAATAGTATTTTACTTAATGCTGTGAGTAATTGGAGAGATGATCCAGAATTATGGTTTTCAAAATCTGTAAATAGACTACCAGAGACAGTCAGGGTGAATTATCTAAGAAAAGAGTGGGGGTGGGTTGAAGAATGGTTGCAAAATATTGGTGCTAAAAAAATTAAATGGTTCAGAGATACTCAAGGAAGTGCTTGGACTCTACCCTTTGAAAGAGGGAAGGCAGAAGGACAGGTAAAATCTATTATTTCTTCCTTGCATAGAACTGGAAGAATTACAAGACAGGAGGCTGTTTCAATGATACCAACTATTGCACTTGAAATAAAGCCCGGAGAGATTGTTTTAGACATGTGTTCTTCGCCTGGCTCTAAAACAACTCAGATTGCAGAAAATTTACAAAATAGAGGATTAGTGATAGCAAATGAAATTGCAAATAATAGAATAAATACCCTTGTATCAAACATACAACGGCATGGTAATAAAACGTCCATGATTATACAACATGATGGTAGACATATTCCGAAAATATTGAATCCTGGTTTTGACAAAATTTTAGTTGATGTTCCCTGTACTGGATCTGGAACAACAAGGAAGAACCCGGATGTTTGGAAGAAATGGTTGCCTTCTGGAAGTCAATCGTTACATAATTTACAAGTGGAATTATTAAGAAAAGCGATTAATTTAAGTAAACCTGGAGGTAGAATAGTTTATTCAACATGCTCATTAGATCCTGTAGAAAATGAAGCAGTTATAGCTGAAGTATTGAGAGATAATACTGTTGAAATTTTATCACCACAAGATATTTTGAAATCTATCCCATTTGATGAAGGTTTTGTAGAATGGCCAAAATTAGATGATAGCGGAGGAGAAGATAAGGATTTAAAATTACAAAAATCTATGTTACCTCCGACTGAGAAATTTATAATTGATTCATTAAAAAAATGTGTAAGAATTTGGAATGATAAAATTGATGGAAGTGGATTTTTTATTTCAATACTAGAAAAAAGGATTGGTACAATGAATCCTGATGAGAGAAAAAATAGTTTTTTAGACAATAATATAAAGCCTGATCCAGAGAATTTTCCAAATCCAATAAATAAAGAATTAAGNGAGATGATAATCAATCGTTTTGGTCAATGTCCAGAAAATTTATGGATTAGAGGGAGAAAAATATCATGGACTACTGATGAAGCAAAAACGATATGGAAAAATGAAAAAAGTCGCAAATCGGGGAGGATTGTAATTCCTGGCAATAGATGGCGGCCACTGAAAATAATAAGTCTAGGACTTAGTACAATAAAATTAAAAAATAATGAAATTGATAGGATAATCGGAAAATCGGCACAGGAAATTATTCCAAAAATTGATTATGGTCACATAATTATAGATGGTAAAAAAATTGATAAATTATTAATTGAAGAATTTTTACTGAATGAAGATTTTGATATAGATATAACTGAACATAAAGGAGGATTGATATTGATTGATGAAAGAGATGGAGTTTGTATTCCAGTTTGGATAGGAAATAAAGTCAGTTTAATGATTAATGACGATGAAAAAAGAATATTAAGATTCATGAAGGGTTTGGATATATCAAATAGAGAAGAAGAGTGATTAATAATAAACAAATGAGTCTTTAAAATGATAAAATCATGGCATATGTTCAATAGCCTAACACAATAAACTATTACAAAGGATGTGATGTCATGGATGAAATTGATCGTAAGATAATTGAAGTTCTTTGCGATGATGCGAGAACTTCACTAAGAAAGATATCTGAGAGAATAGGTGTTTCATTGGGTTCAGTGAGTAATAGAGTCAAAAGATTGGAAGAAAATAAAATAATTAAAGGATATACAGTCCTTTTGAATTCTGAAGAAATAGGATGGGAATTAACAGTAGTTATAGGGATGAGAATACAGAAGGGAAGATTGATAGAAATTCAAGAAAAGATTGCTAAAGACAATAGAGTTTATGCTGTATATGATGTAACTGGGGATTTCGATTCAATGATTATTGCAAAGGCATCAAATAGAGAGGATTTGGATGATTTATCAAAAAATGTCTTATCCATAGAAGGTGTTGAGAGATCTGTGACACATTTAGTTCTAAATACCGTTAAAGAATTGCCTAATTCTTTACCTAATAATCCTAAATAATGTCAATATAATATTAATAATTAAAATTCTAAAAATCAAATATGGAAGTTTGGCCAGAATCTCTTAACCTTCCTGCTGATTTTAATCTATCAAGAGCTCTTTTCATCCTAGCATCACTAAAGCCTCTTTCTTCTTGTAAGAATTCTCTGAGTTTTTCTTCATTTGCCATATTTTTTCCAGGAAGAGTATTGCTTCCGATTGGATGATTGTGAAATATATTTCTGATTTCATCTATATTTTCTGGAATTTCATGGCCTTTTTCTTTACAAACTTCTTCTAATGTCCCATATTTTTTTATTAATTTCAATCCAGTCTTAGGCCCTACTCCCTTAATTCCAGGATGAAAATCTGTTCCTATCATTATTCCTAAATCAACTAATTGTTCCTGTGTTATTCCATTCTGTTCTAATAAATCATTGAGAACTATCTTTTCCGCTAAAACTGGTCTTCCAAATCTCTTAGTACCATGTGAAATCAAATTTCTAATCATAATTGGTGAACCATAAAGTAAAACATCCCAGTCTTGACTTGCTACTGCTGCTACTTCTCCATTACGGCAATGAACAGACGCTGCTCCCTCTGCTTCCATGGGTGCTTCAATCCATGATACTCCCATATAATCAAACATTTCTTTTGTCTCGGCTACCATTTCTCTAGTGTATGAAACTATTTGAGAACCGAGTTTTTGAGCAGTAGCCCAATCTCCATCAGATACTGCTTCATCCCACTTCTTTTGAGCTTCTTTCTTTTTTTCTTTCCTTTCATCTAAAGTTTCTAATTTCAAATCATGAGGAGTGCCATCAAAAATAAATATTGGGTCAATACCATTTTCTATCATTACAGTTGCTCTATCTAAAAANCCCATTAAATGGGAAATTGGTCTACCTTTTGAATCTCTCAATGGCCCTCCGTCTTGTCCTTCTCCTCTNNCTCGAATAGATGTAATNAATTGATATGCTACTAAAAATGTGTCAATNGCCACTCTTTTATTAGATAAGTCACGTAAATTAATTGATTCAGGATTTGCCAAGTCTCTCAAGTTACATCCCATGGCCTCACTACTCCCTGCTCTGTCTACCGGAACATGTAGAGGCATTTAGGGTTGAAGCCCCTCCGATGNATATCGAGGCCGACATATGGGAGAAATAATCTTGGTCGGTAGTGGCTGGAATCCTTTTTTATTTAGGGCAGAAATAAATTCANTAGTCAACTTAAATAAGATTATTCACCCTCGTATGGTGACTATTTCTAATAATTCAAATATTAATAATTTATCAAACGCTGCCTTATTAGATGACATATTATTCAACTCAGAAATTATTGATGATGTTAATATTTCAGAAAAAGATATATCACTCTTAATACATAAATGGGCTGTAAATAATCTGCCAAGTGGTAGTTTTGCAATACGTACCAGAAAAATAGGCNAAGAAATAGTCTCATTATCCAGTAGTAGCATAGAAAAAGGAGCTGGNGAGTTAATCGTATCTGCATATAACAATGTGGATTTAGAAACTCCAGAACATGAAATAGTAGTAATATTAGCAGGTTTAGAAGATCGAGTCCTCCACAAAAATAAATCTGATACATTAAAACCTGTAATAATTTGGGGACTGAGGAGAAAATTACCAAATAAAAATAAATTTGAAAGCAGGAATCCTATAGAAAGGCCTTTCTTTAAGCCTGTTTCTCTCGATGCTCGTCTAGCACGTTTGATGATTTCTTTGAGTCATAAACCAGGATGGTTTCCAAAAAAAATTATTGATCCGTTTTGTGGAACTGGAGGTATTGCTATTGAAGCGATTATCCAAGGAATCGACATATTAGCCAGTGACTTAGACCCGGTTATGGTAGAAGGTACGCATAAAAATTTAGTTTGGTCAAAAGGAAAAGGAAAATACATAGTTAAGAAATGCTCAATAGATAATATTGTAGAATTGTGGGGTAGACAAGATGATTGTGCATTTGTTTTTGATCCTCCTTATGGAAGAAATTCTTGGAAATCTGATAATGGACTTGATATTTTCTTGAAGGCATTGAAAGCGGCTCAATCTATAAATCCTAACGGTACTATATGCACAATGTTGCCAACTGTACCTGAGTTTATGTTAGAAGAAAAAACGAGTAAATATTTAGTTATGGGGAAAAAATGGGAAGAAATAGAAGCNCTCATTAATTCGACTGGTTGGGTTATTTCTTTAAAGTATGCAATCAAAGTTCATAGAAGTTTGGCACGCTTAATTTTAGTTTGTCATCCGTCGCATTGAAGACGCTAGCACCTTGGTAACTACTTCGTGGGCTGTTAGGGTAGTCTGGATATCCTTCCGGATTTCGGATCCGGAGACGTGGGTTCGAATCCTGCACGGCCCGCCATTATTTGATAACTAGCATATGCTTTGTATGTGTAAACAACCTATCAGAAGGGCCCTAAAAAGACCTCATCATCCTTGATGAGGTCTTCTTAGTCCTTACGTCGTCCTGCAACTAATATTGCAGCNCCTAACATTGAGATAATACCCATTATTGCAGAGAAACCTGGTAAGAATCCTCCGTCATCGTCAACTGGCTCTGGATCAACTGGAGTAGTTCCTCCATTATCCTGATCGGCTTGTGCATTATCTCCAACACCGTTTCCATCAGAATCACTCTGCTCATTAGCATCGTATGGGAATGCATCAGCATTATTTCCNACTCCATCACCATCAGAATCAACTATCTCGCTAGCATCGTTAGGGAATGCGTCAGAATTGTCTCCAACTCCATCGCCATCTGTATCTGCCCATTCTGTCGTATCACTTGGGAATTCATCAGAATTATCACCAATTCCATCACCATCTGAATCTACTCTTTCTGTAGCATCGTTAGGGAATTCATCAGCATTATCACCCAATCCGTCACCATCTGTATCCATAGTTTCTGAAGGATCATATGGGAATGCATCATTAGAATCTAATACTCCATCACCATCATCATCTGTGTCAGCATTATCTCCAACTCCATCACCATCAGAATCAAAGTATTCATTTGGATCGTTTGGGAAGTGATCTAAGTCGTTTGCCACTCCATCATTATCGGCATCATTAGATGAGTCTGTTAGAGGGAACGCATCTAGATCGTTTGGTGTACCATCGCCATCTGCATCATCATCAGAATTATCACCAATTCCATCACCATCTAAATCACTACTTTCATTAGCATCATTGGGGAATACATCGGAATTATCTCCAACTCCGTCACCATCAGTATCTGTACTTTCATTAGCATCATCAGGGAAGGCATCATCGGCATCGTTGACTCCATCGCCATCGCTATCTTCCATTGAATCATCGGTTCCATCACCNTCATAATCTGTATCAGCATTATCNCCAATTCCGTCACCATCNGTNTCTAGCCANTCANNANNATCNTNAGGGAANNCATCAGAATTATCTCCCCATCCGTCACCATCTGTGTCCATTGATTCTGAAGGATCATATGGGAAAGCATCATCNTCNTTATTTACTCCATCATTATCGTAATCGACATTTGTTTCTTGACCATATGTTATACTGAAAGATGGTACGATTTCTCCTATATCCAAACTAATGCATTCGTTAATGTCTGCTGGATCGATATTTGTACCATTCCAAACAAACTCCATTACTTGATAACTATATTCATAAGTTTCAGCACAGAAGTAAGCTGGAGTATTTATTCCATTATCATATATGTTTTCCATGTATGTAAACTCATAATTTCCATCATCATTTGCACTAACATCAAAGAAATGAATATCCCAAGCAGTAACAATTGATGGGTTACCTCCATTTTCACTTGGAAGATCCATTATATCGTATCCAACAAAGACAAGTTCTCCGGGTACTCCATTTAGAGTAATGTTCCCTGGTCCTTCAGGATTTGCATCAAATGCGTCAATTAACCAGAAATATACATTTTCTGCTTCAGTTGTATTTAATTCTCCATCTCCATTGCCAATAGCCATATCAGCAGCTACTCTAAACTCATTATCGAATACTTGTGTAGCAGCTAAGAAATATGTGAAATTAACACCATCTGTGTATGCTAATGATACTGACCACAGTTGTTCTATTGCGAAGTCCTCTAGATCCCAATCATCGTCATCGG
>PATZ01000046.1 GCA_002712575.1 Methanobacteriota archaeon
CCATATTTATCAATTCTCTTTCTGTTTTTCAATGCCACATATTCTACTGATGAAAGTATATCTCCCATGAATGGATTTTGCAAAAGTGCCCCTGGAATACCTCCTCTCTTAGCAACCATTGCTTCTCCAGTTAGCTCATCACTTCCTTGCTCAACTCTGCCTGGGTTAGCGTAATCTGCTAGAGTTGATTTTTCGTTCCTGGCACTAACTATTAGAGATTTTTCACCTATGTATTCATTCAATTTATTCCTTAATAATTGATATAAATCATTTTGTAATTCATTGAAATTAGACTTGAAAAGGAAATATGCAAAGCGCTGTTGAGGTCTGTAAATAATCCTAATGAAAACAGAATCACTATCGGCCATTATTGCAGACCCATAATCAATCAAATTATTTTCTTTAAACCATTTTTTCATAACGCGTCTAAACTCTTCTTCTAATTTCCCAAATTTCCCTATCGATGAAAAGAAATCACCATAATCTTCAGAAAGTGGTATATCTCCAAAATTAGTAACTAATAATTCTGAGTCTATTACAATATTTGTTACATCACTAGCGGCTTTATCTATACAAACTGATTTTAATTGTATTGGCCGCATTTCTCCAAATATTGCAAACTCTTCCAGAATATCTGTAATCATCTTAGTTTTTACTTCTGTGGGTGCAACTATGGTTTTACCACTAGTTTTATACGGAACTAAAGCATCAATTGAGAGACTACGATCTTGTATCTTGAACCCTTCTAAATCAATTTTTATTCGCAATTCTTTAGCAGATTTCTGTACGGTCCTTTGAATCAATCTTCTCATTTGCTTTGTCGATAACAAATCATCAACATCTCTATGATACAGTCTATGCATTAGTGGATATTGAACGCACAAGAAAAATATTGACATTCCCAGTGAGACAGATGCCAACCACCAAGGAGGCACTCCTGCACTTCCTCCTGTTAGCATGGCGGTTTCTCTTCCTCCTGCCCATTCTAGTCCCATCAATGCCCATCCCCATATGCCTAATTGTTGTACTGACATACATGCCCTATCTTCTTTATCAGAAATTTCGGGTATTTTTTGAATTTCAGAATTGCCATATTTCCCCATTGTAATGAATTTTATCAGTGGGATCTCATTTGTTATTCTACTTTCCATATGTAATTCAACTTCTTTATGGAAATTTTCAGANGGATCTCCAAGTATTGTATAATTCAATAATTGATCATCTGTCAAATGTGAAAGATTAACATCCTCATTCCATATGTAGAGTGTCATATTTACTTTATACTTTCCATCTCCAATATTTTCTGAGTAAAGAGTAACTTCTTGATTTCCAAGTCCACCAAAGTATCTATCACTATTATTTTCGTCACTATGCATCTTCACAGACATTATCGTAGTTTTTTCAGGATTTACATTATAGGTCTTAATTCTTATATTTTCATCAATTGAGTATATCTCAAAATACATCACATCCCTTTTATCTGTACAATCTTCTGAATCAAAAATTGTCCCTGATAGTGCATTATCTACTGCAATTGAGTCTGAGGCAACAATCCCCGAAGATGCAATGAAAACACCTCCAAAAAATATAATTCCAACAAGAACGCCAAATACCAAGGTGTAATCATCACTAGTTCTTGGCCTAATTGTATTTACTAGAAATGTTTTATCAGCATTCAATCTTCTATCGCGAATTTTTTTCAATTCTTTATCGATAACTTGATTNTNGTTTTCCTTTATGTTTGTATTTTCTAAATTTTTTCCATGTTCCAACTCAGAATCTATCTTTCTTTCAGAGATTTCAGAATCCTCGCCTTCTTTCACGATTATCCGTAACAGTCTAGACATATATTTATGCCCCCTAAATGAACTACTAATACTCAATATTTTTTTTTCTATATCGAAATTATTAACATTAAAAAAAATAAATCCAACAGTAATTTTAATGTCCTCCTACTACGTAGGAGATGCATGAGTAGAGTGAGCAGGGTCAAATCATCTCTCTCATTATTTATTACTTTCATACTTTTANTGCCTCCAATACTTACATTAGCGATATCTATCGATTATCCNAATTTACAAGAAGAAAGTCAAAATTCAAAATCCAAAGAATCAATATATATCCCGGATAAGCATCCTATTGGCTTACAAGATACATCTGACCCATCTCATGGATGGTTTGACAAAGAGATTGCGGGAGAGGCATGGTTATTTTACAGAACAGCCCATTATGTACCAATTGATTATTGGGAAGATGTAACTGATGAATCGATAGTTAATGGATGGCACGTCCTTGCACATGAATATCCTGTACCTTCTGATTGGAAAGAGCAACTGAAATCTATTGGAATTGATTGTTTTTCATATCTTCCNCCTCAAGGTTTCCATTGCAATGTCCCAAAGATGTCACCAATGACTCTATCAGATTATGGCGTTATAGGAGCTTTCCGTTTGGATAATACTGACAAATTAGCTCCAGATATTATTCCAATACTTAAGGGGGCTAATCTTGGTCAGTTGATGGACAAAGATAGATACCTCGTAAATGTGGTATTATCCGGTAAAGATGAAGGTCACAATTTACTTTCTGAGGGAATCGAAGTAAATATGCTCTCGGGAGTATATTCCTCTGTTGTTGTCGATGAGAAACAAATTGAATGGCTATCTAAACAACCCTTTGTAGAATGGATTGAACCAAAATATCCGGATGCCACATATGATGATCAAGCAGCTAATATTGTCCACTCTGATTTATTATGGGATTCAGGTTACATGGGAGGTTCAGCGAATACTCTAACTGGAGATGGTATGTTAATTGCTGTAGCAGACGGTGGCTTGGATAATGCAAATGAATGTGATTCCATAGGGACTTGCGATGCTGCAAACCCAACAATAAATGAGGATTTTCAAGGTAGGATAAATACCGTTATCTCGGCTTCAACTGACAACAACAATAATTGTCCAGATGACGATCCACGTGATCTATCTGGACATGGCACTCATGTTGCAGGGACTGTCTTAGGTTCGGGTTATAATTCAGCAGGCCTATACAAAGGTATGGCATATGAGGCCGAACTATGGTTTTATGCGATGGCCAATGAAAATTCTTGTTCTGGCGGAACTGGACTTCGAACGCCTTTGGATATTGTCAATACACTTTTTGGNCCAGCATATGAAGCCGGCGCCAGGGTTCAAACTAATTCTTGGGGAACTGATCCAATGATTACTCCTACATATTACAGTGATGGTCAAGGAGGAGTAACTCTTTATGGTCCAAATTATTATACTTCATTCAGTAAACAAATAGATGAGGGAGCGCATCAATATGATGATCTTGTGATTCTTTTTGCTATGGGCAATGAAGGTAAAGACTCAAATTCAGACGGAGAAGTTGATACTTCTTGGCTTCAAACCCAAACTACTTCCAAGAATGCATTTTCTATTGGTGCTTCTGAAAATTGGCGACCTAATTTGGGAGTAAGATGTAGCTCTTATCCAGGCGGTGTCACTACTTTTCCTGTAGATCCTCTAACGGATGATTATGAGTCAAACAATATAGAAGGTCTTTGGTGCTATTCAAACAGAGGTCCTACACAGGATGGTAGAATAAAGCCCGATTTAGTAGCACCAGGTACTCGCATGATTTCAGTTTATTCACAAGAAGACATTGATCCAAATAATATACCTATGGCTTCTAACGAAGATTATATTTACAAATCTGGAACTTCAATGGCCACTCCTGTTGTAGCTGGAGCTTCAGCCCAGTTGATACAACATCTGAATAATAATGGGTATCTTTCACCCAGTTCTGCCTTGATTAAGGGGATATTTTCTGCTACGTCTGTGGATATGGCCGGACAATACGCTCCCTCATCATCAGTCCCACTAAATGGTGCTGCTCAAGCAATACCGAACAATCATGAAGGATGGGGTAGAATAGATGTATCTAAAGCAATAAACAGCTCATTTATAGATCGTCTAGATATTGAAACCTCTGAAACAAAATCTATGAGATTGACGATACCTATTGGCACTCCAGAATTTAGAGTGATACTCTCATGGACGGATAGTCCAAATATTGCAGTCACATCTTGTGCTACTCAGTGTTTAGTTAATGATTTAGATTTCGTACTTAAAGATCCTTCTGGAAATGTTTGGGGAGAAGAAAATGATGACATAAATAACCTACTCGGTATGACAGTTACGAGTCCAGATGCAGGAGATTGGGAAATAATAGTTACAGGCACAAATGTCCCTGAAGGGCCTCAAAATTTTTCCATAGCAACTAGTGGTAACTATATGTTAACGGACATGAGTCAACCAGTCTCTGGTAACTTGGAAAAGGCCGGCTTTCAAGAGGGTTCAATATTTACCGAGACTACAATTGCTGTCGGCTCAGATCATGTTTGTGCAATACTTGACGATTCTTCTATGAGTTGTTGGGGTGATAATTCCAAAGGGCAGTTGGGTGATGGGACAACTGTACAGCGTCAAACNATGACNGCAGTCGATTTAGGCATCGGCCGNACCGCTATTTCTATNTCTGCAGGNCAAGGACACACATGCGCAATTCTTGATGATGCTAGTNTGAAGTGTTGGGGAGATAATTCAGACGGACAATTAGGTGANGGNACTACATTCGACTCATCTACGCCGGTGGATGTAGATTTAGGCTCTGAAATACCTATTTCTGTATCTNTAGGATTNAAACATACTTGTGTAGTTTTAGTTTCTGCNTCGATAAAGTGCTGGGGNGATAATTCNGAAGGGCAANTNGGNGATGGCTCTANTACAGATTCTANCGATACCNTCNAGTGTAAATCTNGGTTCAAGCAAAGTANTAGCANTTTCTACTGGNGCATATCATACNTGTGTAATAATCAATGANCCNCTCNTNAANTGNTGGGGAGATAATTCTGAAGGGCAATTNGGCGATGGAACNAATANCGACCGATTAACTCCTGTTACNATATCGCTAAGTCCTANTCCTGTTGCTATTTCTTCTGGAGATTNACATACATGTTCNATATTNTCTGACGCAAGTTTGAAATGCTGGGGAGATAATTCTGAAGGGCAATTAGGCGATGGAACAAATACTGATTCCAATTCTCCAGTATCAATAATTTCTGGTTCAAATTCAATCTCTTTGGGAAGTATGCATACTTGTTCTCTAGATAATTCTAATGTTTTAAATTGCTGGGGAGATAATTCTGAAGGGCAATTGGGCATAGGATCTACAGTGGATCAAACATCTCCAAATCAAGTTACCTTTGCAGGCGCACGTTTCCCAATCACTATCGCATCTGGCGAGAATTATACTTGCTCATCTATGAATAATGATCTTTTATCTTGTTGGGGAGGGGAATCAAGTAGTTCTATTTCAATGTCTTCATCTCCGACTAGTCTGTCTATATCTCGATGGTCTTACATTAATGCAGCAGAAAGAGATTTAGATGATGATTCCCAGTTAAATATCTTTGATACCCATATACCTGGAGACGGAGATGGTGATGGAGTTAGTTCGGGTCAAGATATAGATGATAACAACCCTGCAATAGCAGTATCCTGTGCCGTTGGAGAATATGGAAGATATTCTTGTCAGCCAGCAACTGTTGGATTTTATGTAGATACTCCTGGTAGTATAATCAAGATTCCTGCCAGTCCAGGACATTATGTCTCCAGTAATGGCGCTACATCACAAGAGCTTTGTGATATTGGAACATTTCAACCATCATCTGGTATGCATAAATGTAACGACGCCAATCCCGGTTATTATGTAGACTCCCAAGGTTCAAGTTCCCAGATTGCTTGCTCAGGAGGGACATATAACCCAAGTATTGGCTCACAGAGCTCTTCGGCATGTATCGGCTCAGATGCAGGATTTAATGTTCCAATAATTAATTCAATAAATTCAGGAAATACTCATTCATGTTCAATACTCGATGATGGCTCGGTGCGCTGCTGGGGCGATAATCAACATGGTCAACTAGGAGATGGAACTAGGACAAATAGTCTCTCTCCTATTCTTGCATCAACTCCTTTGGGCAAATCTGCTGTCTCGATATCAACAGGTGCTGAACATACTTGTGCCATATTTGATGATGGCACTCTTAGATGTTGGGGAAGTAATTCCTATGGCCAGATAGGAGATGGTACTCTAATCGAGAGAACAACTCCCACTCTAGTCAATCTAGGCGCAGGTAAATCTGCAAAAAGTGTTTCATTGGGTCAAACTCATTCATGTGCCATATTGAATGACGACTCTATAAAGTGCTGGGGTAGTAATTCCAACGGCCAATTAGGAGATGGAACCACCATAGACAGCAATATTCCAAAATCTATTATTTTACAAGGAGGGCAAACAGCAGTCTCAATATCTTCCGGATCTTATCATACATGTGCTATTTTAGAAAATCTTTCAGTAAGTTGCTGGGGCGACAATTGGCACGGCCAATTAGGTGATGGTACAAATATTAGAAATTTAGAACCCATCAGTGTTTTATTCGAATCTGAATATGAAACAATATTTTTAGAAAGTGGTTCGTTCCACACCTGTGCTATATTGATCAATAATTCAATTTATTGTTGGGGCTTCAATTCGGCAGGACAACTAGGTAATTCCGGATTAGGTAGTTCCAATACGCCTTTATTGATACAACTATCTGAATCAGATACTCCTTCTTATGTAGGTTCAGGTTTCCATCATACTTGCTCTCTACTGGATAGTGGTCATGTAATTTGCTGGGGAGATAATTCCAGAGGTCAACTTGGAGATTCTTCTCTAATAAGTAGAAATAATCCTGAGCCTGTCGACATACCTCCTGGAAGATTTGCTATATCATTATCAGTTGGGAATAGTCATTCTTGCGCAGTTCTTGATGATGCTACACTATATTGTTGGGGGATAAATTCAGATGGACAACTCGGTAATGGAGGTTCATCAGATAGTTCTTCTCCGGATTTAATTGATCTAAATCACGGTTCAGGGACTCAAACGGCCTGTGAACCTGGAACTTATCAACCAGATTCTGGACAAACATCCTGTATCTCAGCATCCAAAGGATTCAGTTCACCAGAAACTGCATCTCTCCAACAGACTCCCTGTACAGTTGGATATTATACAAATATAATAGGTCAAGCCAATTGTATTCCCGCCGCAAAGGGATTCTATGTTGACTCAGATCAGGCAATTGAACAAATCGCCTGTCCCGAATCAACTTCAACAATTGAAATCGCTTCCAATTCTTTCACAGATTGTATTTTAGATACAGATGGTGACTTTATACCAGATTATATTGATACTGATGATGATGGAGATGGAGTGGATGATGTATATGATTATGACCCACTCGATCCAGAAGTTTATGCTGATACAGATGGAGATAATGTACCTGATAACATAGATCCAGATGATGATAATGATGGGGTGAATGATACTTTCTTAGCTCCCGTTCTTGATTCTAGCGGGGACATTGTATACGAATTACGTCCATTGGACTTATTCCCTCTGAACCAATTTGAATGGGCAGACACTGATTTAGACGGCATTGGTGATAATACTGATAACGATGATGATAATGATGGACGTTCTGATAATTTTGATACCTTCCCAAATAATAAATATGAATGGGCTGACTATGATGGCGATAAATTGGGAGATAATTTTGATGCCGATGATGATGGAGATGGTGTTTGTGATACCAGTATAGGTACTTCATTCAGAGATAATTCCAATCTAAATTATGGTCAAAATCATGATATAGGCTCTATTATTATTACAAACTCCAATGGAATTTCTGTACCATTAAATCATCCTTCTGTATTGGCATATCTCCCTATCTCGTATCCATTGATTTACCCTTCCGATTTAGTCAATCTCTCCAACAGCCATCCTGGTTATGATATAGTATTAGATAATTGTAATTTATTGGGCGATGCATTCCCATTAGATCCTTCTGAATATCTAGATACCGATGGAGATACTTTAGGTAATAATTTAGATTTTGATGACGATAATGATGGATATAATGATTCAATTGATGCATTTGAACTAGATCCATCTGAGTGGAATGATACAGATGGAGATAATATAGGAGATAATTTCGATTTATTTGATAATGACCCACTTGAGTGGGCGGATTCTGATGGTGATTCAGTTGGAAATAATGCCGATCAATGTATTTTTGTCCCAGGGTTAAATCCATCTGACGAAAATTTTGCACATCTCTTAGCAATTGGTAATTTACTTGGGTGTGTTGCAGATCCTAATTTAGGAGCCATAGAAGAGCCAGAACCTGTTGAACCAGTATATTTGGATACAGACTTTATAGATACAGATGGAGATGGAGATCTAAATTACAAAGATATTGATGATGATAATGACGGCGTTCTCGATACTGAAGATAAATGGCCTCTTGACGAAACTAGGCCATTCCCACCTTCAGTTTATATCATAAGTATATTGAGTATATTCTTCTTGAGTTTAATGGGACTCAGATTAATAAATTGGCAGAAGTCAAAATTAGCGAAATTCCGTTCCAAGAGGATAAGATTAGAATAATTAATGGTGCAGGGGACAGGATTTGAACCTGCGAAGCACTACGCACTGGGACCTAAACCCAGCCCCTTTGACCACTCGGGTACCCCTGCTTGTTTTATGCGCGAGCGTTCAATAGTCAAGAAGGCAACGCTTTACATGTTCATTTCCCATAGTATGATAACGTTGAGTTTGCGCCATAGGTACGACTAATATGGCTCGAATAGGTGTAGTGGGATTGGGAAATTGGGGGTCTGCTCTTGCCAAGATATGGTTAGACGACGGCCATAACGTATCTGGCTGGACAATTGAACATGATGTTTATAAATCACTAATGGAAGAGAGTATGAATCATAAATATCTCCCAGATTATGATTTATCTGGTTTGAACCCGACTATGGAAATCAATGATATTTTAGAAGAATGTGAATTAATTATTATGGCGCTTCCTAGTTCTGTAATAATCTCAGTTTTCGATGAAATGGTAGAAAATTTACGACCTTCACATGTTATTGTAGATTTAGCCAAGGGACTGGCTCCAGAAAACGAAGACTCTGAATTAATATCTCAAGTGTTGGAAAAGAAATTATCTATTGCAGGAAAAAGTAACTCGGTAGTTGTGATGACGGGTCCAACTATTGCTCCAGAAGTAGCTCGAGGAGTTCTTACAAATGCTTTGGTCGCTTGCCATGACAAATCTGTTGCAGAACGCATCTCAGAGAGATTATCCACAGGAACATTAGTCCTCACTCCAGCTATAGATCCGATTGGAGCCGAATTATGGGGTGCATACAAAAATACTGTTGCATTAGCGTGTGGTTTGGTTGATGGCCTCAGAGATAGCATAGGAGGAGATAATCTGAAAGCCGCTTTAGTACTTGCAGGGTATAGTGAAGGGATATATCTTCTTGAGAAAATGGGTGCAGATAAAAGTACAGCTTTTGGCCCAGCAGGCATTGGAGACTTGTATGTAACTGCCACCAGCCCTCGTAGTCGTAACCGTTCATTGGGAGAGAAGTTAGCTTCAGGAATGAGTTTAGATAGTGCATTGTCTGAAATGCATATGGTTGCCGAAGGTGTCCGCGCTACCAAATCATTCTTAGATTATTCAAAAAAGATAGATGCATCAACTCCTTTTTTGTCTGCTTTATGGTCATTGCTAGAGGGAAAATTAGAGGTAGAGGATGCAGTAAGAAAAATGGTTGAGTCATATAGGAGTTAGGAAAATGAGTGCTTCAGATCTAACTGATTTCGAAAAACGTCTATTAAAGTGGCTCTCATCATCTAATTTTGTTGAAGTACCATGGTCAACTAAACGTGCTGCTGAAGCATTCAAAGTATCAGAAAAGGATGTTTATGAAGCATTATCTGAATTAACTATCAAAGTAAAAGACAATATACAGATTTCATATAAAGACGGTTCAATAAGAATAATTGCCTCTGATATTTAAAATCTAAAAATCTTCAGAGTAGGTAAAAATAAGTCCCACCACGAAGGTTTAGATATATCTCCTTCTTCATTGAAATAAGACCTAGCGCTAATTGATAAGAAATCAATTATCAGTACCACTATGAATATAATTATTAGATATGAAATAACTTTGTCGTATTGAAGAAATTTTAGATATAAGTTGATGTAATAACCAATTCCTCCAGCACCCACAATTCCAATCACAGTACCATGCCTAACATTATACTCAAACATGAAAATCATCTGAGAAATTAAATTATTAGCCATCTCTGGTATTACTACTCCAGTAGCAATTTCTATTTTTGAAAGACCCATCGATCTTGCGGATTCAAGTGGAATACTATTCATCCCTTCTATTGACTCATATTGGAGTTTACCTAGGTAACCGACACTGTAGATTGTCATCGCTAAAACGCCAGAAAGAGGCCCAAAACCAACTAGGATAACAAAAAATATAGCCCAAATTATACTTGGCAAACTACGTGCAGCAGCCAATAAAATTCTTGCGAAATATGAGACTCCAAGAGAGTTCAGATTCCTTGCAGCTAGGATTGAAATCGGTAAAGAAATAATTGAGCCAAAAATTGTTGAGACAAAAGCTATTTTGATAGTCTCACTCATTCCTATCCAAGCAGTAGAACAAGTAAAATCAAACAATGGATAAGCCGTACATACCGGATATACTTGAGGTTCAATAACACTCCAGCTAGGCGGCCATAAAGATTCGCCGAAGAAAATCAATAAATTCGATAAACCACCGGACAATCTTCCCCAATCATTTACCATCCCATTCAATATTGAGAAAGAAAATAGTATCAAAATAAAACAAAAAGAAATTACTTTAGATTTCAGCGTAACCATTCTTTCACCTCTAACATAGTAACTTCAGTAATGAACGGATTCAGTCTACCATCATCAATTACTAACAACCTATCTGCCATGGACTTAGCTCTTGATACGTCATGCTCTATGACAAGTAATGCAGCATTATTATTTCTGATATATTCTACCACACCTCTCAATACCGTCTCCATAGTTTCCTCATCTAATTCACTAAGAAATTCGTCTGCGAGGACTAAAGACGGCTCTTGCGCCAATGTCCTTGCTGTTGCTACTCTTCTTTGCTGTCCTCCTGATAATTTTCGAATAGGTTCTCCGATTTTATCAGTTAAACCCATTTTTTCAATCGCATCTAACGACTTATTCTTCGCCTCCTTGGAAGGAAAAAATGGTAACATGGAATTACTAATCATCTGGATATATTTATTTTTATGAAAAACTTCTTTTTTTTGGCCAGCATTAGCTCCTAGCATCACATTATGCATCACACTTGCATGACGAACTAGTCCTAATCGTTGAGGAATATATCCCAACTTCCCTCTTTTAGGCCTATGAGGAATCACCTTACCACAAACTTCTACTTTTCCAGAAATAGCCTTTACTAAACCTGCAATAGTCCTTAATAAAGTAGTTTTTCCGACACCAGATGGTCCAGCGATAGCCACAATCTCTCCTGGAAATATTTCTAGATATGGAATTTTTACCAATGTTTCATTATTTTTATAACCAATTTCTACATCAGTTAATTTAACTATCGGTTTTTCATTAATTTGAATTGCCGTGATATCATCTTTCATGCATCAATCACCTAGGTTCTTAGAAAGTTTAAGCGAACCTAAACCTTTATTTGAAAACTTGGTCAACGAGGGACAATATTAAATTGAGTGTGTATTTCTAATTTATAGTTGTGATGACGCTATGATAACTGTGGTGCAGGTATCTGACCGTCCCCCGTTGCCGTTAAGTTTCCAATTATATCTATTCTTTTACTAATTTATTGTAGTGTTCCAATATCTTCAGCTGTTATTCCTAACATATCCCAAGCTGGTTGAAGATGTGCACGAACTGCTGCTTGATAGTCAGTTCCAGCAACTGGTACATTAGAAAAGTCATATATTCCGTTGATGCCTTCAGTTCCAAAGCCTGGTAAGTAAGAAAAAGCATTACATTCTGCTTCACTCATTACAGCATCAGTGGTATGGCTGACAGTATTGTAGCATCCTGTAAATATTGTTGCTCCATAATTAGCGTACCAGTCGTATGCTTCACATACTGCCTGACTTACTTCAGAAGTAGCGTGAGTGACGCTATTGTAACAAGTATCTACTCCGTCACCCATATCATAATCTACTAACCACATGTAAGCTGTACAAGTTGCATTATCGTCGCTAGAAACCTCATGTGTAATCATGTTGTAGCACCCAGTAAACGATGAGCCGCCCATGTCAACGTCCTCATAATAATTCCATGCTTCAGTCACTGTTTGATTCCAAGTGCTATTCATTGTATGGCTGACTGAGTTATAGGCTCCTGTATACATGGTTGCACCATAGTTTGGTAAAAACACATATGCATCACATTTTGCTTCTGTATCGTCCGAAGAAACTTCATGCACCTGCATGTTGTAGCATACATCTGATCCATCTCCCATATCGTAATCTGTAACGTACATGTAACCAGAACATTCGTCAGATAATGAAGAACTAACTGTCATGGTTACTCCATTGTAACAATCATTACCTGGCGTAGGGTTGCTTCCAGCGATAGTTGACTCAATTACTCTCCAGAAGGAATAACCTTCAGATTGATGAGTCTGCGCCGCTTCTACTGTATCGTCAGTATTCATCTTGTGTGCATAGCGAATTGTTGCTTGAGAGTATATTATAACCAAATTCTTTACTATTTTGTCTCTTGCAGCTGTTGCTCCAGCCAGATCTTCTGCCTGAAGAGCCGCCAATCCTTCAAGCTGTGCTTCTAGTATCGCAGCATTCGCTTGTGCTGTACCATCTGAATTAGCAGTAGCAAAGTTTCCTGCTCTTTTATCTCCTGTGGCATAAGCTGAACATGATACGGATTCATCAGTTCCATGATACAATCCCCATCCTTCATCCCAAGCATGTTGTGCATCATCTTCTCCAAAGCTTCCTGCTTCTGCTTTTACTATTGCAGCATTCCATTCATGGATAGCATATGCAACTAAATATTGATTTTGAACTCCTTTTTCTACAGCTTGTTCCCTAACACTGTCAGAAGCACCAGCAAACATGCCTGTACCATCTATTGCAGCCATAATATAATCATCTAATGGAGCATCAACGCCATAATATTCCGACAATCCATGTTTCTTTCCTGATGCAGAGGCATGTTGTTCTATTGTTTTCATTGATCCATCACTTTTTTCAACATTCTTACCATTTTGATAAATGTCTTTTATAGCAGCCCAATCATGTTCCTCTGCAAGCGTTTTTATCTCGCAAACATCTTCAGTCATTAATCGATAAACATCGACATCTGTAACATATGTATATCCTCCATCTTCAGCATCTAATTCTGGGCCATCATCTCCAGTACATCCTGCAAAAGCAGACGTAGCAAAAAGAAGTACGGCCATTATCGTTATAGTCTTATTTTTAGCATTTTTTAGCATTTTTACATTCTCCTATGGGGCATTTTTAGGATGCCCTAAACTTTCGCAGAATAGGTCAGTATATCAAATTTAGGGTGCCCTAAATTTATTACAATTACCTAACTTAATTGTAAACATTTGAACGATATAGTAATGACCTATTGATTCTTGTAATGGCCATGGGAAGAGAAAACTCAACTCTATCCGCGATCTGTATATGTTTTATTTTTATTTTTATTAGTTTCATGCCGCTTCTATCTAATGATTCTTATTTAGGAAATAAATTAATTCGGATGGAGCAATTTGGAGGAGGGAGTAGTGAAGATAGCTTTGAAGAGCGTTGTAGCCGAATAACTTTTGAAGATATATTTGAATATACGAAGGCAGAGTATCATTTTCAAATTGACCAAGACTGGCAATCTGCAGAGGTATTTGCAAAAGCATGGATAAATTGGTCAATGGCTGATGTCGTGAGGGAAAGATTGGACAGTTATCTGGAAGGATTTCTACCAAGTGGAGGAGATGGTTGGCTGTCTACTGATGAGAGAGATGCAGTGATGTCAATTGCTGCTGATTGTATCGAGCACACAATAACTAGAATTGGAATTAGAGACGGCCCGGCTCACAGAGGAGGAGTGGGCGTTGACTGGAAAAATACATCATGGGAAGGAGATAGTATAATCGTGAATGAAGTAAACGGTGTACCTTCTAGACATTCTGAAATAAGAACTTGTGAATCTTATAATCTAAATACTCCTTGTTATGAAATACCTGTTATCCCATCAGAAAACAGAGATTGTGATACCGAAATAGAAAATTCTCTTGGTTTGGATGAATGTAGATTTGTTTTATACTTAAATTCCACTTTGGAATTATCTGGAATTAGTGATCCAGAATCATTTACCATAGCACTGAATGCATCAAATATGAGCAATGCTGAATTAACATTTTCTTTTCCTCAAACTAATAATTTAAGATTAGACATGTGGGAAGAGTGTGAAGGCAGGTATTTAGGTCTAGATATAGATTTAGGAGACGATTATGTAACGCCTCTGAGAGGTAGTTGTATTGGCGACCAATCTTCTAATTATTCTTTAGATTCAAACAATGATATTTTGAATTACACTATATTTCCAAATTCAGATAAAATTAACTGGCCTGTTGGTGAAGATATTTTTGCCGATTTCACTATTCTCCCAGTACCAATTGATAATCCTCCCGTTTGGACTGAGGATGCACCTATTGATGGAACTTGGTTTCCTCTATCTGAAACAGGAGAAGTAATGTGGGCAGATTGGGAACAAATTTCAACATGGTTCAATGATGAATTGGGAGTTTCAAACCTTGATATTTCATGTTTTGGAGATTTGAATTCGAATATCAGACAGAGTATCAATGGTTCTTTATATGCAAATATTGAATATTTACAAGAAATTACTTGTGAAGCAAGAGACTCATCAGGACAAACTTCAGGCAATAGGACATGGAATATTGGTATGCCTATTTCAATATCTACTACTTCGCAATCACTTCAAAACCCTCACCCACTATATATCCAAGTATCTGATAATTGGCCTCCTTTGGCAATCTCGATAGCCTTATGCCAAGACATAGAGCCAATATTTTCGGAATTTTTAATTATATCTTCAACCTATGTTAATATTACTTCATTTGGATTAACTCCAGGAGACGTAAAAGTCAAAATGATGATTGCTGGAGAAAATATTTATCCATCGATGAGTATTTATGATTTAGGAATAACTAAAGAAAGCTCACCTCCTTTCTTCGTGGCATCTTCAACTGGATTCTCAATTTCCGAACCTTCTCACTGGTCTGCCAGAGGTCAATTTAGTGATCCTGATGGAGAGGAAGTTTCCTTTTCATTCTTTATTGATGATTCTTTGATGGGTACAATAGAACCATCGGGGAATACTTGGGAAATACCGGAAATAAACTTTAATTTATGGCCAGAAGGTGAATATGAAATCAAACTAGAAGGCTGTGATGAATCGGGAATATGCGCAATAATATTATTTGAAGTAAATAATAGCCACTTATATGTCGAAGAATTAGTACAACCAATTTCTCAAGACTCCAATGAAGAAAGATCCATTCCCTTTACTAATTTATATTTGATTTTTATTTCTATAGCCGGTGCCCTCATGTACACAACACGTCGCGACTAAAACATGAGTTTCGCGGGGACAGTCTCCAAAACATCTCATGAGGGCGGTATTTTAGCATCATTCGAGGGCAAACCTCCCAGTCTTGGTACAAATATAAGAATTAGAGGTGGTAAAAATGTTGGAAGGGTCAAAAGTGTAATTGGCAGTGTTCATTATCCAATGATTCATATCTTTCCATTATCTCAAGGAGTCGTTGCTGAAAGTACACTAGGTGCTAGTATAGAAATTGCACCAAGGGATAGAACTCCAAAGTCCAAAAAGAATAAAGGACGAAATATTAACCGTCGTAGTAATCAGAAGAATAATGACAAACATACTCGTGATACAAAAATTAGGCCTGGTGATTGGATATGTCCAAAGTGTAAAAATCATAATTTTGCAAGTAAGGAAATATGTAATCGCTCCAGTTGTGATACTAGGAAACCGAGGCAAGGAGTTGGTTCAAAAATAACTAAAAAGAGACCTCGTTCCAAAAACCCAAGAGCGAATTGGTCTCCGAAAAAATCAAGAAAATCGAACTCTAGACGCCATTCAAATCGTTAATGACCCCAGCATTCTTCTTTGAGAAGCGTCTCCGTTGAAATATGGCCAAGAGTCCTGAGATGGTTTGGTTAGATGTTTTGGACTTAGAAGAAAAAGGAGATAGAGAAAATGCATTATTACAAGCCAAATCAGTTGTGGAAATGGATGAAAAACATGCAGATGCATGGATGGCAATAGCTCGACTTAATCTCCCTCCACTAACTAGAGGCAAACCATTAATGCCAGATTTAAAACAATGTTCAAAGGCGATGGCTGCATTGAAAAAAGTTATCCAGTTTGATCCTGATAATGATCTTGCGTGGGAACTGGGAGGTGCCCTTCTTATAGATCATCTTGGCATGTTAGAGCATGGTTTAGAATGGTGGGAGAATCGTAGAAAAAAAGAACCATATCAAGTAACTCCCTTAGTTGAGCAAATTGGGATATTAGCCAGAATGGGTTATTATGAAGATTGTGCAATAAAACTTGATGAATTATTCGGCGAAGAAATGGATGCTCCTGCTAATCAACAACTATTGCGTATGCAATCAGTAAGGCAGATGGTTGAAAAGGCTGCAAAGATGGAAAACTCTGAAATTTTTAACCCTAGGAATAAATTGGATTCTAGATGGGAAATAATGAAGAGAATGAAAAATAAAAAGCCAATAACTGAAAATCGATTCTTATTCACTTTTACAGCACCAATTGTATTCCTATTAGGCATACTTGTTATGGATGCTCTAGGAGATACGGCATTGGGAACTATTGCAGTTTTCCTGATAATTCTGTTTTTATTTGCTACAATAACTAGACTATCAAATAGTTTACTGAATAATCTAAATCGCCATGCGTTAGATTTAGATCGGGCAATAGACTTTGAATCCACCTCTGGGAAAATCTGCATACCAGATGAAATTAGAGAGTCTAAATTATATGCTTCAATGATGGATATCAAAACTCCTGCATTAAAAGAAAGGTTGGATATGATTATCATTTCAGGAGAAAAATTACCCAAGAAATGGGAATTAAACGTACCATAAAATAATTATTTTTTTCAGACTTTTTAACCGAATATTTCACTAAGTACTGATGCTTCCCAGTNNTATGTCAGATTCAATTACGGACGAACCAACTTCAGGNATTCAGGACAAGAAAGTTCCGGATAAATTAGTTGATAATTTACCTACCTTGTATTGTTATGAAACATGCCCATTTTGCTTCAAGGTCAAAGCACTGCTTGGCTCAAGAGGAATAAAATATTCTAAGGTTGAAGTAAATCCTATGAAACACACTGAATTACAGTGGTCTAATTGGAAAAAAGTTCCTGTTTTTGTTGATTCAGATGGAACTCAAGTAAATGACTCCAACTACATTTTACATTACATAGATGAGAAGGGAGATGATAAATTTCCTAGATATGGAGTAGATNAAAAACAAGATGAATGGATGGATTTCTCTAATTCTATACTAGGAAAATCCATAGTTGCCGTCATATATTCTTCATATTTCACTTCTCTTAAAGCACTTGATTATGTTACTAAGGTTGATAATTTTTCATTCTATAGCCGCATAATAAATAAGTGGTTAGGTGCAATAATAATGTTTTTTGTAGGGCGGAGTCGAGCAAAAAAATTCCCATTAAAGCCACGTGATAATCTAAAATACCAATTAGATAATTTAGCCAAAGGATTTGAAGGAGAATTTTTTGGAGGCAATATTCCAAACGGTGCAGACTTTGCTAATTATGGCATACTAAGATCAATGCAAGGGCTTTATGGCTTTGATATAATAGAGAGTCATGATTTAGTTCAGCCATGGTATACACGAATGCAAAAATTATCAGGAATTTGATTTTTACCTCATATTTTCTTTTCATATAAATTTCCTTTTTTTAAAATAATTTACTTAGTTTTCTAAATCTTTATTATAGTGTAAGCCAATATTATCTTCCCGGGAAATAGAGGCTCTAACTACTAATTTAGCCACATCAATAAGATTTCGTAACTCTACCAAATCTTGTGTAGGCTTACAGGTTTTCCAAATCATTTCAACCTCATCTGAAATATGTTGTATTCTTCTTTTCGCTCTTTGTAATCTCGAATGNCTTTTGACGATTCCTACATCTGAACTCATAGTAACTCTAAGCGCCTCTAAATCAGTCCTCAAAGGAGCATGTTCAATTAAAATATCCAAATCTTCTGCTCTCCACATAGGGATGTCATTAATATTATTTTTATAATTTAAATCAATATTATTAATTATACTCTCAGCAGCTCTATTTGAATAAACTACTGCTTCCAAAAGGCTATTTGAAGCAAGTCTATTTGCACCATGGAGTCCGGTGCACGATACTTCACCTATTGCATATAAATTAGTGATAATATGGCCATTAGATTTTGCCTGCCCTTCATAATTAACTACAATTCCTCCAACCATGTAGTGGGCAGCAGGCGTTACTGGTATCGCATCAAACCCTATTTTTATGCCATAAGTTTCTAATTTTTGTGTTATAGTCGGAAATTTCATTATTAATTTTTTGGCATCTAAATGCTCAGTTACGAGTAAAACGTACTTATCACCACTTTTCTTCATCTCTGAATCGGTCGCTCTTGCTACGACGTCCCTGGTACCTAAACTACCTCGTGAGGAATAATTATGCATATATGAGAAATTATCAGGATTATTATTCTCTTGACTTTTCCATTCTCTATACTCAGTAATAGTCATCAGTATAGCCCCATTTCCTCGTAATGCTTCAGTAATAAGAAAAGTATCTCCTGAATCTAATCCTATTGCGGTCGGATGAAACTGAAAAAACTCCATATCTCTAATGTCCGCTCCAGTTCTATTGGCCATAGCAACCCCATCTCCAGTTGCTACAATCGGATTAGTAGTTTTTTTGTACAGTATTCCTGCTCCGCCTGTAGCCAAAACAATATTTGTTGCAGGAAGAGTATGCACTAGTCCCTTTGGATCTAGGCACCAAACTCCAGAGACTCCTTTTCTGACATCCCCATGTTCTTTCTGGATCAAATCAACAGCCATCCAGTTCTCGAGAATCTTAAAATTGTCGTCAATTTCAGCGTGTGCATCTTTAGTCAATGCCCTCTCAATTTCTGCACCTGTACGATCTTTTGAATGAAGTATTCTATAATCAGAATGCCCTCCTTCTTTATTCAAATCATANTCTCCTTTGATTCCAATGTCAAATCTAACGCCATGTTTGATTAAGTCATTAATTCTATCTGCAGCCTCATTAACAACTGAACGCACTACTTCCTCATTACAATATCCTCTTCCACATTCCAACGTATCTCTGACATGCATTTCTAGAGCTTCTTTATTGTCGGCATCTAATACTCCTGCAATCCCTCCTTGTGCCCAATTTGTTGAAGATGTAGAAATTTCCTTTTTTGTGATTACAGCGACCTTTAGTCCAGCCTTTGCACATTTTACTGCAAGGAATAAACCCGCAATTCCTGAACCTATGACNGCTACATCTACAGAATCCATCAATAATGGTTGAGGCGTTTGCATAAATACTCCTAATGGCATCCAATCAAGAATCTTCGTACTGTCAAATCTGAATACTTCTGGCATTTTTCCAATTGTCCAATAATCGCATTNAGTAAACAAAGTCCTCCTCAACCTTCATAATCCTCAAGGGNACGAGACGATAAATGTCGTCAGCGATTTTTCGTAGATGAATAAGGTGATGGGATGCATCTCACTAGAATAGAGTTAGAAAATTTCAAATCATTTGGAGGAATTGTTAACATCCCNTTAGAAGAGGGATTTACTGGTATAACAGGNCCCAATGGTTCAGGAAAGAGTAACTGTGGAGATGCAATACAATTTGTTTTAGGTCCTAAATCTACTAGGGCTTTGAGGGCATCTAATGTTACAGAATTGATATTTAATGGAGGAGGAACTGGAAAACCAGCCAAAAATATGAGTGCAACATTAGTTTTTTCAAATATTCCAGAGGCAGATGGAAGAAGNCGACTTAGAATAGAAACTGAAGAAGTATCTTTTACTAGATCNGTGCGATTGAACAGAAAAGGAGANCCTATTTCATCATACTCCATAAATCAAAATCCTTGTACTGCTACAGAAATGCGTAGAATATTGGCCGAAGCAGGTTTAAGAGGGGATGGATACAATATCGTCCTCCAAGGAGACGTTACAAATCTTGCAACCATGACTCCTCATAAAAGAAGAGGAATTTTAGAAGAAGTAGCAGGTGTTACTGCTTACGACGAAGAAATTCGAAAGGCAAATAATCAAAAAAAGAAAGTAGACAATAGCATAGCGACAATTGATATATTTGAGGAAGATCAAAAGAAAAGACTCAAAGATTTGGGAAAGGAGAGGGAACAAGCATTAAAATTCAAAGATTTAAAGGATGATTTAGATAAATCAAAAATAATCCTACAACAATCTAGATTTAAAAATAAGGTTGATGAATTAAAACTTCTAGGGGAAGAAAGATCTCGATATATCGATGAAAAGGAAATAATTTCTTCCGAACTTTCTATCAGTGCAAAAAAGGTAAATGAATTCGATGAAGAAATGGTTAAAGTTTCAAATAGCCTTGAAGAAATGTTAGGTGGAGACGCAAAAGATATTTTAGATAGCATAAAAGAGTTTGAAATATTAATAGAATCAGGTGCTGATAGAATAGGAGATCAAGAGAAAAAAATAATCCTCGCAAAGCAGGAAATAACAATTTCTAAAAAAGAATTAATCAAAGCAGAAAAAGCACGTGAAGATGCAGAAAATAATCTTATCAAGGCGAAAAAAGCCGTTTCCGATGCTAAANAATGTTTAAAAAATGCAGATATTAAAGAAAAAGAAGCTAGAAGAGCAATACAGTCCGGAGATAAACATGGCCGCGATTTGAATAGGA
Organism: Methanobacteriota archaeon; assembly: GCA_002712575.1. Taxonomy (GTDB): domain Archaea; phylum Thermoplasmatota; class Poseidoniia; order Poseidoniales; family Thalassarchaeaceae; genus MGIIb-O3. The sequence continues at coordinate 21,090 of PATZ01000046.1, forward strand.
AATTAGGACAGGCCACAGAATCTGAAAATGCCGCTCAATCAAAATATGCTAAATCTCAATTAGATTATGATAGAGCAGAACAATTGTGCCAAATAGCTTCAGATAAATTAGCCGATTTGGAATCAGAATATGAATCAGCTACACTGGATAGAGATGATCAAGAATTATTAGGAGAAGATCTCCATGATGCATTACCCTCTGTTGATAGAGCTTCCCTAGCCGAAGAATTAAGAAAAATCCAAAAACAAGATAATCTTTTATGTGGGGACAGAGATAGGTCAGAGGCTAAATTAAGAAATGCAGAACGTGAATTAGAAAAGGCACGTGCAAGACAAGAGGCAAAATCTTCTCGCCCAGGTTCTGCATCGACAATTGCAGCATTATCAAAACTAAGGCAGAGTGGCGAGATTAGTGGCATTTTAGGGACACTTGGTGAATTAGCAACTCCAAAAAATCCATCTCATGAAAGTGCTTTAGCTCATGCATTAGGTAACGGATTACGAAGTATAGTAGTGAAAGATGATAATGTNGCGTCGCAGTGCATATCTTGGTTAAGTAAAAATGGAGGAGGAAGAGCAACTTTCCTTCCTTTAAACAAACTCATCATCAATAGGCCACAAGGTAGAACTCTATTAGTGGCCAGAAATCCTGGTATAATCGGTTTTATTCATGACTTACTTGATTATGATCAAGAAATTGAAATAGCGATAAAATATGCTGGAAGAAATACATTGATTGTAGAAAATATGAATATTGCTAGGAAAAATATGGGAGGAGTACGTATGGTCACTTTAGACGGTTCGGTTATAGAAAGCTCAGGGGCCATGACAGGAGGATCTAAAATTAGAAATGATCAACTCTCCTTCGGTGGAGATGGTTCTATTTCTAACTTGGAGAAATATGAGCGTGCGGTAGACGAAGCAAGTTTGATTTATTCTACTGTGGATGCTGCTCTTAAAGAATTGAGAACAAATGAGCAGTTGCTGAGAGCCCAGATTCATGGATTAGATGACAGTGACCATTCTGTAAAAATTCGTAATTGGAAAGCCGATATGGAAAGGTCTCAAAGACTGGTTAAAGATGTTAGTGATAAACTCAAGCAAGCTAAAAAGGAATACGATAATCTCGATAAAAAAAGGCAGATATTTTTCAAGGCTTGTGAAGATAATCTTATTTTATTAGAAAAATGTAAGAAAGAGCGTGTAAATTGTGCAGAAAATCTCCAAAATCACACCCCAGATCATTTATCCGAGATATTAAGAAACGCAGAAATTACAAGAACTGAAGCCGAAAGATCAAGAATTGCTTATGATGCTGAAATACATACTGGTAAACATACATTAGAATTATTAAAAACCAGAGTAGATGAAATTTCACGTCAAATTTTATTACAGGAAGAAATAATTAAATCTTCTGAAATAGAAATAGATAATCTTACGNATTCTATAAAAAATGCCGACTCAAAATTAATTGAATTAAAAGCAAAATCTTCTCAATTTGATGAGGAGCAGCAAATACTCCATGATCGCAGAGATGTTATTTTGGAGGAACGTGCCAGTCTAAGGGCATATGTTGCAAAATTATCTCAAGATAGGCAGACATTATCTTCAAGAGTAGATGAATTAAATTCTCAAATTAAACAAAAAGGCATTATTGTCAACCAAATGGCTGAAGAATTGAAAGATTCACAAATTGCATTACCTTCCAGAGATATTCAACTTCCAACTATGTCTGAGGCGGAAAAAAGTGTGCAGGGACTTGAACGCCGCCTCAGTCATCTTGGAGATGTGAATATGTTGGCAATAGAGCAATATGATATTGCTGTTGAACGTATAGCAGATTTAATTTCTGATGGGAAATTATTGAGAGAAAGAAGGGAACATCTAATAATGATTGCAGAACAATTAGAGAATGAACGTAAAACACGTCTACTTTCCGTATTTTCTCATGTAAATAATAATTTTAGTAGAGTTTATGAGATATTACAACCATCAGGTTCAGGTTCTTTGAAACTTGAAAATATGCAAAATCCATTTGAAGGTGGTCTAGAAATGGCATGTGTTCCACCTGGTAAGAGTCACAATACAAGAAGAACTGCTTTATCTGGTGGAGAGAAGTCTATGGCTGCTCTTGCTTTAATATTTGCAATACAAGATTATGAACCATCTCCTTTTTATTATTTCGATGAGGTAGATCAAAATCTTGATCCATTTAATTCTGAACGAATCGCAACACTTTGTAGGATGCGTAGTCAAAGAGCACAATTCATTATGGTAACTTTAAGGAAAGTTAGTTTAACTTTAGCAGATCATCATATTGGAATCACCCATGCAGGTGATGGATGTAGTCGAAGAATAACGGACTTTGATAGAGCTGCNGCTTTACAACTTGGAGAGGATTTAGAAGCTGAAGAAAAAGCTAGAGCCGCCTCGGAAGCAGAAAAGGCAGCGATGCCCGAATTACCTATGGCGGAAAATATGCCACGTACTCCCGAACCATTAGGTGCGCCAAAGAGTCTCGGTGGGTTGGTAAGTAGGGCCGGGACAGAAAATANAGATGAAAAAATAGTTGGTATAGGTTTAGAGTCTCTAAGAGATAGAACTGATGAATTGACTGAAGAGATACAACAAAAAGCAAATATCAAAGTTATAGAAGAAGAAATAGAAGAACTAATCATAAGCTCCGAGGAGGACTAATTTTGTCTATTTTCGAGACTGATATGCGTGAAGATATTGTTGCAAAATTACTTGGCGGGGACATCGATTTAGATACGAGTCGTTATCTAGATAGATTACTCGANCTGGCATCTCTTGAGGAAGCTGAACACCAGTTCTTGATAGATCCATTTGATCGTTCAGTTGCGTTAGTATTCCAATTATTCAATTCCTCAGATTTGGATCCCTGGGATGTAGATCTTACTATATTTTTGGAGATGTTCAATGAAAGGATTGAAAAAACCGAAAATATCGATTTACCAACATGTGGTAAATTAGTGCGAATGGCCTGGTCAATCTTAAGAAATCAAGCATCTTCACTAATAGAGAGACAAGAAAAATCACTTCATTACGAAGAAGAAGAAGTATGGGATTTTGAAGGTGGTTGGGAAACTGAATTCGACGATGAAGATTATAATTTTTCTTTAGGAGTTTTGTCNGGTGCTGCAGATGAAAAATTACCATCTATGTTTGAAGGTCGTATACACCGTGATGAAAGTAGGCCGGTTACTCTTGTTGAGTTACTAATGGGATTACAATCTGCGGGAAAATTAGCAGAAGAACAAAGATTAAGGGAAACTATTGCCAAAGAACGTAGAGAATCCAATGAACGTGCAAGGGCAAGGTTTAGTGGTAGCTTGCATGTAGAAAACTTAGAAAACGATTTAAAACGCACATGGAATGCTCTAAAAAATAATACAAGTGAAACTTCACAATCNGTTGAACTTGGCGATATAGTCTCCACNCTAAATAAAAAATCATTGAAATCAGGAATGAATGAAGAAGAAGCAAAAGCAGAAGCCCAAGTAACTGCATTAGTTTCAGCCTTATTCTTGACCAATAGGGGTTATGTCGATATATCTCAAGAAGAGGGTAGTAATGGAAAAATAGTTCTTGAAAATTTATGGAAGGATGCTGATGATTTCACTACTCTTACTAAACGCCTACATCCCGAATCAATTCTGGAGGATAATAAAATTGTCTGAACCGAATTTAAACACTATTTTAGAAGCTATAGTTTTTAGTGCAGGTAAATCAATGTCTATCAGTGAATTATCCGAATTGTTAGATAAACCTAGTTCAGAGGTCGAGGGCGCTTTGAATAGTTTACGTTTAACAATAAAGAGACGTAAAGATGGTGCATTACAACTAACTGAAGTTTCAGGACGTTGGATATTGGAAGTAAAAACTGGACTTTCGCCGTTCCTTCCTGATTCATTCAGAGCTGATATTCCTCAAAGATTACTGCCGGCCGCTGCTTTAATTGCTTATCACCAACCAATGAGCCAGTCACAACTCGTAGATATGTTAGGTCAGCGTGCATANGATCATGTACGAGAATTATCAAACAGAGGCCTAATAGATAGAAGAAGAGATGGTTTGACTAGGAGATTAACCACAACTAGAAGGTTTGCTGAATATTTTGGTTGCCCCGAAGTAGAATTTCGTAAAGTTCGTACATGGTTTAGGGAGGAAGCAAATAACATGGGACTTACTAGTGCCCAATTGGCAGCCTCACTAGCACCTGATGAACAAATGACTATTTCTGAATTTTCTGAAAGTAATTCAGAATCTCAGGAGGACGAGTAACTAAATTATTCCATTCTCAATTGTTTTATTTCTTCTATCACTGCCGCTTGTGTTATTCTGATTCCCTTTTCTCTCAACCTTGAAGCAACAATATCTACTTCTTCTCCTTCTGCACCCGCAGTTACGGCCATATTTCTGACGTGTAATTTCATATGCCCTGCTTGTATTCCTACGGTTGCTAATGCTCTCAATGCGCCCAAATTTTGTACCAAACCTGAGGCTGCCATTACTTTAGATAAGTCATTAGCACTTTTAACTCCTATTAATGCCACATTCGCCTGAGCAGCTGGATGAACTCTTACTGCACCGCCCACTAATCCAACAGCCATGGGGAGCTCAATAGTTCCTACTAGGTTGCCTTCTGAATCCTTCTCCCAATGAGTTAGTGAGCCATATTTATGGCTATTTTTGTAAGAAGCATAACTATGCGCCCCTGATTCTATAGCTCTCCAATCTTGCCCACAGGCAATCGCAACTGATGAAATAGCATTCATGATTCCTTTATTGTGTGTTGTGGCTCTAAATGGATCGGCTTTTGCAAAATGATATGCCTGAAGAACACCTTCGATAATTTGAGATCCTTTTTCTCTATCATCTCCTTTGTCTGACATCTCTTCGGGAGTAAAAGTAGCACTGACTCTTGCTAATCTGTGGATCGCGAGATTACTAATTATTCTCAATATCGGAGTTCCCTTTGAAATATTTTGGAGTAATGGCGCTATTGTTTCTGCCATTGTGTTTACGGCATTAGCACCCATCGCATCTCTACAATCAACTAATAAGTGCACAATGACCATTGAGCCAGATTCTGTATCAATAATTCTAACTTTTATATCCCTACATCCTCCTCCAAATTTAACAAGAATAGGATCTACTTCGTTACATTTCTGAATTAATTCTTCTTTAGAAGATAAAATATCTCTTTTTGCTTTATCTGGGTCTTCGCAATTTACTATCTGTATTTGCCCAATCATTACTGGCTCATCATTATTTGATATAAAACCACCATTAGCAATACATCTCTTGGCCATATTACTTGCAGCCGCNACTACACTAGGTTCTTCTAATACAAAAGGAATCAAGTAATGCTCGCCATCAATAACAAAATTTGTCGCAACGCCAATTGGTAGTGAGTATGTTCCAACTACGTTCTCTATCATCCTATCTGCAGCATCTTCACTAAGTTCTCCATTTGCAGCCCAAGCTTGTACATGTTCATCGTCAAGATTTGCTATTTCTGCTAATTTCATTCTTCTTTCTGATACGGAGAGTTTGTAAAAACCCTCTAGGCGACTATTGTCTACTGGCATATTATCGAGTGTTCCTAATGGCGTGTACTTCTAATATTTGCGAATAACATATTGCAAATCATATTCTATTTTAGTCGTCAATCTCTATTAACGCTTCATTAACGCATATTTAAAGCGTTAATTAAGCGTTAATTAAGCGTTAATGAAGCGTTAACCTTTTTTAATAAAAACGTAATACTAAGGACAATTATCTTCAAAAAACCTGTCCGGTATGGAAAAATAACCCGTAAATTAATGACTTTTATACCGTTAGTAAGCGTCAATATTATATGTTCATGCTCTTACTGAACGGATATGGTGTTAGAAGGTAATTCTAGACTTTCTATACCTTCATTACGTGGAAACCCTTTCGATGGTCGGCCGATTGAACCATCAAGAGTAGATGAAATAGTTGGCCGTGATAATCTACTATCATCTTGGGCGGAATTAATAAGATCAGGATCTCCAAGAATGATATTATTAGTTGGAGAAAAAGGCTCAGGTAAGACTTCTGTCATCAATGCGGTAAGTACTACTACTCCGACCAGTATTGTTTGTCAATATTGGCCTGAAGAAAATCAATTAATTAAAGTACTACATGAAATATCNGTATCATTGGAAGGTTTTGAAATACCTTCTACGGTTCATCAAATTTCTGAGTTGTTAATAGCATCTTTAGAATCTAAATCAGGCCCCTTGCCTTTAGTCGCTCTTGATTTTCCTTCAAATGTTAACATGAATAAGTTTCTTCCTAGGATAGTACCAATTTTACAGAGATTAAGGGCTTTCGTGATAGTTTCTTTGACTCCTTCACAATTTTCTAATCTAGAAAAAGATATTTTACATAACTTCGACTCTCCTGTGCATCTTAATGATTTAGATAAAAGTAATATCCAATCTTTAATTGATAAAAGAGTCAGAAAGAAAGCCAAACAGAGGTGGCTTTTAAGTGAAAAAATACTGAGTCTATTATATGATTACACTTCTGGCAATCCTCGAGNACTCATAAATATATTACAGAATCTAGTCGATGAGCATAGAGGCGTTGGTGCAATAGGATCTCTNGAAAAATTATTACGTTGGAAATTCCAAGATGGTGTCAAGGAAGAAGATGCCCTTATTGGGGATGATAATATAGATTCCTCGTATGAAATTAATGGTCATNTTAATCTTCAAGAAATAGATGAAAAGACCCCAGTCAAGAGAAAAAATACAGCAACTTCAGATGAAATAAATAATTATTTTAATCTTCAAGAAATGGAAGAAGATACAGAAGAAAAAGATAAATCGTACATANAAGAAGTTGAAGTTCTAGAAAAAATAAGTACAGAAAACGATGATTTCACACTAATTAATTGGAGTGAAGATTTTGAGGAAATAGAATTTGGAGACGAGACATTAGAAACAGAAGAAGATAAAAATTCGAATTTAAGAGATTATTCTGGTAATATATGGAAAGAAAAAGTACAAATATCTCAAGAATTTTCTGAAAATCCGAATAAAGATGATTTTGGAGCTTTTGGAGGTATGATTTCTAGATCTAGAGAGATGCCTAAAAAATATTCAGAATTAGATGAAATGTATNATGAAGAATATATCGATGCAAGCATCGATGCCGTTGAAGAGAATATAGTAAGTGATACATCAATTTCTCAAGAAGTTAAAGACATTAACAATTACTACGAACAAAGAAAAATTGATAATTATGATGGCAAATTAGTTTTTGATACCGAAGGAGAAGTATGGACAGTAGATAAGAAAAATGAGCAAACACTTCCTAAAAAATCTCATTCTAATGAGNTAATGACATCCCAAGATAGTATATTGCAAGAAACTGTTTTCGATCAAACTATATTTGAAACCAAAACTCCAGAAAATCGACTAATTGAGTCAAATTTTAATGATGAAGTTGAATATATAGATGAAAAAAGTAGTCCAATAAAATCCAAAATCGCCCTAAGTCCAAAATGGGATGATGATGAGCCTTTCAACTCAGAATATGCATCTCATTTATCGGATACTGAAATTATTGTCGTATCTAAGGCAATAGAGAGAGAAATCTCTCCTTCTGATAGTGAATTACAAGCATTACTTCAAGTCGGTAGGCCAAGACTCTCACAGATATATAATGGTTTGAATAAAGCCGGAATCCTNTCAGTTAGAAAGAAAGGCCGTTCTAGATTTTTTAGAATTAGTGAATCAGCAAAATCCTACTTTTGATGGTGTTAAATATGGAAAATACTTTGTTAACTGTTGAGAAAATTGAAAGATATTTATTGATAACATCAAAAGCTAGAGCAAAGGCAACTCCAATAACTGTAAATAAAGATGAGGAAGAGAAACTTTCTATCATGCTAAGAATGTGTGATGATTATACTTCTGACGCACGTCATTTCCTTGCTTCTGGAAATCTAATAGATGCATTCGGGGCAATTAATTATGCTCATGCATGGATCGATGCCGCAGTAAAAATTGGTTTCCTGGATGGTCACGATGATGATATTTTATTCACGCTTCCTTAATCGATTAGTCTCAATGTTCTTCTTGAAGTAACTTCGATATATGATCCTCCTGAAGTAATTAGCNGTTCTTTTAATTCTTTATCGACAGTTAAAACTGGCCAGGATTTTTCAGTTGAAAATCTAATTAGCATATCATCTGTATGCCTCATATTTTTAATATCTGGTATAATGTCACATTTTTTTTCAAGTAATTGTAGAGATAATTTNCTTTTTTTTAGAGGTAACCTTTCTATCTCTTTCTTGACACTTTCAATAACTTTCAATTCAAATTCTCCTAAAATTCCTATCATTGCACTATCTATGTTCAAATCGGCTTCTATCAATGCTATCCATCCACAAGCGTCAACCAGGACGCCTACCAAAATATCACCCAGTTATTGTTCCATGGCCAATTAAACGCCATCGTGTTCCAATTCTTCTAGACAGAGTTATCCTACTTCCTGGCTTAGCACATATTGGTAATCTGAGATTGATACTTGCCTTTTTGCCTTTAATTGTGGACACCGTCCCTACGCTTGTCGCCGTCGCTGAATTTACCATTAACATCTCATTAGGCTGCAGAGGTCGGACTTTGTCCGACTTATCATCTGAACCCGATACCATGAATTCAAGCAACTCTAAATCAACTTTCAATTCATTCCATATCGGTGGTAATTCGCCCTCTNTCGCCATTACTTGTCCTGATAATTCATCAGCCTTAGTAGATACTGGATCCATAGGTGTTGCAATTCCACACAAACCTCCTGCATGTATAGTTTCCAAATCCAAACCTCCTCCTTTAACACTTTCAATTATTGTTTCCAGTGGCTCCCATCTGATTTTATTGCCTTCTTTAATCCTCCTTCCGGGTGCAATTAATATCTTATCTCCTATGCTAAAAGATCCTTCTACTACGCTGCCACCAATTATTCCTCCTTTGAGTTTTTCTGGCCTTGTTCCTGGCCTATTTATGTCAAAAGAACGTGCAACATACATCAATCCTTTTTCTTCTTCAGAACGTACAGGCGTAGGAATTGTTTCTTCTATCGCTTTGATCAACATATCTAAGTTTACATCGTGATGGGCTGAAACTGGAATTATTGGTGCATTTTCTGCTATAGTGCCCTCAACAAAATTCTTAATCTCTTTATGGGAATCAATAGCTCTCTCTCTCGTAACAATATCTATCTTATTCTGTACAATTACTATGTTAGATATCCCTGCAATCTCCAATGCAGCCAGGTGTTCTCTGGTTTGAGGTTGAGGGCATACTTCCGTCGCTGAGACTAAAAGTAAAGCACCATCCATAATCGAAGCTCCAGAAATCATTACTGCCATCAATGTTTCATGGCCTGGAGCATCTACAAAAGAAACCGCTCTTAAGAATTCTTCTTTAATATCATTTTTGCCATAAGGATGCTTCCCTTTGGCATAATAATCTCCTTTTTTGGTCGAATAGAAGGCAGTATCTGCATATCCTAATTTTATGCTTATTCCTCTTTTCATTTCTTCTGAATGAGTATCGGTCCATGTNCCAGATAGTGCCTTTGTTAAGGTTGTTTTTCCGTGATCAACATGCCCAACCATGCCAATATTAACTTCAGGTTGTTTGAGTTGTGATTTTGCCAGCTTTAATCACTCCTGACAATTCACTCCTCTTCATTCGAGGGTTCTTCAACAGAGACATCTTCCTCTAATCCGAATATTGATCCTAGAGTTCTTTTACCAACTTCGANAACTTTCANATTTATTTGACGAGTATCTTGACTAATGANNTTTCCACGAATTTTTCTTCTTCTTCTCAATCCNTCTTTTTTGTAAATGTAGACTTTTCCATTTTTCTTTACATATTTTTTACCTTTGTAGCCAGTACCAGCTGTCACTAATACTGATTTAATTGCACCACCATCNAAATCTGGACGCATTGGTCTTCCTGTAACATCTGACCCTCCGGTTATTTTTAGTTTATAACCAATTAAATTTTTATCTCCTTCTCCTACAAAACTTCCATCTACAGAATCGCCTATTTTTTTCCCAATGAAATGGTTGTAATTTGAGCCTGATATGTCCATTGGAAAAGACCTGCCATTAAAAGACGGATTAGTATCGTTAATTATAGCTTTGAATGTCTGTTCGCCTGCCATAACATCTCCTCGGACGCCATTGCGACATAAGGTTCCTATAAGAGCGGTTCGGAAGTCTGGGGTATCTATTTACTCCCTTAGCAAAACTTTCTCAATCCTATTTTCTAATTCTCCGGGAGATGCATTTGTTATCGTAATATGTTGCGTTCTCCCTCTCCCATTAACTGAATTTGCGGTTTTTGTGTCTATTAGTCCTTCTATTTCCAGAGTTTTCAGATGTTTCCAAAATGTCGTATGTCCTTTAGCCTTTACTCCATATTCTTCACAAACTAATATATACAATTTTTTTACGTCGCCAGTTGAAACCACATCTTTCTTTTTCAGTCTTCTACAAATACCAAGTAACACTAATCTTTGATGCTTTGATAAAATATCTATTTGACTAGGTTCTATCGAAGTTACTCTAAATTCACTAGGCTCTATATCTTCAGTCAGAACCTCATCTCTACCATCAACTTCTGCCCTACGTATCGCTGCTTCTAATAATTCTATACTCAAGCGAGCATCCCCAATTGCTGCTGAATATCTCCCTACCTTTGCTAAGACTTCTTCNGATATAGATCCTTTTCGGCATGCNAATTCGGCTCTTTGTCGAGCGATGTTTACTAATTGTTCTTCNTTATATGATTCTAATTTTAGTACATTACTTAGTCCCAATCTCGAAATTATTGCAGATTCAAATCTATTCATCAGATTATCTTCCTGACTTACCATTATCAAGGAAATAGTTCCTTTTTCTTCTCTTCCTTCATCAATTCTTAATAGTCTGTAAATTAAGTCTCCACTTTCATTCCGAACCAATACATCAATTTCATCTAGAATCAACAACAGATGTTTACCATGAGTNATTAGATTCCTTCTGATGGTTTGGATTATTTCTCCTGAACTGAATCCTCTTTCAGGATGCCTAGGATCTAGTGTAGTCGCTATTCTTTGTAATACTTGCATAGTACTAGAATAATTTCTACAATTGATATGCGCTATGACTATATCTCTAATCCCTTCTAACTTTTCACGTAATTTCGTACTGAATGTATTTGCTAGGACTGTTTTGCCTGAGCCAACAGGGCCAATAATTACAGATTTACAACTTTTATTATGTCCATCTATTCCATGAAATATTGTTGCCATTTCATTCAATTCATTATCACGGCCAACTATTTCAGGAGGAGTCCAATCAAATGAAAATGGGTCTTTATCTATTAGGATCTTTCCAGCGCCTATACGATCCAAATAATCGGCCATCAATCTGTTCTTTACAACCTCGTTATTAGTCCTATTCAGTCATTATCATCAGTTTGTTTTTTTTCGGTGTTTTCATAGACTATACTGTGTTGCGGTAGACGGGGGCGGAGGCACTGGCACGTATATTTTCTGAACCAACTTCTCGAACAATCGCCTTTGCAACAATTTTGGCATTATTCGAATTAATCAACATTACAGGTTACATGGATTCATTTGTAGTGGCCATAAATAATCTACAAATACTTCCTGAGTTTAATATTATGGAAGGTAAAGAAAAACTAATTTTCATACCTACTTCATGGAAAATGGCATCTACAATGTATTCTGATCTCCCAATTTCTTTATGGGCAGATTTAAAATTTCACAACCAAGATTATGTTATTGGCGCTTATTTATCATTTGTACTTTTTAGGATTTGGCTATATCGACCTTCTAAGATGTCAAATAAAAGAAAAAAACCTAAGATAATTACTATTAAATCTGGTAGATGGTTTATATTATCTTTCTTTTCATTTATTGGAGTATTGTTGTTTATCATTAATAAATATGGTAAATTGGCAGGCGCTTATTCAAAAACTGGTCTTGCTAGTTTTCCTGATGGGGCACGACTCAACTCTCCATGGCAAGAAACTCGCTGGATAGAACCTTTACCAGAAATATCCTTGGTTGATTATTTGGAAATATTACTAGCATTCGTTTTACTAACTATCTGCCTAAGGAAAGCATTCAAAATAACAATTCCAAAAATAATTAGGGATGATAATTTAACTAGTATTGAGAGAGTTTGGAAAAATACTGATGAAGCTATTTCATTAGGGATGGTTAAGTCTGAACAATCTTTACCTCTAGTGAATAAGGCCTTTTCTGAATTAATAGATCTTCTATCTGCGTCAGCGTCCATGAATATCGCAGCAACAGCGTTAGAAGATGGAGATGTTAAAACATCGTTTGATCGTTGGTCCATGCTTACTGCAGAAAAAGGCAGAGAAGCAGAAAAATGGTCAGGGCTTTCTAATTCTTTATCGGATATAGGTAATTTTAATGCAGGAATTGAAGAAGAATAATAACCAGAATCCAAGTAGACAATTATAGGAGTTCTATATTTATGGCTGATGTCTTAACACGTGAAGAAACTGCTGAAATTCTAGAGNATGTGTATAAGGATAATTTTGAGGGNACNGAATTAGCAAAAAAAATNACAAATATACCAAAACTTTTNGATAAATTTGAAGGTAAATATGACAAAATGGTTGCCGCATTAAAAAAGAAATATCCTAACACAAAATCTTCAGATAATCCTCTTGCAGAATATGCTAGTGTTGANAAAGGACAGACAAAAAAAGATTCTGACGAAGAGCCTGAGGAAGANCCNGAGGAAGANCCNGAGGAAGAGCCTGAGGAAGANNCNGAGGAAGAACCCGAGGAAGAGCCTGAGGAAGAGCCTGAGAAAACTTCCTCTAAATCACAATCTGAAGATGTAGAATTAGATTCTCTTTTAGAACAAGCATCAGAGTCCGAAGACGTCTCCACT